>JAIPCE010000126.1 GCA_021738345.1 Rhodoferax sp. | reverse complement strand
TTGCCGGGTTTTTTGGCTTGCTACAGCTTGGCCGGATCAAACCCGGTTTCTTTGTAGATGCTCTGGATCAGCTCTTTGCCAATGCGCGACTCCATCTCGGCGTGGGTCTTGACCAGGGCTTTCTTGAGTGCCGTACGTTCTTCAGGCGTTGGCACATAAACCTGGGTCTTGCCAGATTTCTTGACGGCATCCAGCGACTTGTCGTTTTCGGACTTGGCGACATCATTGGCAAACTTGGTGGCCTGCACCATGGCTTCTTCGAGCTGCTTGCGGATGTCGGCCGGCAGTCCGTCCCAGAACTTCTTGTTGGTGATGACCGCATAACCCAGGTAGCCGTGCTCACTCATCGTCAGATGCTTTTGCACTTCATGCATTTTTTGGGTGTAAAGGTTGGAAATGGGGTTCTCGGTGCCGTCCACCACGCCGGTCTGCAACGCCTGGTAGACCTCGGAGAACGCGAGCACCTGGGGCAAGCTACCCAGCGAGCGCATTTGCGATTCCAGCACCTTGGAGGACTGGATGCGCATCTTCATGCCCTTGAAGTCCGCCGGCGTCTTCATGGGCTTGTTTGAAGAGAACGACTTAAAGCCATTGTCCCAGTAGGCCAGACCGCGAATGCCTTTGGGCTCCAGCTTGTCCAGCATGGTACGGCCCATGGGACCCTGGGTGATTTTATGCAGTTCGTTGTAGTCGTCAAAAATATAGGGCAGGTCAAAGACTTCAAATTCCTTGACGCCCAGCGGACCAAATTTGGCCAGTGAAGGCGCCAGCATCTGCACCGCGCCAATTTGCAGCGCTTCCATTTCTTCCTTGTCCTTGTATAGCGTGCTGTTCGCATAGACCTCGATCTTGACCTTGCCCTTGGTCAGTTCCTCGGCCTTTTTCTTGAAAAAATCTGCCGCGTGACCCTTGGGTGTGTCGTTGGCCACGACGTGGCTGAACTTGATCACAATCGGCGCCTGGGCAAATGCAGGCAGTGCAAAGGCGGCGGTTGCAGCAACAGCCAGTAGGCTGCGTAGGAAAAAGCGATGTTTCATGGTGATGTCTCCTTTGGTTGGTATGGCCGCATTGTCAAATGAACGTAAGCCTTGCGCTAGTTGTGGTTTTCCACATTTTTTGATCCGCCAGGCAAACCACCTAAACTAGTTTCCATGAACCGCCCCCCTTTGTTGGCCCCGGCCTTCGCACTTTTGCCCGCGCTACGGCAGGGAATGTGGCTGTGGCCCTTTCTTTTGGCGCTGGTTTTTTCCCTGACGGTAGGACGGTGGCTGCAGTGGTCCGATGAGCAGGAGCGCGAGGATGCGCGACGCACCCTGATCGCCGACGTATTGACATTGGAGAGTCGCATTTCAGAATGGCTCAGCGGCGAAGAAAGCGCAGCCAGGGCGTTGGCGAAAAATCTGCCACATCCGATTGATGACGCCACGCTGTCGCGTGACCCGGGGGTTGCCAAAGGTTTACGCAGGGTCTGGATCAGCGTGACCGCACTCGACCCTGACAATCGGATTCTGGCCCATGTGCCTCCCCATACCCCCCGACCTGACCCTTCGCTTCAGGCCAGTCCGATCGACGACAGCGATCTCTCTGCGCATCTGTCTTTGCCGACCCGGGGTGGGGGTCGCCTGATCGTGCGGTTTGCCCCGGCCATGGTGCTGCGGCAAACCGTACCGTGGTGGTTGTCGCGCAAATACGATGTGCGCCTGGTGGACGATTACGGGCAACGAATCGCAGCCACGGCGGACGCTCGGCCGACCGGCGGGCAGCAAAGTTACCGCGTCAGCATGGACCCGCTGATGCCCGATTCCTTCCTGGAGCTTGCCACGCGCGACCAGCACAAACCCTGGTGGCAGACCCTGCCGATGGGCCTGATGGTCATTTTTTTACTGCTCAGTGCGGCCGCGTCCTGGACCTTGCGCCGGCAGATGCGCGAGGTCGCCAGCGCCACGGACCGCTGGCGCACCGAGGCAGCCTGGCGCCGCGCCATCGAGGACTCGTTGACAGTGGGCTTGCGCGGGCGCGACATCGAGGGCCGACTGGTGCACGTCAACCGCGCGTTTTGTGCCTTGGTCGGGTATTCGTCCGAGCAGCTTTTGGGGCAGCTCCCACCCATGCCCTATTGGCTACCGGAGTCGGTCGAGGTCAGCATGCAGCGCCACCGGCGCAATATGGCGGGCCATGCCCCGCGCGAAGGCTACGAGGCGCGCTGGCAGCGCGCCGACGGCACACCCATCGACGTGATGATTTTCGAAGCCCCGCTGGTCGATGCCCAGGGCCTGCACATGGGCTGGATGGGTTCCATCGTCGACATTACCGCGCGCAAACGCTCCGAGGAACGTGAACGGCGCCAGCTCGAAGCGCTGGGCAACCAGGCCCGGCTTACCACGCTGGGGGAAGTCGCATCTGCCTTGGCGCACCAGCTCAACCAGCCGCTGGCCGCGCTGGCCAGTTACAACGCCGGCGTGCTGCGCTCGCTGGAGCGCCTGCAGTTTAATGACCCCATGGTGCTCGGAGCCCTGCGGCGTGAGGGCGAGCAGGTCACCGAAGCGGGCCGCATCGTGCAACGCATCCGCGGCTTTCTGACCCGTCGTGCGCCGCAGCCCGAACCCTGTCAACTGAAAGATATTGTAGAGCGGGCACTGACCTTGCTGCGACGCGACCTGCTACGCCTGCATATTCCGGTGCAAATCAGGGCACCCGCCGGTTTGGCACCGGTGCAAGCTGACCCCGTGCTGATTGAGCAGGTGCTGATCAATCTGGTACGCAATGCGGCCGATGCGCTGTCGGGCACCGCCGATCCATCGATCGTGGTCACCGTCAGTGCCGCAGGCGCGCGCTTTTTGCGGGTCGATGTGGACGACAATGGTTGCGGCCTGGGTGGGCGTTCGATCAAGGAGCTGGCCGAGCCGTTTCATTCCACCAAACCCGAGGGCATGGGCATGGGACTTTCGATCTGTCGCTCGGTCATCGAATCGCACCATGGCGCGCTGGAGGCCAGCCGCAGCCCGACGGGTGGCGCGCGGTTCTCATTCACCTTGCCGACGCTGACCGAGGAGCAAACCCCATGACATCCCCTGGCAATGGACCGCACCCGGCGGTGCATCTGGTCGATGACGAGAAGTCCGTGCGTGAGGCACTTGAGTTCTTGCTGCAGTCCCACGGACTGGCGGTATATGCCTATGCCAGCGGACCCGAGTTGTTGGCCCGACTGGACCAGGGGGCGGCGCGTGGTTGCATCATGCTGGATGTGCGCATGGAGCCGATGTCTGGCTTGCAGGTGCACGACGAACTGCTGCTGCGCCATGTCCAGTTGCCGATTCTTTTTTTGTCGGGCCATGGCGACATCCCGATGGCAGTGGACGCCCTGCAAAAGGGTGCCTTCGATTTTCTTGAGAAACCCTTCATCGGCGATGCCCTGGTGCAGCGCGTGCAGCGCGCACTCGTGGTCGAGGCGAACGCATTTGCACAAGCCAACGCCCACCAAAGCGACAAGGATCGCCTGGCCGGTCTGACCGAGCGCGAACAGGCCGTCATGCTGCGCGTGGCAGCGGGCAAACTCAACAAACAGATCGCCGACGAATTGTGTGTCTCGGTACGCACGGTTGAAGTTCACCGCGCCCGCGTCTTCGCCAAGCTCGGCGTTCGCTCCTCGGCCGAAGTCGCCACACTACTGACCCGGCTGCAGGTCAAAGCTTGAATCGCACCCCGGTCCAATGGGTGCGATTCAATTGATGTGGTCTCTTATTCCCTCGCCCCAGCGGGGGAGGGTTAGGGTGAGGGGTGGATGTTTTGCATGATTGAAAGAAATCTGGAACCTGTGGCAGCCCCTCACCCCAGCCCTCTCCCCGCTGCGGCGAGGGGGCAAAACCGAATCGCCACATCACTTTGAATCGCACCCCGGTCCAATAGAGAGAGTGACTTTCATCGCCAATTGGGTTACAAAGCTGCTTCTTTCATCAAAAACCCAGAGCCCGACACCCATGCCCACGCCACAGGAGTGGATCCACCCTGAACACCTGATGAGCCAGAGCAGTGACGCCAAGGCACTGCTGTTGGCCGAGAAGAAGCTCGCCAGTCTGGTTGAAAACGGGCTATTGCTGAGTCGGGAAAAGGACCGAGACGTGTTGCTCAGACACATTCTGTACGGAGGGCGGGAGATTGCACAGTGCGCCATTGGCACCCTGTTCCTCAAAACAGAACACAACACACTGGCCTTTGCAATGCGCACCAACGACCAGGCTCTGCCGTCGCTGGAGCTGCCACTGAGTCTTCCCGATGGCGGCCCCAATGAAAAATTCGTGGTGACCTACGCCGTCAACCACAACAAGACGGTCATTATTGATGATGTCTACAGCGAAACCCGCTTTGACCTAAGCGGCACCAAGCGCTTCAGCGAAGAGTCTGGCATTCGGACCGTGTCGATTTTGACCGTACCACTGTCACCCCGCGACGGCGAGGTCATTGGTGCCTTGCAGCTCATCAATGCCTTGCACGAGAACACCGGGGAGGTAGTGCCCTTTCCACGCGAATTGATCGGTTTCATCGAAGCCATGGCTTCGCAGTCTGCCGTTGCCCTGGAGAACCAGACGCTGCTGGAGGCGCAGAAGGTTCTGATCAATTCACTGATCAAACTCGTGGCAAGCGCCATTGACGCCAAAAGTGCCCACACCGGCGGCCACTGCGAACGGGTCCCCGAGCTGGCCATGATGCTGGCCGAGGAGGCGGTCAAGGTGGCCGACGGCCCGCTGGCCGAGTTTGGCTTTCACAGCGAAGAAGAGTGGGACGAATTTCGCATTGGGGCCTGGCTGCATGACTGTGGCAAGGTCACCACCCCAGAGTATGTGGTCGACAAGGCGACCAAACTTGAGACCATTTACAACCGCATCCATGAAGTGCGCATGCGTTTTGAAGTGCTGTTGCGCGATGCCGAGATCGCCAAGCTCAAAAACATCATTGGCGGACAGCCAGCCGCGGCGGCCGAGGCTACCTATGCAGCGTGCGTCGCACAGCTCAAAGACGACTTTGCCTTTATTGCCGAGTGCAATATTGGCGGCGAGTTTATTGCGGCAGAAAAGGTCGAGCGGATTCGCAGCATCGGCAAGCACACCTGGATGCGCCACTTTGACGACCGCATCGGCCTGTCAAGTGACGAACTCAAGCGCCACGGAACCACCCCGGCGCCCGCCCTGCCGGTGCCGGAGTGGCTGCTGGCCGACAAGGAGTCGCACCGCATACCCAGACGACGCAGTGAGAGCACCCTCAACCCCAAGTTTGGTTTTCAGGTCAAGGTCCCCAAAGACCTGTACAACATGGGTGAAATCTACAATTTGTCGATTGCGCGGGGCACATTGACCGAGGAGGAACGCTTCAAGATCAATGACCACATCATCCAGACCATTACGATGCTCGACACCCTGCCGCTGCCCAAGCACCTTAAACGCATTCCTGAATATGCGGGCACGCACCACGAAACCCTGATTGGCACCGGCTACCCCTGTCGATTGACGGCCCAGGAGCTTTCTATCCCCTCCCGCATCATGGCGATTGCGGACATTTTTGAGGCGCTAACGGCCTCGGACCGTCCCTACAAGAAGGCCAAGACCCTGTCCGAATCGGTTGCGATCTTGTCGTACTTCAAGCGCGACCACCATATCGACCCCGACTTGTTTGCGCTGTTTCTCACCTCGGGCGTTTACCGCCGCTACGCTGCGCGTTTTTTAAACCCCGAACAGATCGACGAAGTCGACATCAGCCGCTACCTAGGCTAGCCTGCCCGGTCAGGGCAGGCAGGACGGGGACCGTGGCGTTGTGCTTAACCCCGATGCTGACAATGCCATCGGTTCATCAGTACGATGCTGGTGAAGAAGCGCGTCATTGTCTAAAGCAGCCATGCCCGTAGAGGCCCTTACTGTGGGAGTTTGTCTTGAAACTTTGTCTATTTTGGTCCCTGGCACTGTTGGGGGCATTGTTTGGCCCGCCCACCGTGGCTGCGGATGCCATTGCACCGGCCAAGCGGGTACTGGTGCTGAACTCTTACCATGCCGGCTACAAGGGTTCAGACGACATGGTGCGGGGTATGACCGAGACGCTGCTCCAGGCCCACCCCACTGCCGATATCAAAATCGAGTACCTGGACGCAAAAAACTACAGCGGACCCGCGCATGACAGGCTGGTGCTTGACACCTTGCGCAGCAAATACCGAAAAGGGCGCTTTGACCTGGTGCTGTCCACCGACGACTACGCCTTTACGCTGCTCGAAAAGCAGCGCGATACGCTATTTGGCGCAACACCGGTGGTGTTTGCCGGAACCAACTACTTCGACCCCGAGCGCATCCGGGGGCAGGCTAATTTTTTTGGCATTGACGAGGCCCCGAGCTTCGGTGACACGTTGGGCTTGATTGTTGCGTTGCATCCGCAAACGCGCCAGGTCATAGCCATCCACGACGACTCAGAGACCGGTCGCCTCAACCACCAAGCCTTCGAGCGGGCCGCCCTGGGGTTCAGGCCCCGGCTCAACATCTCCACGCTTGCCGGTGCGCCACTCGACGAGTTGCTAGCGACCGTGCGTGCGCTGCCCCAGGGTACGGTGCTGGTGTATTTTGCGTCGTTTGTGATGAATGCGAACCAAGAGCGGATATCGAGCATCGAGGCGCTGCGGCAACTCGCGGCCGTCACGCCTGTGCCGATCTATGGCGGCTGGGAATTTACCCTGGGCCACGGCATTGTTGGTGGCCGGCTGGTCAATCTGTATTCGCACGGCAGGGCGGCAGGGCAACTGGCAGCACAGGTGCTGACCGGAGGTGGCCCGCAGCCCGCGTTGGGCGTGCATCCCAGCCCTAACCCCTATGTCTTTGATGCCCGGCAGCTCACGCGCTTTCAAATTGCGGAGTCGGCTCTGCCTGCGGGAAGTGAGGTGCGTCACCGAACCGTTGGCATTTTTGAGACCCATGGCATGCTGATGTTTGAGATCTTGTCGGGCGCGCTGGCAGTGGGTGTACTGATGAGTATGCTCAAGCTGCTCGAGAGCCGCAGGGCCGCGCTGCGCTTACAGCATAAATTTGCCGCTATCTTTCGGGCAACACCCGATGTCGTCTCCATTACCGAGCGGGACAGCGGCCGGTTTTTTGAAGTCAACGACGCATTTACCCGCATCTCCGGCTATGCAGCCGCTGAGGTCATTGGCCGCAACGCTGCGGATATAGGTCTCTGGGCGGCACGCGACGAGCGCGACAATTTGCTCGCCAAATTGAGCCATGAGAAAAGACTGAGTAACCATGAGACCGTGTTCAGGCGTAAAAATGGTGAGCTGTTTCCCACACTGATGTCGGTCGAGCAGCTGGCTATTGACGGCAAGCCGTATTTGCTGACGTCGGCGCGGGACATCACCGAGCGCAAGCGGCTCGAAGACGAAGTCAAAGCCCGCGAGGATCGGTTTCAGGCGCTGTTTAATCTTGCCAGCGACGGCATTGTGGTGTTGAGCCCCTCCGGGAAGCTGGTGGCCACCAACGCGGCATTTGCCCGCATGCACGGCTACACCCCCGAAGAAATGCAGCAGATGAGTTTGATCGACCTCGATACGCCCGCGAGCGCGCAGGCCATGCCGGGCCGCATGAAGCGCATACTGGCCGGCGAGGCACTCACTTTTGAAGTCGAAAACTTCCACAAGGACGGTCACATTGTCAGACTGGAGGTCACCTCCAGTTTGGTGGTGTCCGAGGGACAAGCCCTGGTGCAATCGTTCGTGCGCGACATTAGCGAACGTAAGCGGGCTCAAGAGCGGTTGCAGCTTGCCGCCAGCGTGTTTATCCATGCGCGCGAAGGCATCATGATCACCAGCGCAGATGGCAGCATTCTGGAGGTCAATACCACTTTCTCCGAGATCACCGGTTACGAGCGCGACGAAGTCATCGGACGCAACCCCCGCTTGTTGCGCTCGCAACGCCAGGGCGCCGAGTTCTACCAAGCCATGTGGCGCGATCTGCTGGACCAGGGCCATTGGTACTGCGAAGAAATCTGGAACCGCAACAAAGCCGGGCAAGACTACGCAGAAAAGCTCACCATCAGCGCGGTGCGCAACGGCCAGGGCGTCACCACCCATTACGTGGGTCTGTTTTCGGATATTACCGAACGGATCAGGGTGGAGCGTGCTCTCAAGGCAAGCCAGCACTTCATCAACCGGGTACTCGAAACATCGCCAAACTTCACCTACATCTATGACCTGGCGCGGCAGTGCAACGTGTATGCCAACCGCGAAATGCTGCAGTTTTTGGGTTACACACCGGTGAACGTGCAGGCCCTGGGCGACACGATGTTGAGCACCGTTGTGCATCCCGAAGATTTCGGGCGGATCGCGCAGCACCACGCCAAATTCATGACTTTGGGTGACGGCGCGGTGGCAGACATCGAATACCGGGTACGCGATGCGAGTGGCCAGTACCGCTGCCTGCACAGCCGCGATGTGGTTTTTTTGCGCAACGACAACGGACAGGTCGAGCAAATTCTGGGGGTAGCGCAGGACATCACCGAGCGCAAACAGATGGAGTTGCAGGTTCACCAACTTGCGTTTCATGACGCATTGACCAATTTGCCTAACCGCAGGCTCCTGAGTGACCGTCTGCGCCAGGGCCTGGCTGCGTGCAAGCGCAACAACGGTTTTGGTGCCCTGATATTTCTGGACCTCGACCACTTCAAGCCGCTCAATGACCAGTACGGCCACGAAGTGGGCGACTTGCTGCTGCTGGAGGTGGCCCAACGCCTTACAGGCTGCGTGCGCGAGACCGACACGGTTGCGCGCTTTGGCGGTGACGAATTTGTCGTGATGCTCGGCGAGCTGACCTCGGAGCATGAGGCATCGGTGTTGCAAGCTGCCGCCGTCGCGGAGAAAATAAGACGGTCCCTGGCTGCCCCTTACCACCTGCAAGCCACCATCGACGGAAAGAGCCAAACCGCTATCAGCTACGTGTGCGCTGCCAGTATTGGTGTGACCTTGTTCGGGAAAAACGACAACAGCCAGGCCGACATCCTCAAATGGGCAGACACGGCCATGTACCAGGCCAAAGATGCAGGGCGTAATCAAATCCGTTTTTACAGCCCCGACACGCCCCCTGAACCTGGGTAAATCTGTTCCAGGTTGACTTCCCGTCATTGCAGTGACGGCACCGGTGCGGGCGTATAGTGCGGTACATTGCCAAGTGACTTATCCTGAGACGACGCCATGGCCAAAACCATCCTGATTGTGGACGACTCCGCCGCCATCCGCGAGGCCTTGCTCATTACACTGCAGGACGCGGGTTATGAGGTGCTGGTGGGGTGCGATGGGCAGGACGCGCTGCGACAACTCACCGGCCAAAAAATCAACCTTATCATCAGCGATGTGATCATGCCCAATATGGACGGCATCGACTTTCTCAAGTCAGTGAAAAGAATGCCATCCTACAAGTTCACACCCGTGATCATGCTCACGACCGAGTCCGCCGAGGCGCTCAAAATGGAAGGCCAAAATGCGGGCGCGAGGGCCTGGGTGTGCAAACCCTTTACCCCACCCAAACTGCTCAACGCCGTCCAGCGCTTCTGTCTGCCCTGAGTCGGACCCGGTTACCGGCGCTGCGCCAGCACCGCCTCCACTGCGCTACCTAGCCTGAGCAGGCGCCCGTCCTGACCGTGCATACCGGCCAGCATCAGCCCCACCGGTGCCTCGCCGGCGGCATGGCACGGCAGACTCAAGGCGCAGCCATCCAGAAAATTGATGACTGCCGGATTACGCAGCACCAGCAGATTGCTCGATGCATACAGCGCAGCATCTTCTTGCAGCGGAGCCAATGGCGGCGCGACCACTGGCACCGTTGGCATCAACAAGGCGTCGGCCGGGCAGACCGCCAGACGCTGCTGCACCTGCGCAATCCAGCGCCTGCGGTCCGCCAACAAGGCGATGTATTGGGTCGCTGTCATGCCAGCACCGCGTCGAATGCGCACACTGACCTGGGGGTCGTAGTCGGCTTCGCGCGCCTCCAGCAAATTGGCATGCCAGGCCCAGGCCTCTGCGCCAGCAAACCCGCCATAGCGGTTGATCTGCGCCAGCTCGCTAAACTCCGGTAGCTCGATCTCAAGCAGCCGCACGCCCGCCGCCGACAGGGTGGCACGGGCCCGGTCGAACGCTGCGGCCACGGTGGCATCCATGCCGTCTTGCACCAGCGTGCGCGGCACTGCCAGGCACCGCCCCTGCAAGTCGACCGGGAGCAACGGCTGCGGGGGACTGGCCGAAAGCACGGAATCAAGCAGCGCACAACAGGCCACGCTGTGGCCGATCGGGCCGATGGAATCGAGCGTGGTGGACAAAGGCAGCACGCCCACCGTGGGGACGCGAGATGCCGTCGGTTTGAAGCCGGTCAAACCACACAACGCGGCCGGAATGCGCACCGAGCCGCCGGTGTCGGTGCCAATCGCCGCGGCTGCCATGCCATCGGTGACCGACACCGCAGCCCCTGACGACGACCCGCCCGGAATGCGCCCGTGCCGGCGGTCATCGGGGTGGCGCTCCCAGGGGTTGCGCGGTGTGCCGTAGTGTGGATTGATACCGAGACCCGAGTACGCAAACTCGGTCATATTGGTGCGCCCGACAATCACCGCACCGGCAGCACGCAGGCGCTGCACCACCACGCTGTCGTGCAGTGCTGGGGCGGCGTCGCGCAACACACGAGAACCGGCACAGGTAACCTGATCGGCCTCGTCAAACAGGTCCTTGATTGAAATCGGCAGCCCGGCCAGCGCCGGCAGGGGCACCCGCGCGGCGCGCAAGCGGTCGATGGCATCGGCGCTGGCGCGGGCTGTAGCGGCATGCACCGCCGTGAAAGTGGCCTGGGCCTCGCTGGAATGGGTTGCGGCATCAAGTGCCTGTTCGGTCAGTTCGCGGCTGCTGACGCGCCCAAGGGCCAGTTCGGCAGACCAGTAGCTCAGGGGGTGTTTGGCAAGGGACATACGATCACTTTAGGTAACTTCTCACCTGTCGTCATTCTTGGGAAGACGGGAATGACGGATGGGAGGGTTTGACACCATGTCGCTTCGTTGGGAGGTGAGGAGTTGCAACTTTACGACAAATAGCTGGAAATTCTGGTCTGGCCGATTCGGCCTACGCGTGTGCCCGGCGCTGCAAGGCCAGCCAGCCCAGGGCAATACCGGTGAGACCAACCGGCAGCAGCGAACCGAGGTTGAGCAGATTCCAGCCCTGGGTCGTGACTAGCGCGCCCGAGGCAAACGAGCTCACCGCCATCACCGCGAACACGCAAAAGTTGATGGCCGCCTGGGCACGGTCCTTTTCCTCGGGCCGGTAAGCGCCTAGCGCCAGGGTGGTGCTGCCGGTAAACAGAAAATTCCAGCCCACACCCAGCAGCAGCAGGGCAATCGTGAACTGGTGCAGTTCCACACCGGTCAAGGCCACTGCGATGCACGCCAGGTTCAGCAGCAGACCCACGGCCATGACCGGCAAGGTGCCAAAGCGCTTGATCAGATTGCCGGTAAAAAACCCCGGTGCAAACATGCCAATCACGTGCCACTCCAGCACCACGGCCACATCGTCAAAGCCCAACCCGCACTGTTGCATGGCCAGTGGTGTGGCGGCCATCAGCAGGTTCATGACGCCATAGCCAAGCGCCGCACTGATGCAGGCCACCATAAATACCGGCTGGCGCATGATGACACTCAGGCTGCGCCCGCCCGACGCACCGGGCTGGGGCGCCACCAGCGCCGGAAATCGAACAAACGACATGACGAGCATGGCCAGCAGCGCCACCCCCGCCAACGCCAGGTAAGCACCGACATAGGGAATATCGAGCAGGCTGCGCGAGCGTGCCGCCAGGTTGGGACCGGCCACGGCCCCAATCAATCCACCGGCAAGCACCAGCGACACCGCTTTTTCGCGAAAATCGGGCAGCGACAGTTCAGCGGCGGCAAAGCGATAGAGCTGCCCATTGGCGCTGTAGTAGCCTGCAACCACGGTGGCGCACACCAGCAACCAGAAATTTTTGTCCGCCACCGCCCAGGCCGCCAGACAGGCCGAAAACAGCGCAACCGCCAGCCCGATCTGAAACGAGGTGCGCCGCCCGTAGCGCGACTGGGTCTTGGCCACCAGCGGCGTGCTCAGGGCACCGCCCACCACGTAACCCATGACCGGCAGCGTAGCCATCCAGCCAAACGGTGCCAAACTCAGTCCCACCAGGCCATTGATGGCAATGAATGTGACGTTGTTGGTGAGGAAGAGCCCTTGGCACAGGGCTAGCAGCCAGAGATTTCGGTTCATGGCTGCAGTGTAAGCGGGTCCGACACTGCCAAAGAGGGGGCCAGACCCACTTGTATCATCGCCCCATGATCAGATTCTTCAACACCACAGGCCCATGCGTGCCCGAGCGCCATTACATGGTGGACCCCTTGCCCCGGCTGCGCGGCATTGTGACCCTGATCGACCAGGGTCAGTACTTCGTGATCCACGCCCCACGCCAGACGGGTAAAACCACTTTTGGCCTGGCCTTGATGGAAAAGCTCAACGCCGAAGGCCGCTACAGCGTGCTGGTCAGCTCAATCCAGCCCGCGGCCCAGGGACGCGACCCGGTGCAGGCCATGAAGATTGCAGCGCAATGCATCGCGCAGGACTGCCGTCTTTATCTGCCACAGGCCGAATGGGCACCCGAGGTGGATGCCAACCAACAGTTCCCGGAAAATGGCTTGTTGCGTTACCTTCAGCAGTGGTCGCTACACAACCCCAAACCCATCGTGCTGCTGCTCGACGAGGTCGATGCCCTGATGGACGACAACTTTCTGGCCATGCTGTACCAACTGCGTGCCGGTTTTACCGCCAGGCTCAAGCAGGGCTTTCCACATTCCATTGGTCTGATTGGCCTGCGCGATGTGCGCGACTACAAAATTCGCATTCGACCCGATTCGCACAGCATGGGCACGGGCAGTCCGTTCAACGTCAAGGCCGAATCCTTCTTCATGGACCGCTTCAGCTCGGCCGAGATTGCCAGCTTGCTCCACCAACAC
>JAIPCE010000125.1 GCA_021738345.1 Rhodoferax sp. | reverse complement strand
GGCTTTTGCGCTTTGTGCGATTTCAATAGTGGGCCCGATACGTTAGGGGGCCATTGCGCCAGAACGGGTGTATGGCCCACTCAGGTGGTTTTCTTGAGGGCCTTTACAGCCTTGAGAACGTCGTCGACATGACCCGGAACCTTCAGGCCGCGCCACTCTTCCTTGAGCAGCCCGTCTGCACCGATCAAAAATGTGCTACGTTCAATGCCTTTCACTTTTTTGCCATACATGATCTTGTTTTTTACCACCCCGAACATATGGCACATCTTCTCCTCAGTGTCCGCGATCAACTCAAAAGGCAGCTCGAGCTTGGCTTTGAATTCATCGTGGGATTTCATGTTGTCGCGTGACACGCCAAATACCGTGGCCCCTGCTTTCACAAATTCCTTGTACTTGTCACGAAATTGCATGGCTTCGGTCGTGCAGCCCGGCGTATTGTCTTTAGGGTAAAAGTAGAGAACCATCGTCTTTCCGACGTGGGTGGTGTTGCTGACCTTGATGCCACTGGTGGCGTTTGCTTCAAATTCTGGAAGAGGTTTGTTGACAACGATCGCCATAAGGTACTTAATTCTCGTGTGCTGAAGGTCCCAGTCAGAGCAAAGGACACCAAACGTAAGAGCGTTTGAATGGTTCGCGACTGCAACCCACGATTTTACTCTGAAATGCGAACTTGCTGGCCCGAGCTCGATGGGCCAGACAACAAAAGCGCAGCGACCACCCTGCGCCCTTCGGCAGCCAAAAAGTTATACGAGCGGCACGCCGCATTGGTGTCCATGGTCTCTATTCCTATACGGCGTGCGTACAGCGCCTGAAGCCACTGTGGCTCGGGAAAACGGATGCGTTCGCCGCTGCCAAAAATGACCAACTCGGGCTCCAACGTCAGCAACAGTTCGAAGTGGCTGGCCTCAAGGGCGGCAAATTCCGTGCAGTTCCAAGCCAAGCGATCCCCCATTGCGCTCACCACGAGGCTGGAATGGAAGCGCTCCCGGTTCACTTCCAGCCATCCAGGGCCATAGGCGGTAATGGATTGGCCATGGCGGGCGTCTGGCTGGATTTTCATGGTGTTCTCGGCGTGTGCGTTGCTTTTGGCGCGCCAACTTGGCAGCCAACTGTGGTCAAATTATAGGTTTCGCCCTGTATTGATGTCTTCTGGAGGGACTTTGAAACCTATATTGAAATCTGCCAAGTTGGCCAACGTGTGCTATGACATTCGGGGCCCCATCATGGACCGTGCGCGGCAGATGGAGGAGGAAGGCCAGAAGATCATCAAGCTCAATATCGGCAATCTGGCGGTGTTTGGATTTGATTCGCCAGAAGAAATCCAGCAGGACATGATCCGGAACCTGCCCAATTCTGCCGGATATTCCGATAGCAAAGGTATTTTTGCGGCACGCAAAGCGGTCATGCACGAAACCCAGCGCCAGGCTATCAAGGGCGTCACGCTGGACGACATTTATCTTGGCAACGGCGCCAGTGAACTGATCGTCATGGCGACCAACGCCCTGCTTGACGATGGTGACGAACTGCTGCTCCCCGCGCCGGATTATCCGCTTTGGACGGCGGCAGCAAGTTTGTCTGGCGGGACGCCTGTGCACTACCAGTGCGACGAGGACAACGGCTGGCTGCCACGGCTTGATGATATGCGGGCCAAAATCACGCCGCGCACCAAAGGCATCGTGGTGATCAATCCCAACAATCCTACCGGTGCGCTGTACAGCGACGAGTTGCTGCGTGCCATCGTTGACCTTGCGCGCCAAAATGGGCTGGTGATTTTTGCCGATGAAGTCTATGACAAGGTGCTCTACGACGGAGCAAAGCACACCGCCATCGCGTCGCTCAGCGATGACGTGCTCACCCTGACCTTCAATTCTCTCTCCAAGAGTTACCGTTCGTGTGGCTATCGGGCTGGCTGGATGGTGGTTTCTGGCGACAAGAAACCCGCGCGCGACTACATCGAAGGCCTCAACATGTTGTCGAACATGCGCCTGTGCTCCAATGTTCCAGGGCAGTGGGCGATTCAAACCGCGCTGGGCGGCCACCAGAGCATCAATGAACTGGTAGGCGAGGGCGGGCGCCTGCGGCGCCAACGTGATCTGGCCTATGCGCTGATTACCGCGATTCCGGGCGTAACTTGTGTCAGGCCGGCGGCCGCACTGTACATGTTTCCCCGCCTCGATCCAGCGATGTATCCGATTCAGGACGATCAGCAATTTTTTCTGGAGCTTCTGGAGGAAACGCGTGTGATGTTGGTACAAGGCACGGGTTTTAACTGGCACGCGCCGGATCACTTCCGGATTGTGTTTTTGCCCCATGAGGATGATTTACGCGAAGCCATTGGCCGCGTGGCAAAGTTTTTGGAAAATTACCGCAAACGACATAGCAATTAGGCGAAATGAAAGTTTTATGAAATCAATTCAAGTAGGTCTTTTGGGAATTGGTGTGGTGGGTGCGGGCACCTTCCATGTGCTCAAGCGCAACCAGGAAGAAATTCGACGCCGTGCGGGGCGCGGCATTGCCATCACGATGGTCGCGGATCTCGATGTCGCGCGTGCCCGCGCCATAGCGGGTGAGGGCGTACAGGTGGTCAATGACGCGCGTCTGGTCATCGCAAATCCGGATATCGACATCGTCATTGAGCTGATTGGTGGCTACGGAATTGCGAAAACCCTGGTGCTCGAGGCAATTGCAGCGGGCAAGCATGTAGTCACTGCCAACAAGGCCTTGCTGGCGGTGCACGGCACCGATATTTTTGCCGCTGCCTCGGCTAAAGGCGTGATGGTGGCTTTTGAAGCGGCGGTTGCGGGGGGCATTCCCATCATCAAGGCGCTGCGTGAGGGCCTGACCGCCAACCGCATTCAGTGGATCGCCGGCATCATCAATGGCACGACCAACTTCATCTTGTCCGAGATGCGCGACAAGGGGCTGGACTTTGGCGTGGTGCTCAAAGAGGCGCAGCGGCTGGGTTACGCCGAGGCAGACCCCACTTTTGACATCGAGGGTGTCGATGCCGCGCACAAGGCGACGATCATGTCCGCCATTGCTTTCGGCATTCCGGTTCAGTTTGACAAGGCCCATGTCGAAGGCATTACCAAGCTGGTGTCAGCCGACATCAAATATGCCGAACAGTTGGGTTACCGCATCAAGTTGCTGGGTATCGTCAAGCGCCGCGTGGGCGACGCTGCCAAAGGCACGAGCGATGGCATTGAGCTGCGCGTGCACCCAGCGCTTATACCCAGTAAACGGCTCATTGCAAACGTCGAGGGTGCCATGAATGCAGTGGTGGTTCAGGGCGATGCGGTCGGTACCACGCTGTACTATGGCAAAGGTGCCGGGGCCGAACCCACTGCCAGCGCGGTGATTGCCGATCTGGTTGACATTACCCGTCTCCACACCGCAGACGCAGCCCAGCGGGTACCGCATCTTGCATTTCAGCCACATACGCTGGACGAAGCCAAGGGGGCGCTGCCGGTGTTGCCGATGGGCGATGTGGTCACGAGCTATTATTTGCGGTTGCGGGTGGTTGACGAGGCCGGTGTGTTGGCCAAGGTCACGGGCATCTTGGCAGATGCCAACATCAGCATTGACGCGGTGCTACAGCGCGAGGCCGACGAAATCGGCGGCGAGGGGTCGACCCAGACCGATTTGATCATCTTGACGCATGACTGTGTAGAAGCCCGTATGGATGCCGCGCTGGCGCAGATGCAGGCACTGCCAACGGTGGTGGCGACCATTGTCCGCATCCGTAAGGAAGAGTTGGCGTGAGATACCTTTCCACCCGCGGTCACCCTGACCGCCCCCATTTTTGTGACATCCTGCTGGAAGGTCTGGCGCCGGACGGCGGCTTGTATATGCCTGAGTCCTATCCCCAGATCGATGACGCCACCCTGACCCGCTGGCGCGCGGTGTACCACGGCAAAGGCTATGCCGAACTGGCGTTTGAGATTTTGTCGCTGTACATTGACGACATCCCCGGCGAGGACTTGCGCGCACTGTGCTGCAAAACCTATACCGCAGAGGTTTTTGGCACCGGCGAAATCGTGCCTTTGCGCCACCTCGAAGAAGGCTTGTGGATAGAAGCCTTGTCCAACGGCCCGACGCTGGCCTTCAAGGACATGGCGATGCAGTTGCTTGGCAACTTGTTTGAGTATGAACTGGCGCGTCGCAATGCACAGCTGAATATTCTCGGTGCCACCAGTGGCGACACCGGCAGCGCTGCTGAATATGCCATGCGCGGCAAAAAAGGGGTGCGGGTCTTCATGACCAGCCCGCACGGCCGCATGAGCCCGTTTCAGCAGGCGCAAATGTTCAGCCTGATGGATGACAACATCTACAACATCGCCATTCGGGGTGTTTTTGACGATTGCCAGGACATGGTCAAGGCCGTGAGCAACGACCTTGAGTTCAAGCGCAAGTACCGCATTGGCACCGTCAATTCGATCAATTGGGCCCGACTGCTGGCCCAGGTGGTGTACTACTTTGCGGGTTACATCCAGGCCACTGAAAACAACCAGCAGAAGGTGAGCTTTGCCGTGCCGAGCGGAAACTTTGGCAATGTGTGTGCCGGCCATGTGGCGCGCATGATGGGGCTGCCGATTGACAAACTGGTGGTAGCGACCAACGAAAACGACGTACTTGATGAGTTTTTTCGAACCGGCGTGTACCGGGTGCGCGGCTCGGCGGACACCTTTGAGACCTCCAGTCCATCGATGGACATCTCTAAAGCCAGCAATTTCGAGCGCTTTGTGTTTGACCTGCTGGAGCGTGACGGCTCGCGGGTGCGCTCGCTGTTTTCTGACGCGCTGAGCCAAGCCGGTCAATTTGATCTGAGCCAGGACGCGGTGTTCGCGCGGGCGCAATCACGCTATGGTTTTGTCAGCGGCAAGAGCACGCATGCCGACCGTCTGGCAACCATCCGTGACACCTGGCAGCGCCATGAGGTGGTGATCGATACCCATACTGCGGATGCCTTGAAAGTCGCGCTGGATTTTCGCGTGGCGGGTACGCCCATGGTGGTACTTGAAACCGCCTTACCGATCAAATTTGCCGAAACCATTGTTGAGGCTTTGGGCCGCTCACCAGATCGCCCCAAAAAGTTTGACGGCATCGAAAATCTGCCCCGGCGGGTCACCGTGATGGATGCCGATGTGCTGGCGGTGAAGGCTCTCATCGCCCGTGAATGTGACGGGACCTAGGCATATGGATTCCATGCCACGCCAAGCCTTGCTGTCACTGGACCAGGCGCTCAGTGATTTACTTGCCCACGCCAAAGCTTTAACGGGGGTCGAGACAATCCCCGTGATGGAGGCAGATGGTCGTGTTCTGGCGCAAGACCTGGTATCGCAACTTCAGGTGCCGCCCCATGACAATAGCGCGATGGACGGCTATGCCGTGCGCTGCGCGGATTTGTCCCAGGTCGGAGACCTGCTGCCAGTCACCCAGCGCATCGCAGCAGGCGCCTGGGGTGAAGCCCTGCAGCCCGGGTCGGCCGCGCGCATCTTTACTGGGGCCCCGGTGCCTGCCGGTGCGGACGCGGTGCTGATGCAGGAAGACTGTACCGCCATCGAGGCATCGGGTGCGGTATCTACGGCAGCCACTGATGGCACCCCCACGCCAGGGCCGCTGATTCGGGTAGCGGTGCTTCCCACGTTGGGTCAGCACATACGGCGCTCTGGCGAAGACGTGACACGCGGCGCCGTGGTGCTGCCAAGGGGTAAGCGCCTGGGTCCGGCGGAGCTGGGGCTGGCCGCCAGTATTGGCAGCGACAAACTGGACGTAGTCAAGCGTCCTCGGGTGGCACTTTTTTCGACCGGTGACGAGCTGATCATGCCCGGCAGTGTGGCCCCAGCGGACATGCCGCCCGGTGCCATTTACAACTCGAATCGCTTTTTTCTGCATGCCCTATTGCGGCGCATGGGCTGCGCGGTCACGGACCTGGGCATTGTTCCAGACCAGCGCGCTGCCACCATTGCGGCCCTGCAGTCGGCGGCGCTGTCGCATGACGTGATACTGACCAGTGGCGGAGTGTCGGTCGGCGAAGAAGACCACGTCAAACCCGCGGTGCAAGCCTTGGGAACACTTGATTTATGGCAAATTGCGATCAAACCGGGCAAGCCATTTGCCTATGGCCGGGTTGCAGATTGCCATTTTCTGGGTTTGCCGGGCAACCCGGTGTCAAGTTTTATGACGTTTTTGCTCCTGGTGCGGCCTTTTTTGTTGCGTTTGCAGGGCATTATCGACACGGCAATGCAAAGCTATGCCTTGCGTGCGGACTTTGCCTGGCCCAAAGCCGACAAGCGTCGCGAATTTCTGCGGGTGCGCCGCAACGCCGTGGGTGGGCTCGAACTTTTTGCCAACCAAAGCTCAGGCGTGCTGACCTCTGCCGTGTGGGGCGATGGCGTGGTGGACAACCCGCCCGGCTGTGCCATTTCGCCGGGCGATACAGTGCGGTTTATTGCTTTTTCGGAGTGGCTGGCATGAAGCTCACTGTCAAATATTTTGCCTCGATTCGCGAGGCACTGGGGTGTGCATCTGAGGTGCTTGACGCCAGCGAGGGCACGCTCCTGGACCTACGCAACAGCTTGATTGCCCGTGGCGGTGCGCATGCCAGCGCGTTGGCCCACGGAAAGGCGGTACGCATGGCTGTCAATCAAAGCCTTAGCCCCGATGCAACGCAACTGAAAGACGGTGACGAAGTGGCGTTTTTTCCTCCGGTAACCGGCGGCTGATTGCAATGCGTACCAAAAGCAGTGTATCGATCCAAACGCAGGACTTTGACCTGTCGCGCGAGGTGGAGCTTTTGCGTGCCGCTGACCACAGAGTGGGGGCAGTGTGCAGCTTTGTGGGCACGGTCCGCGACCGCAATGCCGCTTCAAACGCGCGGGCCAGCGACCCATCGAGTCCCGCTCCGATCCTTTCAATGGAGCTTGAGCACTACCCTGGCATGACCGAAAGGGCGATTGAAGCCATGGTGGATGCGGCACATCATCGATTTGATATTTTTGCTGCGCGAGTGATACACCGCGTGGGCCTGCTGTATCCGGCCGATCAAATCGTGTTGGTGGCAGTCACTTCAGCACACCGTGCCGAAAGTTTCAGGGCCTGCGAGTTTTTGATGGACTACCTCAAGACCCAGGCACCATTCTGGAAAAAAGAGCAATCCGCCCAGGGCGCGCGCTGGGTCGATGCCCGGACTGCAGATGACCAGGCGCTGGCGCGATGGGGGATTGAGAGCCGCAACGCCTGAAACGATTGGAATAACTCAGCAAACCTCTCGCGCGCAGCACAGTAATGCGGTCCGTTGCGCTTTGCCCGACTCCTTTGCACTTTGATGTACCGCGGGCCTTTGTGCAGGTTAACAGCACCACCAAGCATGAGCCGGCGGCTTTGGAGCGCTGCCGCATCCACCAAGAAGAACTGCTGGGCGAAGCACAGGGCGGTGATCTGGGACGTTCGCATTGGGAATTGCTTTCCCGCCACATTGCTCGCAATTCTGTAGCTACGCTTCCTGCGGTTCATTCGCAAGCAAAAGCCAAAAAGAACACTCTCGCGCAACAGGCACCCGTCGGTAGCAGTGCTGCGACGGAGCAAGGACTCGCTAATCAGTACAATTGGCATCAGTTTCCCCCAGGCAAAACCAAGACAAAACTTCGAGAAAGCGGGGCGTTTCCAGCTCGGCGGCTCGATGCTTTGGCACGATGCATTGGCGCAGGTTTGGCACCTCGGCGATGCCGACATTGGGCTCGATCGTGCAAACGGGGTATTGATTCATAAGGATTTTTCATGAGTTTGAAATGTGGCATCGTGGGCTTGCCCAATGTCGGTAAATCGACCCTGTTCAACGCGCTGACCAAGGCCGGCATTGCGGCGGAGAACTACCCCTTTTGCACGATTGAGCCCAATGTCGGCATCGTGGAGGTGCCCGACGCGCGCATGGCCCAATTGGCCGCCATTGTCAAACCCGAGCGGGTGGTGCCTGCAGTGGTCGAATTTGTCGACATTGCCGGTCTGGTGGCGGGGGCTAGCACCGGGGAGGGCTTGGGCAACAAGTTTTTGGCGCATATTCGCGAGACCGATGCCACGATCAATGTCGTGCGCTGCTTTGAGGACGACAACGTGATCCATGTGTCGGGCAAGGTCGACCCGATTTCCGATATCGAGGTGATTCAGACCGAACTTTGTCTGGCAGACCTGGCAGCAGTTGAGAAAGCCTTGCACCGTGTCACCAAGGCCGCACGTTCGGGCGACAAGGAGTCGATCAAGCTGGTGGCGATTTTGGAGAAATGCCAGGTGGCACTGAATGAAGCTAAACCGGTGCGGGCGCTGGATTTTTCCAAGGAAGAGCTGCCACTGTTGCAACAGTTCTTTCTGATCACCGCCAAACCCGCCATGTTTGTGGCCAATGTCGCTGAAGATGGTTTTGACAACAACCCGTATCTCGACCGCTTGACCGCATTTGCCAACGCCCAAAAAGCTCCTGTGGTGGCGATCAGCGCCAAACTGGAAGCGGAAATGGCCGAGATGAGCGACGAGGACCGCCAAATGTTCCTGGAGGAACTAGGCCAGAGCGAGCCGGGCCTGAATCGCCTGATTCGCTCGGCCTACAAGCTGCTGGGCTTGCAAACATACTTTACTGCGGGTGTCAAGGAGGTCCGCGCCTGGACCATTCACGTCGGTGACACGGGTCCACAGGCGGCAGGCGTGATCCACACCGACTTCGAGAAGGGTTACATCCGCGCCCAAACTATTGCCTTTGAAGACTTTATGGCTTACAAGGGCGAGCAGGGCGCAAAAGATGCCGGGAAAATGCGGGCCGAAGGCAAGGACTATGTCGTGCGGGACGGCGATGTCATGAATTTCCTGTTTAGTTCCTAGCCAAAAAATCCCATCAGCGCGGCTGTCATGAGGGTATACCGGGCGAATTTACCGACGGCCATGTAGGCCAGGCACGGCCAGAACGGGAGTTTGAGCCAGCCTGCCACGGCACACAGGGGGTCGCCTATGGCGGGTAGCCAGGCCAGCAAACAGGCCTTGGGGCCCAGTTTTTCCAGCCATGCGAGGGCGCGCGTATGGTGCGAAGAATGCCGATATTTGTCGACCACCTTATGCGCCTCACATCCGATCCACCAGTCCAGCGCGCCCCCTAGGGTGTTGCCGGCTGTTGCCGTCAGTACCACGGGCCAAAATAGTTCGGGGCTTAGCTTCACGAGCCCGAAGACCACCGGTTCAGAACCCAATGGCACCAGGGTCGCAGAGATAAAGGACACCAGAAATACCGTACTCAAGCCGTATTGCGGTAGCGCCAAAAGAGCCAGCAAGTGGTCGATCCAGGCGGGCATACGGCTAGTCGGGGTGTGCGCTAATGGGCGTGCATGAAACCACGTCTTTTGTCGCCATGTGTTGTTGTGCGTCGTTGCAATCGCTACGGTTGTTGCGCATCCGCACCCCTAAGTTGACTGAATAATCCAAGCATTTCATTGCGTAAACAGTTTGGTGAAGCGAGGGATAGGTTTAGATTTCTTGCAAGGGTAGGAGCTGCTATCGCGCAAAGGATGGTAGCAATCTTTCAGATTTCGATTTCAATTGCTGAAATTTTCGGCAGCTAGAATGGGGGCAGTCACGCGTCACTGTTTCCTCCCCCCACCCTTCTTCTTCGACATCCGTATGCGCATAGGCCACTACGCTTTGGCGAATTCCCTATTGGTTGCGCCCATGGCGGGTGTGACTGACCGGCCATTTCGCCAGTTGTGCAAGCGCTTGGGCGCGGCCTATGCGGTGAGCGAAATGGTGACCTCGCGGCGCTATTTGTGGGACTCTCTCAAGACCTCACGGCGCACTGACCATGCGGGTGAACCCGGCCCGATAGCGGTGCAAATTGCAGGAATTGACCCCCGCATGATGGCGGATGCAGCGCTCTACAACGTGGATCGCGGTGCCCAGATCATTGACATCAATATGGGCTGCCCGGCCAAAAAAGTGTGCAATAAGTGGGCGGGTTCGGCGCTGATGCAAGACGAAGCCCTGGCACTTTCCATCGTGGAAGCGGTGGTGGCAGCCTGTCAATCCCGCAATGTCCCGGTCACTCTCAAAATGCGCACAGGCTGGTGCCAACAGCACAGAAACGCGGTGGTGCTGGCGCGCGCCTTTGAAAGCGCCGGGGTACAGATGCTTGCGGTGCATGGCCGCACCCGGGAGCAGGGCTACCGGGGAGTCGCCGAATATGACACCATTGCTGCGGTGAAAGCTGCGGTGCATATCCCGGTGGCCGCCAACGGCGACATTACCTCGCCCGAGAAGGCGCGTCTTGTGCTCCGGCGCACCGGCGCAGATGCTTTGATGGTGGGTCGGGCGGCGCAGGGTCGCCCGTGGATATTTCGCGAGATTGCCCATTTTCTTGCGACCGGAACCTACCTTGCGCCACCTTTGGTGAGCGAGGTCAGGCGCTGGCTGTTGGAGCATTTGCACGATCACTATCGTTTCTATGGCGAGTTTATTGGTCTACGTTCGGCGCGCAAGCACATTGGCTGGTATGTGCGTGGGCTTCCAGGGAGCGAGGTGTTTAGAGCGTACCTGAACGGGCTCGAATCATGCGACGCCCAAATCGACGCAGTGGCACAATTTCTGGACGGCTTAAATAACCGCATGGACCGTTTCCCGGCACACAGTGCGGAATCGGTCCTAGCAAATACAGGACGAGACATGGCTGAGGTGACACTATGAGCAAGCAGGGTATTCAGGAGTGCGTGCAGGAAAGTCTTGAGTGTTACTTTCGGGACTTGCGCGGGACCGAACCTGCAGGCATGTACGAGATGATGGTGCGTGTGGTAGAGAAGCCGCTGCTGGAAGTGGTGATGGCGCAGGCAGACCACAACCAGTCGCGCGCGGCACAGTGGCTCGGACTCAATCGAAATACCTTGCGCAAGAAGTTGCTGGAACACAAACTCATTGAATAGACCACCGCGCGAACTTTGCCCTTCCCATTTACTTTATTGATATTTTATGAACGCACTACTTTCAGTTTCTGACAAGACCGGCCTTCTTGAGCTCGCGCAGGCACTGCACCAAGAGGGCATCAAACTGCTCTCTACCGGTGGTACGGCAAAGCTGCTGGCAGACCACGGGGTGCCTGTGACCGAGGTGGCCACCATGACGGGCTTTCCCGAGATGCTCGATGGTCGCGTCAAGACCCTGCATCCACGCGTGCATGGCGGGCTGCTTGCGCGGCGCGACCTGCCAGAGCACATGGCAGCACTGGAAGCGCATGGCATCGAGACCATTGATTTTCTGGTGGTCAATCTCTACCCTTTCGAGTCTACGGTGGCCAAACCCGGTTGCACGCTGGAAGATGCCATCGAAAATATTGATATCGGAGGACCCGCCATGGTGCGCAGCGCTGCCAAGAACTGGAAAGATGTTGCGGTGTTGACCGACGCTTCGCAATACGCCGCCGTGGTCGAAGAGCTGCAGGCGCATGGCTCGGTCAGCATGGATACCCGGTTCGCCCTGGGCGTGGCGGCATTCAATCGCATCGCCCAATACGACTCAGCCATCAGCAATTATTTGTCCGGGGTGCAAAAAGACGGGCGCCACAGCACATTCCCGGCCCAGCTCAACAGCAATTTCGTCAAACTGCAAGATTTGCGCTACGGTGAAAACCCGCACCAGCAAGCCGTTTTTTACCGCGACCTCGCACCAGCGGCCGGTTCCCTGGTAACCGCCACACAACTGCAAGGCAAAGAGCTGAGTTACAACAACATCGCCGACGCAGATGCTGCCTGGGAGTGCGTCAAGAGCTTTGACCTGGCACGGGACGGTGCGGCCTGCGTCATTGTCAAGCACGCCAACCCGTGTGGCGTGGCGCTCGGGGCGGATGCCCATCAGGCCTATAGCAAGGCGTTTCAGACCGACCCCACTTCGGCCTTCGGTGGCATCATTGCCTTGAACTGCACTGTGGACGTGAGCGCTGCCACCCAGATTGCCAAGCAGTTTGTCGAGGTTTTGATGGCACCGGCCTTTACGCCGGAGGCACTGGCCGTATTCAAAGCCAAGGTCAATGTGCGCATTTTGCAAATCGAGCTGCCCGCCAGCGGTGTCGCCAGAAACGCCCTTGATACCAAGCGGGTCGGTTCCGGTTTACTGGTGCAGACCGCCGACAACCACGAGCTCAGTTTGGCGGACCTCAAGGTAGTGACCTTGCGTCAACCGACGCCAGAACAGCTGCAAGACGCGCTGTTCGCATGGAAAGTTGCCAAATACGTCAAGTCCAATGCCATCGTTTTTTGTGCCGGCGGCATGACCATGGGCGTGGGCGCAGGGCAGATGAGCCGACTCGACTCGGCGCGCATCGCCAGCATCAAGGCGCAACACGCCGGCCTGTCACTGGCCGGAACCGTGGTGGCAAGCGATGCCTTTTTCCCGTTCCGCGACGGCCTGGATGTGGTCGTGGATGCAGGGGCCACCTGCATCATTCAGCCGGGCGGTTCAATGCGTGACGATGAAGTGATTGCCGCAGCCAACGAGCGCAACGTCGCCATGGTGTTGAGCGGCGTGCGGCATTTCAGGCATTAATCAAAAGGTCCCCAATCGTCCCCACCGGCATGCCATGGCGAGTGGCCGCGTGCAGCAGGATGAAATCAGCAATGGTCACCGTATCGCCAAGATCAAGGTGGACCAGGCCAGGTGTCACTTGCTGTGCGGCATGTGACATGGACGGATGGTTGCTGGCAATCGCCACAATGCCCGGCCAATCTGGCCACAGGGTCTGTCTTCCGAGTGATGCACGCCAGACTTCCAGTTTGGGAAAATTGCCGCCTTTGAAGCCCTCGATCAGCACCAGATCGCAGTGCTGCATGCGGTCCAGCAAATAGTCCAGTGGTGGCTCGGCGGCCCCGCGCAACTCGTGCATCAAGGCCCAGCGGTCATTGCCCAGCAGCAAAACCTCCTTGCAGCCCGCTTCGCGCAAGCGGTACGAGTCCTTGCCAGGCAGGTCTATGTCAATCGACTTGTGGCTGTGTTTGATCAAGGACACCACCTGACCGCACGCCGCGATATGCGGAATCAAA
>JAIPCE010000124.1 GCA_021738345.1 Rhodoferax sp. | reverse complement strand
GCTCGTTTTCCTATGGCTTGTCGGCGGCGCTGTTTGGCGAGTGCACGGTCAAGGGCGGTGCCATCGAGCAAAAGAACTTTGGCACCTACCCCGTGGTGCGCATGGCCGACATGCCCAAGGTGGAAACCGTGATTGTGGCCTCGGGCGGGTTCTGGGGTGGAGTCGGCGAGCCGACCATTGCGGTGGCGGCACCGGCTGTCCTCAATGCGATCTTTGCCGCAACCGGCAAGCGCATTCGTGACCTGCCGCTGAAGAACCACAGCCTCAAACGCGCATGAAACCTGGGCTTGGGTGCCGTTGGGGTGTCTCTGTCTGGGTGGTCTCCGGGGCGCTAGGCAGCGGTAGTCTTGCGGCGACCACGGTGCCGCCGGGCACGTTGCCGCCCACGGTCTCTATCGAAGGTGACGGCATTGCCCGGCCCTTGACGGCCGCGTTGCCGGACGCTCAGCGAGGCCGCAGTATCGTGGCCAACCGGCAGCTTGGCCTGTGCCTGCTGTGCCACACCGGCCCCATCCCCGAGGAGCGTTTTCAGGGCAATCTGGCACCCAGCCTCGCAGGTGCTGGCACGCGCTACACCGCCGCCCAATTGCGACTGCGCCTGGTCAATCCGCGCCACCTCAATCCCGCCACCGTGATGCCGGCCTATTACCAGACGCAAGGTCTCACCCGCGTGGCCGCCCAGTGGAAAGACAAGCCAATATTGGACGCGCAACAACTCGAAGACGTGGTCGCCTACCTGGGCACGCTGCGCGAGTAGAAGCCATGCAAGCGCCCCCAAGTTTCGCCCCCCCCAATCGCCGCCAATGGCTGGTCAGCCAGATCGCGCTCGGAGCCTGTGTACTGGTGCGCCCGGCACATGCCAGCCCCGACGCACTGCAGCGGGCGTTACAAAGCTTTGCTGCGGGCGTGCCGATTCAGACTGGGCGCGTGCAGCTTGCTATTGCCAGCATGGTGGACAACGGCAACACAGTGCCCGTCACGGTGGTCGTGGACAGCCCGATGACGGAGCGGGACCATGTGACCGAGATCGCCCTGTTTAGCGAGCGCAATCCGCTGCGCGAAGTGGTCAAGTTTCAGCTCGGCGTGCGCGCCGGGCGCGCGCAGGTGTCCACCCGTATTCGCCTCGCGACCAGCCAAACCCTGGTGGCGCTTGCGCGCATGCGTGACGGCAGTGTCTGGTCGCACGCAGTCGAAGTCATTGTGTCGATCGCCGCCTGCATCGAGGAGCCCAGCTAAACATGGCCACCGCCCGCATCACGGCTCCTAGCTCAGCCCGGCGCAACGAGGTCATAGAGATTCGCGCCACCATCGCCCACCCCATGGAAACCGGCTTTCGACCGGGTCCGGACGGAAAGACCTTGCCGCGCAACATCATCCGCAGCTTCACTTGCCATTACAACGACACCCTGGTGTTTGGCGCAGAGCTGTTTCCCGCTGTCTCCGCCTACCCCTACATCGGCTTTTTCACCGTGGCAACCGAGAGCGGCGTGCTGCGTTTGCACTGGCAGGGTGACAACGGCTTTACCCACACCCAGACGGTAAGCATCGAGGTGACATGAGCGCGCGTTACTCGCCCTGGTCGCCCCTTTGGCGCGCCTGTGTGGTGCTGTTTCTCGCGGCAGCAATAGGTGCTGTGCAGGGGCAGACTGACGCGAGGCGCTCAGGCTTTGAATTCATGGCACCCAGCACCCAGGCGCTGGAGCGCGACGATGCGCAGAACCCGGCGCTGCTGTGGGTGCAGCAGGGCGCAGACTTGTGGCGCACGACGGCACCCACCAGCGACAAGGCCTGCGCCACCTGCCACAAAGACGACAGCATGCGTGGCGTGGCGCGCCGCTATCCGGCATGGGATGTGGCCACGCAGGCACCAGTCAACCTCTCGCAACGCATCAACCTGTGCCGCAAAAACCACCAGCAGCAAACCCCCTGGCGCGCAGAATCCCAGGAACTGCTGGCGCTGGAGGCCTGGGTCGCACGCGAGTCGCGCGGCCTGGCGATTGCGCCCGAGCGCGATGCGCGCTTGCAAGCTGCCGCGCGGCGCGGCGAACAGCTTTATTTCCAGCGTATCGGGCAGCTCAATTTGTCTTGCTACCAGTGCCATGACCAGTACGCCGGACAGCGTTTGGGCAGCAGCCCCATTCCGCAGGCGCACCCCACCGCCTACCCGCTGTACCGACTGGAGTGGCAGGGCCTGGGCTCCTTGCAGCGGCGCCTACGCAATTGCCAGACCGGCGTGCGCGCCGAACCCTATGCTTATGGCGCGCCTGAGCTGGTGGAACTGGAGCTCTATCTGGCCGAGCGGGCACGCGGCATGCCGCTCGAGTCACCGGGCGTGCGGCCCTGACGGGTGGGGTCTGCCCTGATCGGTCGCCGAAAGGGCACGCCGAACCAGCGCCGGTATTTCAAACAGAGTCGGACACCGCACCACGCTCTTCGGCATAGCGCTCCTTGATCGCCAGGATGTCGGGCAGGGCGCTCTTGAACGGGGAGAGCAGGCCCGGGTCAAAGTGGGTCCCGGCACCTTGCTCCAGGTTCTGCAGCGCTGCTTCGACGGTCCAGGCGGTCTTGTACGGTCGGGCGGAGGTGAGGGCATCAAACACGTCGGCAATCGCGACAATGCGTCCGAAGAGCGGGATTTCTTCGCCCCGCAGGCCGTGCGGATAGCCCGATCCATCCCATTTTTCATGGTGCGTCAGCGCGACCTCGCGCGCGGCGTGCAGCAGCGGGTTGGTGTGCTGACCCAGAATCTCGGCACCCATGGACGGGTGCTGGCGCATGACCTCCCATTCCAGGGCGTCCAGTTTTCCGGGTTTGAGCAAAATATTGTCAGGGATGCCTATTTTCCCGACGTCGTGCATCGGTGCGGCTAGGAACAACAGCTTGACACTCGCATCACCCATGCCCAGTGCCTGGGCCGTCAGTCGGGCAAAGTGGCTCATGCGGATGACGTGGTTGCCGGTCTCGTTGTCCTTGAACTCAGCGGCGCGGCCCAGGCGCTGAATGATCTGGGCGCGCGTGGTTTCCAGCTCAGCGGTGCGCAACTGCACCAGGCGCTCGAGTTCCCGGGTCTGGTCGTACAGTGCCAGATGGGTGCGCACCCGGGCCAGCACGATCGCCGGACTGATCGGCTTGGTGATGTAGTCGACCGCGCCCAGGTCCAGCCCCTTGCGCTCGTCTTCGACCTCGTTCATGGCGGTCACAAAAATGACGGGGATGCCCTGGGTGTCAGAGTTGCGTTTAAGCCGCTGGCACACCTCGTAACCACTCATGCCCGGCATCATGATGTCCAGCAAAATGAGGTCGGGCTTGGAGTCGCCCGCAGCAATGCGCAGCGCCCGCTCGCCATTGACAGCAATCTTGGTGCGGTACAGCGGGTCCAGCACCTGGGTCAATACGTCAATATTGTCCGGCGTGTCGTCAACAATCAAAATCGTGGGGCGTTCGGTGGGGTCGGGTTTCATGGTACGTTCGCAGGCGGGGTAAGGGCAAGGTCTAGCGCCTGCGCTGCGGTACGCAGTGCATGCAGCGCAGACTCAAAATCATATTGCGCAATCTCTTTGCGCATGGCGCTGGCAGGACCGGCTTGCCCCAGGGCCTGCAGCCGGGCTGCGACAGAGTCGACCACTTTCAAAGCGGCAGAGTCGTCATCTGCGAGCAGCTTGGCCAATTGCTGCAGGTCGGCGCTGAGTTGGCTGCGGTCAACCAGCGCGGCGTCGAGGACGGGCTCGGGCAGGGTCGATTGCCCCAGGCTTTGGTCTATCCGCACCAGCAGCGGCGCTAGCGCGGCATCGAGCGCGGCCAATGCGGCAGGCAGGGCCTCGGTTTCGGCGCGCAGGGCGGCACGCTCCACGCTTTGCGCCAGTTCCAGGATCGCGTTGGCACCAATATTGCCGGCCAACCCCTTGGTGGTATGGGCTTCCCGCGCCGCAGTGGCAAGATCACCGCCTGCGATGGACTGCTGGATGCGGTGTACCGTGTCGCGCTGGGCCTGGGCAAAGCGAAGCACCAGCTTGCGCATGAGCGTGCGGTTACCGCCAAGGCGGCGCATCGCCAGAGCCAGATCAAGACCGGCAATGGCCGGTAGCGCGTCCTGCCTGGCGGTATCAATTGGCCCAGCACTGCGACTCGCACCGGCAGAACTGGGCGTGATCCAGTGTGCCAGCGTAGTGAACAGCTGTTGCACGTCGATCGGTTTGCCGATGTGGTCGTTCATACCTGCTTCCAGGCACAGCTCACGGTCGCCACTCATGGCGTTGGCGGTCATGGCCAGGATGGGCAGCGTGGCAAACCGGGGTTCGCGCCGCAGGATCCGGGTGGCCTCGAAGCCGTCCATGACCGGCATCTGGCAGTCCATCAGCACACCATCGTAGTGATTGCGCGAGACCATGCCTACGGCCTCGGCACCGTGTTGGGCGACATCGACCCGAATGCCCGCATTGTTCAGGAGCTCCAGTGCCAGCTCTTGGTTGACGAGGTTGTCTTCTACCAGCAGCAGGTAGGCGCCACGAACTTTCTGTTCGGCTTCGAGGTTGGCCTGTGCGCGCTGCTGCTTGCGTCCGCGCCGAACTACCTCCTTGCCCAGAGCCGACAAAATACTGTCCAGCACCGCCGAGGGTCCGGCGGGTTTGAGCAGGATGCCGTCGATCTTGGTGCCTTCGGCATGCTCCAGCAACTCGTCGCGGCTGTGCGCGGTGACCATCACAAAGGCCGGGATGGCCTCGAGCGCCGGCTGCGCGCGAATGCGCTGGATCGTCGCCAAACCGTCCATGCCGGGCATCATCCAGTCCATCAGCACGAGACCAAAGGGCTGACCCTGGGCATGGGCGTTGGCCAAAGCGGCCACTGCCTCTTCCCCACTGCCGACGGCAATGGCCTGAAACCGTTGCGAGGCCAGGATCGCGAGCATGATCTCGCGGGCACGTGCGTTGTCGTCGACCACCAGCACCCGCAGACCGCTGACATCTTCGGCAAGCGCTGGACGCGCGCGCTGCTCTGTTTGCAGGCCGAAATGTGCGGTGAAATAGAAACGGCTGCCCTGCCCGGGCTGGCTTTCGACCCCAATCTCGCCGTCCATCAGTTCCACCAGCCGCTTGCTGATGGTCAAACCCAACCCGGTGCCACCGTACTTGCGGGTGGTCGACGCGTCCGCCTGGGAAAACGCATTGAACAGCCTGGAGCGCTGCTCTGCGGTCAGGCCCACGCCGGTGTCGGTCACGGCAAAACGCAGGTCCAGGCCGTCTGCGCTGCGGCGCGCTGGATCGCTGGCAATCGAGAGCGTGACTTCGCCTTGTTCGGTGAACTTGATGGCATTGCCCACCAGGTTAATCAGCACCTGGCCCAGCCGCAGGGGGTCGCCGACCAGCGCCGTCGGAACCTCGGGTGCAATGTCAAACAGCAATTCCAGTCCCTTGTCTTGCGCACGGGCCACGCACAGGTCGGCCAGGTTCTCCATCACGTCTTCGAGATGAAACTCGACCGCCTCGAAGCGCATCTTGCCGGCCTCGATCTTGGAAAAATCCAGGATGTCGTTGATGATGCTCAGCAGGTTGCCGGCAGCCGAGTCGACTTTTTCGATGTAATTGCGTTGTTTGGGGCTGAGTTCGGTCTGCAGCGCCAGCCGGGACATGCCTACGATGGCATTCATGGGGGTACGGATTTCATGGCTCATATTGGCCAGAAAATCCGATTTCATGCGCGTGGCATCCTCGGCCAGTTCCTTGGCCTGGCGCATCAGCTCGGCGGCCTGTTTTTGCGCCGTCATGTCGCGCATCGAGGCGATCATCAGCGAGCGCTCCTCGTCCTCGGCCATGTACACCGAGACATCGAGCGCCAGCAGGCTGCCGTCGCGCCGGCGGTGCTGGGCTTCAAAGCGGTGGGGACGGCTATTGTGGCGCAGCAACTCCACCAAGGAAACCTCAGGGCCTGGAAAAGTGGTCCTGAACTGTGGCGGAATCGGCATGCCGGAGAGTTCGGAGGGGGTCAGCTCCATCATTTCCAGACCGGCGCGGTTGGCGTAGACCAATTGCAGGGTGACGGGATCCGACCAGAACATAGGTTCGGCGTTTTCCACGACCGTGCGGTTAAAGAGCACGCGCTTTTCGGTCTTCTTACGTTCGGTGATATCGATGATCCAGGCCAGATAGCCCCGGGCGCCCTGGTACTCGGTGGGCAGGTAGCTGACCAGCAGGTCGCGCACGGTATGCCGCGGGCAATACATCTGCAACTCCCGGTCGCTGATGTTGCCGCTGGTTTGCAGCTCGGTGACAATTTGGCGTTCATCGTCCGGGCTGACGAAGGCATTGGAAGATGCGTCTCCAACCTTCATGTTGAGTAGTTCGGTCACGCGCGGATTGGCAAAGCGCACCACGCCGTCCGTGCTGACCGCCACGCCGACCGGCGCCGTGTCAAGAATGCGCTGCAAATTGGCGGCCTGCTCATTAAGCTTCTGTATCAGCGCATTGAGCGTCTGGCCGATCAGTGACGCATTGACCAGCAACAGTACCAGCAACTGTGCCCACAAGTAAAGCGCAAAATGCCGCACCTTCATGCTCTCGCTCACATCGCCGGCGTGGGTCAGCATGGCGGTTACATCGTCTAGCGCACGCACAAAAAACAACACACCGGCCGCTGCAATGGGCCACAAAATGACCCAACGCGACCACTTGCCAAAGCTTTTGCGCAACACCTGATCGCACTCATGGAACCCGACCAGGGCAAAGACTCCGGCAGCGACGTAGCAGCCGGCGGCCGTGGCATTGGGTATTCCCACCAAGTGGGCAAACGCCACCAGGATCAAACCTGCAACGCTGACGATCGTGTACTCGCGTGCAGTGGTACAGGGCAAGCCATGCAGCGAGCGCATGCCAGAACGAAACATGATGACCGCCACCATGAACAACAGGTCGGCGAAGTTGAACGATTCGAAATACCCGACATAGCTCACGCCCTGGCCACGGAAGTAGGGCAGCGCCCCGCCCACGATCAACAAGACGTTGGCGACGCTGAAGTGGTAGGCAGCGGCCTTCGACGTCTTGAGATGTAGCCCGATGGTGGCCCAGGCAATGCTGCACAGCAGCGACACCATGCCCATGACGGCCGACAATATTTCGGGCTCACTGATCTGCGAAGGCGCAATGGGAATCATGGTGCGTAGGTGAAGTCAGGGGAGTAAGCCTGGGGCGGCCAGACCGCAGCCGTTAAGGCTACAGCCATTTTGCTCCGACATCAAGGACCAAGGTCTTTCCGGGTGCGATTCAAAGTGACGTGGCAATTCGGTTTTTCCCCCTCGCCCCAGCGGGGAGAGGGCTGGGGAGAGGGCTGGGGTGAGGGGCTGCCACAGATTCAGATTTCTTTCAATCATGCAAAACATCCACCCCTCACCCTAACCCTCTCCCCGTTAGGGCGAGGGAATAAGAGTCCACATCACTTTGAATCGCACCCGGTCTTTCCATGAACAGGCACTTAGGGAAGCGTGCGACCACTTTTATTGCGCTAATCGAGAGAAATCTGGTCGGCCTGGTGGAAAAATCCGCGTCTTCCCCTTGATTTTTCCAAAACACCATGAAAGAAGTCGTCAGTATCAGTCTGGGCACCAGCAGCCAGGATTTCGCGTTCACTACCGAGTTTTTGGGCCAAAAGTTGCATGTGCGTCGCATAGGAACCAATGGCAGCCGGGCAGGCGCTGTCAAATTGATTCGACAATGGGACAAAAAAGCAGCCGCCATCGGCATTGGTGTGCTGAAAGACCGTTACAAGGTTGGGGCGCACCGATTCATCGAAAAAGACAGCGCACACCTCAAGGCCGCCGCGACGGATGCACCGATCACCACCGGTGGACGTTTGGGCGATATTTTCCAGGAATGGGCGGTGCGCCACGCGCAAACCCATCTGGGCAAGGTCTTCAACAATGCCCGCGTGCTGTTTTTCTCGGGTCTATCGGACTACAAGCTGGCAGTGGCCATGTCGGAGTTCACGAGCAATCTTCAATTTGCCGATCCGTTGCAGCAGCTCGGCGTGCCCAAATTACTGGGCTCGCTCGACGCACTACACCTTTACGCCACCGGCGCGCACTATGTCAAGGACTGGTCGCTGCCCAGCGCCCTGGCCGCTGGTCCGGTCAAGGAGTGGACGCGCTTTGTGCTACGTAAGGCGGTGCAAAAGGCCACCGTCATCGTAGCACCGGTACACGCACTCGACGAGTTCGGGCTGGAAGAACTGGCTGGCAAAACCATCATCACCTCGACCGTAAACGAGGAGCGCATCGCTCAGTTTCGCGACAAGGGTGTGCATCTGGTGATCGACGGCGCACCGTTCATGCAAGGTCACGTGCTAGGCCCCAACCTGCTTGACGCGATGATTGTGGCGGCCACCGGCAAGACACCGAATGAAATACTGGAGGACGATTACCTGGAAATCATCAGCGCCGGCACCTTTGAGCCACGCATCATTTATCCGGATGGTTTTCGCAGGGTCAACCGCTTCGCGTTTGTCATACACCCCTTGTCCCAGGAGTATTTCAAAAAGGTCAAGCCGATCGAGTTGCTGTCGTATGTGTCGCCGCCGGTACTCATGAACTCGCTGGAAAAGGCCATGGCTTTTGCGCCCCCGTTTGTCTACTCCAAAGTGTCGGGTATCCGCTCGCCCAACGGAGTCGAGGCGGAAGGCTGGCTGATCTCGGTGGGGGGAACACCCAAGGAGATCATGCGCCACAGCCCGGAGTTCACCTACCGCCGCTTGCTGGACGCGGCGGCCATGGCCAAACGGCTTGGTGCGCAGATCATGGGCCTGGGCGCCTTTACCAAGGTGGTGGGCGACGCGGGTCTGACGGTGGCCAAGCGTGCGCCGCTACCGATTACCACCGGCAACAGCTACAGCGCCTCGGGCGCACTCTGGGCAGCCCATGACGCGATGCTGCGGTTGCGGCTGTTGCCTGCGCCCGAGGGCAAGGGGCGCATTCAATTCAAAGCCATGGTGGTTGGCGCTACAGGCGCGATTGGCTCGGTATGCGCGCGGCTTCTGACCCGTGTCGCCAATGAGGTCTACCTGGTGTCACCCGAAACCGCCAAGCTGTTGGCACTCAAAGAGTCAATTCTGCAGGAAACTCCCGATGCCAAGGTATTTCTGTCGGCGCATGCCGACAAGGACCTCGCCGAGATGGACATGGTGGTCACGGCAACCTCTGGCGCGGGCAAAAAGGTGCTTGACATCATGCGCGTGAAACCGGGCTGTGTCATCACTGACGTGGCACGTCCGCTGGACTTGCCCGCGTCCGAGGTGGCGAAGCGACCTGACGTGCTGGTCATCGAATCCGGCGAGATCGAGTTGCCCGGCGAGGTGCAAATGAAAAACATTGGTCTGCCCAAGGGTGTGGCCTATGCGTGTCTGGCGGAAACCATCGTTCTTGCACTGGAGGGCCGCTTCGAGAACTTCACCGTCGGTCGCGCCATTGAATGGGAAAAGGTGCGTGAAATTTACAAACTTGGACTCAAGCACGGCATGAAACTCGCTGCCATTTCCGGGGTCAACGGGCCTTTCAGCGATGAGGACATCGCACAGGTGCGGGGCCTTGCCTTGGTGGAACGTGCCAGGCGGGCCGCTGCCGCAAAGGAGCTTGCGACGCTGGATCGGACCTCCGTAGAGAAGCCATACAGGCGAACCACTGAAACCACAGGAACCACCACAAGGCACGCCACTTTGCGCAAGGCGACCCGGACCGCGACGGCACGTGCCCAGGTGCGCACAAAGGGTGCAACCGCCGCTATCTCCGCCACTTTAGTCAACGCCGCAGAGTGAAAAATCAGGCATGCGCAAAACGGCGTGACGTGTTACATTAGGCACACGCTTTTGGCGATGGTGAGTGTGGTCGCATGCATGCAATGTCCCACAGAGCTCTGGCAGAGAGTTCATCCATCCGGCCCATCCATAGCGATAACGCACCCCATTGGGGTGACTCTCCCTCTCCCATTGCGCCGTTTCTGTCTTGGCGCAAGCCCGGTCACGCGTCTTGGCAGACGCGAGTTCTGGCGACTGGTTGGGGTATCTCGGCATGTGGGCGTGCCAAGCTTGGTTTTCGGGCGCAACGGGCCGCTGGCTCCGCCCCTTTGATTTTTTTGATGATATTTACAACGACAAACAAGACAGTACAAACGGCGCCCATCACCATGGGCAAGTACCGAATCGCGGCCTGCCCCAAGCAGCTCCCCTGCGGACATTTTGCAGCCCAGGTGTCCATCGCCAGTGGAAGCGGCAGCGCGTCTACCGACCGCGTGATGCGGTTTTGCGATGAGTTCACCTCGCTGGAGGCGGCATCCCATTACGCGATGGCGCAGGGAATCGATTGGGTGCGCCTGAACACCCGGCACCACTAAATTGCATTTTTTAAGAAAACACACTATGGCTAAAGAAGAACTGATTGAAATGATGGGCGTGGTCAACGAGGTCCTGCCCGACACCCGTTTTCGGGTCACGCTTGAAAACGGACACCAACTGATCGCCTATTCTGCGGGCAAGATGCGCAAAAACCACATCCGCATCCTGGCCGGAGACCGCGTATCGCTGGAACTCTCGCCCTACGATTTGTCCAAAGGCCGCATCAACTTCCGCCACATCGAAGGCCGTGGCCCCATGACACCGCGTCGCACCAATTAAGGGATGCGGAAATAGCTGAGGTACCGTTTCTGGTGGTGCTGGCGGAATGCAGTGCCAGACGCCCTGAGTGCAATGTGGCTTGCTTTATGTTCAAGGAAGAGGACAGGTTGCAGTTCAATGAAAATGCCCTGGACTGACGCCTCACCTTGAATGCGCTTCAAGCCAATTGTGTGAGTTTTCATGATGAGTGGCAGTATCCACTGCGATTTATATGATTTCAGGTTATTCGGTATTCGAATACGGCAACAGTGCCTTTGCCGCGTCAATTCGCAAACGAAGGTCAATCGACTGGTCGTTCATTACATCTTGCAAGAACTGTTTCGGATCCAGCCCCTTGCTCTGCAGAGATGACCCGGAAACTCCTTGGCGCTCTTTGGTGGCAAGCGACTCAACGGCGTCGGACTCCACTGGTGCTACGCCACCCGGGGGCAAAGGTTTGATCCGGTCAATGATGCCCTGAAAGTCAATCAGTTTGATGCATTCAAGGCGAGCCAGAATATTGGCCTGAGCCTCTGGGCTTGGGGGTCGGTCCAGCCAGGGTTCGTCCGCAAATATGGAGGCCAGATCCGAGGTCACAAATGCAGACCAACCGCCAGTTTCCTGCTGCTGAGCAGGGACCGTTGTTGCGTGAACGATTTTCTGAGGCATCGAGCCATCGATATACGGCATCATGCTGACCCGCTCGGATGCAACACTACTCAAGTACCGCACGCGCAACGATTCGAGAAAGGCACAGGCCAGTGCGACTGGAACGGGCTCTGCGAGAGAAAACCAGAGCTGGTAGCCATCGATGCCGGAGACTGCAATCGCTGGTGCCGGCAACCCGAGGTCCGCCTGTACTCCTTGCCAAAGTGTCGACAGCGCGGTCCAATCTGCTGGTCTGGAGAGGCCAAGAACCATGGCACGCACCTTTGCGTCGGAGGAAACAAGGCAGGACTCGCTACCGATTGGGCTTTGATGACCAGGATCGCGAGGGATGTAAAGACGTTCTAATTCAGCTTGCAGTGTGGTCATTGAGAAATTAGGGTGATGGCGTAAACTTTTATCGCCGTCAAAAGGGTGGGGGTTGATGGTTTCAGGCTAATAAGCAAATCAGTTAGTGAGCAAGCGGGGCCGGTATGCCCAGAGCCTTGACTCACATTCAGCACGGTGAACACCACCTGTGAAACATAAGCGCACTACCTACTACCTCAACAATCCATCAGCATCAGGGCAAGTGCAGTGTCATTGCCTGCCAGCATTCTGGGACACGGTACGATACAGGCATTGTGCGATTCACGCTAGGCGCAGTGGGTTGGCTCCCGCGCAATTCTGCATTTGCCATAGAAAACCGAGGTCATCCTATGGGTAGATTAGTCCACCGTTCCGTCATCATAGCTGCAGCCATTCTGATGTTGTTGGGTTGCTCCAAGCCGGCAGAACCCTTGGCGAGTCCATCAGCAAAACCTGTTGAGCGTGCCATCGCGACGTCGGTGGCCTGGGTCAAGCCCGATGGTGCGAATATGGACAAGATATTTGCCGACGCCAAAGCGGCAAACAAGCCGGTGTTTTTATACTGGGGCGCCGTGTGGTGTCCGCCGTGTAACCAAGTCAAGGCGACCGTGTTTAATCGCAAGGACTTTATCGAGCGCAGTCAACAAGTGGTGCCGGTGTATCTCGATGGTGACAACCCAGGCGCCCAAAAACTTGGTGCGCAATTTAAGGTGCGGGGTTATCCCACCATGATTGTGCTGCGCCCGGATCGCACCGAACTCACACGATTACCGGGGGAGGTTGACGCTCAACGGTACTTGGAAGCACTGGAGCTGGCAGTCAGTTCTGGTCTGTCCGTGCGCGATGCGTTACAGACGGCGCGGTCTGCTGTGCCTTTGAGCGGCAGTGCTCAGGCATGGCGACAATTGGCCTACTACGCTTGGGACCAAGACGAGGCCCAGTTAGTCGCCGTCATCGACAAAACCAAAACACTGCACCAGTTGGCCAATTCAGTTCCGGCCGATCAACCCGGCGCTGGTGCCCGCCTGACACTGAAAGCGATTGTCGCAAGCGCACAGGAAAAATCTGCCTTGCCGGATGTCGACCAGTCCCTCAAGCGCACACAGCAGATTCTGGGTGATACCAAACTGGCACGCGAGTGTTCTGATATTTTGGTCAACTACAGCGCCGATGTGGTGGGAGCGCTCAGCAAAGCCAACACACAGCAACGCGCAGTACTGGTGACCCATTTCAACACGGTGTTGGATCAACTGGCGGTGGATGCGAGCCTGTCCCATGCCGACCGTTTGGGAGCGGTTTACGCCAAGGTGGTGCTTGCCAAGCTGGACTTGGCCCCGGGCACACCCTTCAAGCCGGCCGAGACACTCTTATCCCAGGTGCGCAACGCGGTTGCTACCGTCGACAAGGCAGTTACCAGTAACTACGAGCGCCAAGCGGTCATTCCGAGCGCGGCTGATCTGCTGAGTGAAGCGGGTCAGATCGATGCGTCTGACGTCTTGCTAAACGCAGAGCTGCCAAATGCCGTATCGCCTTACTATCACATGCTGGTCTTGTCGGCTAACGCCA
>JAIPCE010000123.1 GCA_021738345.1 Rhodoferax sp. | reverse complement strand
CCATGTTGTTATCTGCCGCCCGAAACATCCAGGGTAGCCCCTGTGGTGTAGCTCGATGCATCGCTCATGAGCCACACAATGGCTTGGGCCACCTCATGCGCGGTGCCCGCGCGCTGCATCGGTAATTGCGGTGCCATCCGACTTACCCGGTCAGCTTGCCCACCACTGGCATGAATTTCGGTGTCAATAATGCCGGGGCTTACGCCATTGGCCCGAATTCCCTCCAGCACCACCTCCTTGGCCAGGCCCACCGTCAGGGTGTCAATCGCGCCCTTGCTGGCGGCATAGTCCACATACTGCCCGGCGCCCCCTAGACGCGCTGCCACGCTTGAGACGTTGACGATGGTGCCGCCCGACCCGCCATGGCGTGTACTCATGCGCTTGACCGCTTCGCGGGCGCACAAAAAGGCACTCAGAATATTGGTATTGAACATGCGCTGCAGGCGGCTCAGGTCCATGGCATCGACCCGACTCGCAACATCCACCACACCAGCGTTGTTGACCAGGGCGGACAAGGGACCGAGTTTGGCATCGACTTTTTCAAACATGGCCATCACTTGCGCCTCGATCGCGACATCGGCCTGCACCGTGATGGCGCTGCCGCCCCGGGCGCGAATTTGGCGCACCACCTCGTCGGCGGCCAGCGAATTGCGGTTGTAATTGACCGCTACCGCGTAGCCTTGGCGGGCGGCCAGCAGTGCCGTGGCAGCACCGATACCGCGCGAGCCGCCAGTAATGAGAACAATGGGTTGCATGGATGTCTCCTGGCGGGATTTTAGTAGTGGGGTGGAAGCTCGTTGCTGTTGCCATTGCCGGGATGCGGGTCGCTGCTGCGCTCGCGCACCAAGAGCTTGATCTGCTGAATTTCGCGCACCAGTAAGGCAATGTCTGCCTGCTGGCGCACGATGACCTGGTTGAGTGCGTCTAGCAGGTCTTCGGCGTAACTGGCCTTGATTTCCAGCTCGGTCAGGCGTTGGTCGGTGTGATTGTGGGAATCCATGCCGCTATTGGACACGAAACTCGGGTCCCGCTGGATACCAGACGACTTTTCTAATCTGGAAAGGGTGCGCGGCCCGTGCATTTTCGACGCCAGGGATCAGTCGTAGCGCCGGTAGGAACGGGCCGCCACCAGAACAATACGGTTGATGGTGACAAGGCTTGCCGGATTCCCCGAAAGGAGTGGACAAGTGCATGGTGGTTTGTGCATGGAAATGACAATTTCGCCCACTGGTATTTCTGGCGCTTGATAATTCTCCTGATTCAAGGAGATTTCATGTCGGAACAGCAAATTAGCGGACATTCGGTTCGGCGCGCCTGGGCGGTGCTGCTGCCAATCGCCTTTGTTCTTGTGATGCGTGCGCTACCTGCACTTGCGGCAGACTACACAGGCCCCTTGTTTGATGCCCACTTGCACTACAACCAGGAAGCCTGGAATGGCCATCAGGGGCCGCACCCGGTGGAGGACGTGCTGTCGCGCATGCAACGCAATGGCGTGCGCGCCATTGTTTCCAATTCCCGCCCGAATGATGGCACCAAGTTGCTCGCGTCCAGCGAACTAACTCGCAAGGCGGGGGTTACGGTGGTGCCATTTATTCGCCTGTACCGCAACCGCGCCGATTACGACAGTTGGTTCAAGGACGAAACAATTTTTGACATGGTGCAGGCCGAGTTTGCCCTGGGAGCCGGTAGCGGGCAGTTCCGTGGCATTGGCGAGTTTCACCTTTACGACAGCGCGAATGCCAACGGGGCGGTGGCCAAGAAGCTGATGGTTTTTGCCGAGGAAAAGAACCTGGTGGTGCTGGCGCATGTGGACGACACAGCCATTGATCTGCTGATGGCCAACACGCCCTCGCGCGGCCAGCGCACGCGCCTGATCTGGGCACACACCGGCATCGGTGGCGCGCCGGCATCCCGGGTCGATGCACTGCTAGCGCGTTACCCTTTTTTGATGGGTGAACTGTCCTATCGCCCGGGGTTGACCTGCACAGAAGGCAGCGGCACGGAGCGTCTGTGCCCCGAGTGGCGCGCCTTGCTCATGAAATACCCAACGCGTTTCCTGATCGGGTCCGACACCTGGGTCAATCAGCGTTGGGCCTATTACGACGAGCTCATGAATAGTTACCGAGCCTGGCTGGGCGACCTGCCGGCCGAAGTGGCCCGCTCCATTGCATGGAACAATGGGGCACGCATGTTTGATTTAGCGACGACCGAGAAATGACCATGATCCAATTGCACTACTACCCCAGCACCGCCAGCATGATTCCGCATCTCCTGCTGGAGGAGCTTGGAACTGCCTTTGAACTGGTTTTGGTCGACCGTGCCGCCGATGCCCACAAGAGCCCTGCCTATCTCAACCTCAACCCAAACGGTTTGCTGCCCGCGCTTACCGATGGCGATCTGGTGTTGTACGAGACGGCCGCGATTTGCCTGCATTTGTGTGACACCCATCCGCAGGCAGGTCTTACGCCCGCTTTCGGCACCCCGGACCGTGCACATTTTTACAAGTGGCTGGCATGGTTGACCAATACGTTGCAGAGCAGCCTGATCGTCTACTTTTACCCCGAGCGCTGGGTCAGTGATGGCAACGCTTCGGGTGCGGCAGAGGTCCGGGTAAAGGCCGCAGCGAAAGTGGCCGGGTTGCTCGACCTCTTGGATGCCGAATTGGCCCGCAATGGTGGCCCTTGGTTCATGGGAGAGCGATTTTCTGCGCTTGACCCCTATGTATTCACCCTGTGCCGCTGGACCCGTAACTTTGCCAGCAACCCGGCCCGAGCGCGGCCTCAACTGGGACCGTATTTGCAACAGATGCTGGCGCGGCCGGCAACACAACGGGTGCTGGCAACCGAAGGACTGAATCCACCTTTTGTCTAGGTCACCTGGAGCTACGCGCCAGGTAGCGCTTGCGCCAAAAAAGTGCCACCAAACTGGCGGCAATGACCACCATCAGTCCCATCGCCCAAAAAACTCCACGCTGCTGATGGATAAGCGGAAGCGCATCGAAGTTCATGCCGAAGAACCCGGTGATCAGGTTCAAGGGCAAGAATATGGCCGTGAGCACCGTAAGTGTGCGCATGATGTCATTCGTCCGACTTCCCTGGACGCTGAAGTGCATTTGAATTGCAGTTTCGGCACTTTGTTCCAGGCGGCGCACGTGGTGCACCACACGTTCGATATGTTCCAGAACATCACGACTGCGAACCTGCAATAAATCGCGCTCGCGCTGTTCGACCGGATCGGTGGCGACGGGCCAGGTCTTGATGGCTTCAATCCAGTCTTGAATTGCAGCACGTTGGTCCTCGCATATTTCATCCAGGTGGTGAAGCGAGAGTCTGGCCTCCAGCAAGGCGCTCCAATTGTTGAATCGTGTTTTTGGGTTCAGCAACTGGTTTTGCCAATGGTCCAGTTGGTGCGTCAACTCGCGCCGCAATTCCAGAAAGCCGTCCACCATCAGATTGACGATACGCAGCATCATGTCGGCTGAACTGCTCGGAAGCCGCACTCCTGAAGCGCGGGACTCGACATCCACCGCCTGGACCAGTCTGGATTCGTAGCTGTGTCGCACAGCGCAACCCTCCGGGTGAACGGTGAGCAACAGTCGGTCGAATATTGCAAATCCTATGGGGTTGGTGTCAATCTTGCGCAATATCGGTGGTCCGCCGCGGGCTGGAGCAATGGTCGGCGCAGCGTCCGGATTATGAACAGCGGTACGGTGGTTGTCGGCGGCAAGGCGTCTAAATACAAGCAGATCGTACTGAGATGTGTAGTCATAATGGGATGGCAACTGGTTGTTGAGCAGGTCAGATACATGCAAGTCCACTAGTTGGAGACCACAGGCAGCTTGCAAAGCTGACTGCATGTGCGCTTGTTCCGACTGAAATTCGGTTCGCGTGCAAGCGACCCACACAAATCCACGGTGCAAGGGGCTCTGCGCCTTCAGGTCGCCCAAGTTAGCTAGTTCTGTCAGGCCATTGTTCTGAATGTTGAAAATGCGCATGGTGGGAAACTTCAGCACCCTGATGGGGTTTCAATCGGTGGCCAGGACCGCCATAGAGTGCGCGTTGACTTTCTATTGCTGCAAAAGTCTTGCAGCATCACGAGCAAAGTAAGTCAAAACACCATCTGCACCCGCACGCTTGAAAGCGAGCAAACTCTCCATCATGACTGCATCGTGGTTCAGCCAGCCATTTTGGGCTGCAGCCTTCAGCATCGCATATTCGCCACTGACCTGGTAGGCGAAGGTAGGCACCTTGAACTCGTCTTTTACCCGGCGCACGATGTCGAGGTAGGGCATTCCGGGCTTGACCATCACCATGTCCGCACCTTCTGCAATGTCCATCGCCACTTCGCGCAGCGCCTCATCGCTGTTGCCGGGGTCCATCTGGTACACCTTCTTGTTGCTCTTGCCCAGGTTGGATGCCGAGCCCACGGCATCGCGGAACGGTCCATAAAACGCGCTGGCATACTTCGCGCTATAAGCCATGATGCGGGTGTGGACGTGGCCCTTATCTTCCAGCGCGCGCCGGATCGCGCCAATGCGCCCATCCATCATGTCACTAGGGGCGACGATGTCGACCCCGGCGTAGGCTTGCGTCAAGGCTTGTTGTACCAAGACCTCCACCGTCTCATCATTCAAGATGTAGCCCTCGGAGCCGGGGCGGGTATCGGGCAGGCCATCCTGACCATGGTCAGTGAATGGGTCGAGTGCCACGTCAGTCATCACGCCCAATTCTGGAAACTCAGCCTTCAGGGCGCGCACGGTGCTTGGCACCAGACCATCGGGGTTCAGTGCTTCCTTGCCGTCATAGCTTTTCAGAGATTGATCGATGACCGGAAACAACGCCATGACAGGGATGCCGAGCCGGACGCACTCCTCTGCGACTGGCAACAACAGGTCAATGCTCAATCGTTCCACGCCTGGCATAGAGGCAACAGGAACGCGTTGCTGCTGTCCATCGACAACAAACACCGGGTAAATGAGATCGTCCGGGGTTAGCCTGTTTTCACGTACCAGATTGCGGGTAAACGCATCGCGGCGCAGACGGCGAGGGCGGCCTAGGGGGTAGGGGGCGAAAGGTATGGATTGGTTCATAGGAAAATTGTGCCTGATTCTCGTGCCATTTGTTCTGATTCCGCATTTGCCGCCCTTTAAACAGCTTGGATTGGCGGGTGTTCAGCACCATAAACGGGCGGAATTTCTTGCCATGCAAAGAAAAAGTGAAAAAAATCGCGAAATCTACTTGCAATGACCAAAAAATTTGGTATATTTCACCCCGGGTAGCTTGCTACCTCCCGCTTTTCCTCCCTGAGCGGGGCCTTGATGTGTGACAGCAAATAGGCTTACTACCCCGGCCCTTGTGCCGGGGTTTTTTTTTGTGCATCTGGCATGGGCGCGCACCTTCTGGCGCGAGTCTCCCGTTTTAAGCGCGTGCCGCCGCTACACTTGAGCGCATGCTTTGGATCAAATCTCTTCATATCGTGTTCGTCGCAAGCTGGTTTGCGGGGCTTTTCTACTTGCCGCGAATATTTGTCAATCTTGCGATGGTTCCTGCGGACTCAGAGGCTGAGCGCGCTCGATTGCTGTTGATGGCGCGAAAACTGTTTCGGTTTGCCACGGTGATTGCCATCCCTGCATTGGGTTTTGGTGTGTGGCTTTGGGTGGTTTACGGCATCGGTTGGGGTCCGGGTAATGGGTGGATGCATGCTAAGCTGGCGGTCGTGGCCATGGTCGTGGGTTACCACCACAGTTGCGGTGGGTTGCTGCGCAAGCTCGCGGCCAACGCCTCAACCCATAGCCATGTTTGGTTCCGCTGGTACAACGAAGTGCCAGTATTAATGCTCCTCGCAGCCGTTTTGCTGGTGGTACTCAAACCTTTCTGACTGGCTGAGCCGATGCACAAGACCTCGGCCTCTCCTTTGGCACTGGTTTACGCCGCCCTGATTGTTTACGCCAGCCTTTATCCGTTTTTGGACTGGCGGGACCAAGGTCTCATGCCGTGGAGTTTTTTGGCCGGTCCCTGGCCGCGCTACTGGACCGGCTTCGATGTCGGGGTCAATGTGATCGGCTACATGCCGCTGGGTGGTCTGGTCGCCCTGGGTGTTTTGCGCGCCAGACGCGCGCATGCAGTGCTGTTCGCGGGTGCAGTGGGCGCAGCGCTTTCGCTGGCCATGGAGTCGTTGCAAAGTTACCTGCCGGCTCGCGTTGCTTCTCGCGAAGATTTCCTTCTTAACGCACTTGGCGCTGCCAGCGGAGCCATAGCGATGCTGTTACTGAATCGCTGGGGCGTCGTCAGACGCTGGAGTCTGGTGCGATCCAGATGGTTTGTCGAACATGCGCGTGGTGGCATCGTGCTGCTCGCCACGTGGCCACTGGCCCTGATGTTTCCTGCTCCAGTTCCATTCGGTCTCGGGCAGATTCTTGTGCGCCTGGAGCAAGCATTGGCCAATCTGCTTCAAGACACCCCTTTTTTGAATTGGTTGCCGGCACAGTCAACTGACTTGAAGCCGCTGGTACCCGCCGCAGAAATGGTGTGTGTCGCCTTGGGCTTGCTGATTCCCTGCCTGCTGGGATTTTGCGTTATCCGATCGCGCCGCCGCCGCTTGGCACTGGTGGCGGCCATTATCTGGACCGGGGTCACAGCCACTGCACTGTCTGCTGCGCTGAGTTGGGGCCCCAACCACGCGTGGGCCTGGTTGGGCTTGCCGTCACAGGCAGGGATTGTTCTTGCGATGGCAACTGCGTCGGTGCTGGTGATCGCACCCTGGCGGGCTAGTGCGGCGTTGCTGCTGGTGGCGCTTGGAATCTATCTGAGTCTGCTCAACCAGGCACCGGAAAGCCCCTACTTTTCACAGACCCTGCAAGCTTGGGAGCAAGGCCGATTCATCCGTTTTCATGGGCTGGCCCAGTGGTTGGGGTGGCTGTGGCCCTATGCAGCACTTGGATACGTACTCTCGCAACTCGGGCGGTCTGATTCAATTCACTAAAATAACGCCATGACCGATTCAAAAAGTTCTACCAGCTCCTATTACGAGCGTCATATATTTTTTTGCCTCAACGAACGAAAAAATGATGAGGCGTGTTGCGCGCGACATCGGGCCCAGGAAGCTTTTGACCATTGCAAGCAACGGGTCAAGGATGCGGGGCTCTCGGGACCAGGTCAGGTGCGCGTGAACAAGGCTGGATGTCTGGATCGATGTGCCGCAGGCCCGACCGCCGTGGTGTACCCGGAGGGAGTTTGGTATACCTACCTGGATGAAACGGATATTGATGAAATCGTGGAATCCCACCTAAGAAATGGAAAAGTGGTGGAGCGCCTGCTGACTCCCACGCACCTGGGGCGTTGAATCATTTTTCCATACCCACGTAGTTCGATGAATCCCAGAACCCACAGACACATCTTTCAAGGCACTGCGGGAACGATTGAAGTGCTCGAAGATTTGCCGGTTTTGCCTGCAGGATCGAAGTCCCATGGAGTGGCAGTCATTTGTCATCCTCATCCGCTGTTTGGCGGCACAATGGATAACAAGGTGGTTCAAACCATGGCACGGGCCTTTGTGCAGTGTGGCTGGCGGTCCGTGCGATTCAATTTTCGCGGTGTGGGGGCAACCCAGGGGCTTCATGACGAGGGGCGTGGCGAGTTGCTGGATCTTTTGGCAGTCATTGACCAGGTCACCCATTCGCCTGGTTTGGAAGTTCCCGTCCCATTGGCCCTGGCGGGCTTTTCGTTCGGTTCATTTGTGATCAGCCAGGCTGTCAGCGCACTCGGCACTGCGCGAGCTCCACAAACGCTGGTACTGGTGGGTACGGCAGCCAGTCGATTCGATGTTGCACCGATTCCGCATGCGTTGCATGAACATACCTTGGTATTGCATGGCGAACTCGATGACACCGTGCCATTGTCCGATGTGCTGCAGTGGGCACGGCCTCAAAGTCTGCCAGTAACGGTCATTCCGGGGGGTGGGCATTTTTTTCACGGACAATTGCCGCTGTTGCGCGGTCTGGTGGTCCGCCACCTGCACGCCAATTCATTTCTCATCCCTTAGCCTTCAAAGCATTTCGGCTCCATTCGGGAGCATACCGTGACACCAACTTTCCCATGAGAAACTGTTTTTTCGCATTGATTACGTTCGTGTGCCTGTCTGTTGGTGCCCAAACGCCCCAAGCCCCGGAAGTGGCTGCACGTGCTTATCTGCTACTAGACGTAAGTGCCAACCAAATCCTGGCCTCCAAGGACATCGATATGCCGGTGGAGCCGGCATCGCTCACCAAGCTCATGTCGGCGTATCTGGTGTTTGACGCGCTTCGCAGCAAGAAAATCGACCTGAAGCAAGCGTTGCCAGTCAGTGAGCGGGCTTGGAAAATGCCAGGGTCGCGCATGTTCATCGATCCCAAGATGCAGGTTCCAGTTGAGGATTTGATCAAAGGCATGATTGTCCAGTCCGGTAACGATGCGACGATGGCATTGGCAGAGGGCGTAGGCGGTACCGCTGAGCGTTTTGTGCAAATGATGAACGATCAGGCAAAAGTGTTGGGCATGGCCTCAACTGGCTATAAAAACCCGGAGGGGCTTACCGAAGCGGGTCATACCACCACGGCACGCGATCTCAGCATTCTGGCAACCCGGCTAATGGCTGATTTCCCCGATTACGTCAGCTTTTACGCGATCAAGAAGTACCGCTACCCTGGCACCCCCGCCGCCAATGACAGCAATCGCAACCTGCTGCTTTTTCGTGACCCAAGCGTTGATGGACTCAAGACCGGGTTTACCGAGGCTGCCGGTTACTGCATGGTCGCGACTGCCAAACGTGCGCTGACACCTATGGCATCGCCAAGCACATCCTCGCAGCCTGGAGGGACCTCAAGCCGTCGTCTGTTGTCTATCATTCTGGGTGCGGCCAATGAGAACGCGCGCGCAAATGAGTCGCAGAAATTACTGAATTGGGGCTTTACAGCCTACGAGGCTGTCAAATTGTTTGAAGCTGACCAGGCCGTGGTGACATCCAAAGTCTGGAAAGGTACGGCACCAGAGGTCAAGGTGGGTCGACACCAGGCGATTGTCGTGGCAGTCCCGACAGGCAGCGCGTCCAAGTTGAAGACCCAGGTGGTTCGCACAGAGCCATTGCTCGCCCCGATCACCCGAGACCAGCCATTGGGCACCTTACAGGTGATGCAAGGCGACCAGACCTTGGTCGAAATCCCATTGGTAGCCCTTGATGCGGTAGAACAGTCAGGAATCATCGGTCGCGCGTGGGATGCGATTCGACTGTGGATTCGCTGATTTCTTGAAAAATCTCTAACCACCTTGCCAGAAATTTTCCAATCTGGTACATTAGAAGGCTTTTCGGAAATTCCGAAGGGATCACGTTTTTTGAAAAATTTGAAGTTTTTGTTACCAAAACGTTTAGGGACGTTTTTTCTTTAGGAGGCATCAGTGCCAACCATTAACCAGTTAGTGCGTCAAGGCCGTGAGGTTGAGACGATCAAATCGAAGAGTCCTGCCATGCAGAACTCTCCGCAGCGCCGTGGTGTGTGTACCCGTGTTTACACCACAACACCCAAGAAGCCCAACTCCGCTCTGCGTAAAGTTGCCAAGGTGCGCCTGACCAACGGCTTTGAAGTCATTTCCTACATCGGTGGCGAAGGCCACAACCTGCAAGAGCACAGTGTGGTGCTGGTTCGCGGTGGCCGTGTCAAGGACTTGCCCGGTGTGCGTTACCACATCGTGCGCGGATCGCTTGACCTGCAAGGCGTGAAAGATCGTAAGCAGTCTCGTTCCAAATACGGTGCCAAGAAGCCTAAGGCCAAGTAAAAGTAGTCGTTGTAAGCTAGAGTTGATCGGTGCTGTTTCCCCGCGTGGCGCGGTGATTCGGCGTAGTGACCCGAAGCACAGAATTGTTTGTGTGGGTCGAGTAAGTGAGAGTTTGAGTGACTCTCGCGGTGTTTCAAAAGACACCAACTGAAGCAATTAAGAGGTGAAAAATGCCACGTCGTCGCGAAGTCCCTAAACGTGAAATCCTGCCGGATCCCAAGTTCGGCAATGTAGAGTTGTCCAAATTCATGAACGTGATCATGGAAGGCGGAAAAAAAGCAGTCGCAGAGCGCATCATTTATGGCGCTTTGGAGCTGATCGGGAAGAAGCATCCCGACAAAGACCCAGTGGAAGCCTTCAGTGTCGCCATCAACAATGTAAAGCCCATGGTCGAGGTGAAGTCCCGTCGGGTGGGTGGTGCCAACTACCAGGTACCTGTGGAAGTGCGTCCCGTGCGTCGCTTGGCGCTGTCGATGCGCTGGATCAAGGAAGCCGCCCGCAAGCGCGGCGAGAAATCCATGGCGCAGCGTCTGGCAAACGAATTGCTCGAGGCCACCGAAGGCCGCGGTGGTGCCATGAAGAAGCGTGATGAAGTGCACCGCATGGCAGAAGCCAATAAAGCGTTTTCGCACTTCCGCTTCTAAGCAGTCGCTGCTGCGCAGCGCCTTTGCGCCATGTGCGCTTGCCCCGCACCTATTGTTGCCCGGGCAGGCGCGATGGCCTAAACCACTTGCCGTGCAGAGACATTGTCTGAACCACGGCAGTTTGAAATTTACAGATCAACCAAGGATCCATCATGGCTCGCACTACCCCCATTGAGCGCTACCGCAATATTGGTATTTCCGCGCACATCGACGCCGGTAAAACTACGACAACCGAGCGCATACTTTATTACACTGGCGTGAACCATAAGATTGGTGAAGTGCACGATGGCGCGGCCACCATGGACTGGATGGAGCAAGAGCAGGAGCGTGGTATCACCATCACTTCTGCAGCGACCACCTGTTTCTGGAAGGGAATGGACACTTCGTTTCCCGAGCACCGCATCAACATCATCGACACCCCGGGACACGTGGACTTCACGATCGAAGTGGAGCGCTCGATGCGTGTGCTCGACGGTGCCTGCATGGTGTACTGTGCAGTGGGTGGCGTGCAACCCCAGTCAGAAACCGTTTGGCGCCAGGCCACGAAATACAAGGTGCCGCGTTTGGCTTTTGTCAACAAGATGGACCGTACAGGTGCCAATTTTTTCAAGGTCGTCGAGCAGATGAAACTGCGTCTGAAGGCCAATCCGGTGCCGATTGTGATTCCCATCGGTGCGGAAGACAAGTTCACTGGCGTTATCGACCTCCGCAAAATGAAGGCCATTTATTGGGATGAAGCCAGCCAGGGCATGAAGTTTTCGTTCGAAGAGATTCCTGCCGAATTGCTGGAGCAAGCCAAGGAATGGCGCGAGAAGATGGTTGAAGCCGCTGCCGAAGCCTCTGATGAACTCATGAACAAGTACCTCGAAGGAGGCGACTTGACCGAAGCTGAAATCACGCATGGGCTACGTGTGCGTACCATCGCCACCGAAATCCAGCCGATGCTATGTGGTACCGCGTTCAAGAACAAGGGCGTGCAACGTATGTTGGATGCCGTGATCGAGCTCATGCCCTCGCCGCTTGACGTGCCACCGGTTCCCGGCTTCGATGAAGACGAAAAAGAAACGCAACGCAAGGCCGACGACAGCGAAAAATTCTCGGCCTTGGCGTTCAAACTCATGACCGATCCCTTTGTGGGCCAGTTGACCTTTGTGCGCGTCTATTCTGGCGTCTTGAAGAAAGGCGACAGCGTCTACAACCCGGTTCGGGGCAAAAAAGAGCGCATTGGCCGTATCGTGCAGATGCATGCCAACAACCGCGAAGAAGTGGACGAAATCCGTGCCGGTGACATTGCTGCCTGTGTCGGTTTGAAAGACGTCACAACCGGCGAAACCCTGTGCGACCCGTCGGCAATCATAACCCTGGAGCGTATGGTATTTCCTGAGCCCGTGATTGCGCAGGCGGTCGAGCCCAAGACCAAAGCCGATCAAGAAAAAATGGGTATTGCCCTATCGCGTCTGGCGCAGGAAGACCCAAGCTTCCGTGTCAAGACCGACGAAGAATCTGGCCAGACCATCATCGCCGGTATGGGCGAGCTGCACCTTGAGATCATTGTTGATCGTATGAAACGCGAGTTTGGTGTCGAAGCCAACGTGGGCAAGCCGCAGGTGGCCTACCGCGAAACCATCCGCAAGACAGTCGAAGACTCAGAGGGCAAGTTTGTCCGCCAGTCTGGCGGTAAAGGCCAATACGGCCATGTGGTGCTCAAGATCGAGCCCAATGAAGCGGGCAAAGGCTTCGAGTTTGTCGACGCCATCAAGGGCGGTGTGGTTCCTCGGGAATACATCCCTGCAGTCGAAAAAGGTGTGATCGAGGCCTTGACGCAGGGTGTGTTGGCCGGTTACCCCGTGGTCGACGTCAAGGTGACACTGCACTTCGGGTCTTACCATGACGTTGACTCCAACGAAAATGCCTTCAAGATGGCCGCCATCTTTGGCTTCAAGGATGGCTGCCGCAAAGCGGGTCCAGTCATTCTGGAACCTATGATGGCCGTGGAGGTGGAAACACCAGAAGACTACGCCGGCAGCGTGATGGGCGATTTGTCCTCACGCCGCGGCATGGTGCAGGGCATGGACGACATGGTGGGTGGTGGTAAGGCCATCAAGGCCGAAGTGCCACTGTCTGAAATGTTCGGTTATTCCACGACGTTACGTTCCATGTCACAAGGACGCGCCACCTACACCATGGAATTCAAACACTACTCGGAAGCCCCCCGCAACGTCTCCGAAGCCATCATGGCAGCAAGGACAAAATAATAACATGGGGTTGGATCAAGATTTGCGCAGCAAATTTGCTCCGACCTCACCGATTAGAGAACCTGGGGTTGGATCAAGATTTGCGCAGCAAATTTGCTCCGACCTCACTGATTAGAGCCAGACCCCCTGTCTGCGACAGTGTGCCGCCTTGTACCCGTGCGGGGCGAACCAGCAACATTGTGCAAACATTAAACCAACACACGGGACAGCTCTTTGGAGAATTGAAAAATGGGAAAAGAAAAATTCGCGCGTACCAAGCCCCACGTCAATGTGGGAACCATTGGACACGTTGACCACGGCAAGACCACGCTGACTGCTGCCATCACCTCCGTGCTGGCTGCCAAATTTGGTGGCACGGCCAAGGCCTACGACCAGATCGACGCGGCTCCCGAAGAAAAAGCACGCGGCATTACCATCAACACGGCGCACGTGGAATACGAAACGGCCAACCGCCACTACGCCCACGTCGACTGCCCCGGACACGCCGACTACGTCAAGAACATGATCACCGGTGCCGCCCAGATGGACGGTGCCATTCTGGTTTGCTCGGCTGCTGACGGCCCAA
>JAIPCE010000122.1 GCA_021738345.1 Rhodoferax sp. | reverse complement strand
GATGGTCGCAAGGCCAGCACCGAGCTGTCGGACCTGAGTCCGGTGGCCTTGGGGGAGGCCGCCGCAGCACTGCGCAGCGATGCGGCGTCCGCACCACAGGACGCGGCGAATGCGGTTTCAAGCGGACAGAGCGCGGTCATTTCGCGTGGACCGCTGGAAAGTGATCTGGCCGCACTGACCGATGCCGCCGCCGAACTTCTAGAGTTCCGTGCTGCAGCGACGCCGACCATGACGATCGAAGAAGGCGTCGCCTCCCACACCTGCGTGGACGCCCAGTTGCTCACCAGTGGCGGTAGCCATCTGGCGTGCAATTTGGGATGGTACGGACTCAGCGTGTTTGGCACCGCGCGCGGGCCGGGGTCAGACGGCACAGTACGCTCCAGTTCCTTCAACTATGGCGGTGGCGAGACCGAAGACCTGCGCGGTGCACCCGCCAGCAGCCGGTTTGGCATGGATGCCATGATGCGCGAACTGACACGTTCGATTGACACCCGGGGCGTCACCGACTGTTTTGGTAGCAAGTTCACTGGCGATGTCGTGCTGACACCGATGGCGGTTGCCACGCTGTTGGGCTGGCTGCACGCCCAGGTGAGCGACATGGCACTGATTTCGGGTAGCTCGGTGTACCGGCAGCGGGTCGGTGACGTAGTTGCCTCGCCCTTGCTGAACTTGGACAGCCGCTTTGATGGGCCGGGTGTGGCGGCTATTTCGGCCGACGGTTTTGCCTGCGCACCGGTGCGTTTGCTCAGCGCCGGTCGCCTCACCACGCTGACCCCCAGTTTGTATGGCAGTCGCAAGACCGGCTTGACGCATGTGCCCACCGCAGCCAGCGGCTGGGAACTTGGAGCGGGGGTGACGCCGTTGGCCGACCTCCTGCGTGGGGTGCAACGCGGTGCCGTGGTGGGGCGTCTGTCGATGGGCAATCCGGCGTCGAATGGCGATTTTTCGGGTGTCATCAAGAACAGCTTTGCCGTGCACCACGGTGAAGTGGGGTCCGCCCTGTCAGAAACCATGATCACCGGCAATGTGGCGCAGATGCTGCGCGATGTGGTGGCCGTCAGCACCGAGCGTATCGACACTGGTGGCTGGTGCATGCCCTGGGTTAGAGTCTCGGGGCTGCACTTTTCCTGAGTCGAGTGGCGGATGCGGTGGGCGCAGACGCGGGTAGATTCGCATACGTGCAGGCGCTCGCTCTCGGTGGGAAGCTTGATCCCGGTGACCAGGGCTCTCACGTGCTGGCGAAATGGTCGAAGGAGGCAAACCGGCTGTGCAGGGGCGCGCCATCTTGACCCAGCACGCGCAGGCCGGGCGCGGCTTCAATCTGCCCAATGCGGGTGACTGGCACCCAGGCTTGGTGTGCAGCACCTTGCACTGCCGTACGTTCCGAGGGGTTTGCGGTAAACACCAATTCGTAGTCGTCACCCCCGCTGAGTACGCTTTGCAGCACGGATTCGGGCATCGGTGCGCCCGCGCTAGCCCTGCCTGCCCACACACTGCGGCACCCTAGCAGTTCGGTGGCCAGGCGGGTGTCCACAGTTGCCCCCACGTTGGAGCGCTCCAGGATATGCCCGAGGTCACCCAGCAGCCCGTCGCTGACATCGGCGGCGGCGCTGGCAATTCCGCGCAAGGCGATGCCAAGGGCAATGCGCGGCGTGGGCCGTTCCAGCCGCGCGCGGCAGTGTGCCAGCACCGCGTCGGGCAATTGCAGATGGCCTTGCAGGGCCTGCAGGCCCAGGTGGGCGTCGCCCAGGGTGCCGCTGACATAAATGTCATCACCCGGGCGGGCTCCACTGCGCAGCAACGCAGCACCCACAGGTACCTCGCCAAACACCGTGATGCAGATATTCAGGGGACCCCGGGTCGTGTCGCCGCCGACCAGTGCGCAGGCGTGGGCATCTGCCAGCGCCAGCAGGCCTCGCGAGAATGCGCCGAGCCAGGCCTCGTCGGCAGCGGGCAGTGCCAGTGCCAGCGTGAAGCCGACCGGTCGTGCTCCGCAGGCGGCCAGGTCACTGAGGTTCACCGCCAGCGCCTTGTGGCCCAGCGCGTGGGGGTTGATGTCGGCGAAGAAATGGAGGCCTTCGACCAGCATGTCGGTTGACACCGCCCATTGCATGCCGGGTGCCAATTGCAGCAGGGCGCAGTCATCGCCAATGCCCATCGCAACTTCAGGCCCCGTGGCGTGTTGGGGGCGGGTGAAAAAGCGCCGAATCAGCGCGAATTCGCCGATCATGCCGATTCGCGCGCGGGCCAGAAAAAGCCCAGCGGAGCCAGGCGCAGGCGCTGAAAAATGGCTTTGTAGATGCGCTGACGCCCGGTACCCGAGACGCTGTGGGCGCGCAATGCCACCCGAAACGCGAGAAAAAAACTGACCGCCAGGTTGAGCAAGCCAATCAGGGGAATACAGGCTGCTGCCCACCACAAGGCGGGTTCACGCAGCACCTCCCAGCCCAGGCTGGCGCAGGCAACCCCCAACTGTCCGGCCGACAATGTGACGTGACGAACATCGAGCGCAATGCCAAAAAAGGCCAGGAAGGCGGGCAGCAGCCCCAGCATGAATCCCAGGGAAATGTTGGAAGCAAAACCCGAGATATGCCGGCGCATGAAGAGCGCCCAGCGGTGTGCCCGTGCCATCCCCAAGCGGCGCGTGATCCGGGGGTTGTAGCGCATGGCTGAATCGAGCCGATGCAGCACAAACCAGTTTTCCACCCAGCCGGCAATGATGCTGCTGGCAAACAGCAGCACACCGGTAAACGCGGCAAATAGCAGACTCGGTCCGGCCAGGTCGAGCGAATGCAAGACATAGTGGGCCACTGCCTCATCAATGTACGGTGCACCGTTTACCCAATGCAGTGCCAGCGCCACGGCAAGCGCCACCGGGAACACCAGGGCCACATTGCCAATAACGGCCGCTACCTGGGAGCGCACCAGGTGGCTGACTTCATCGACAAAGACTTCGAGCGCATTGGGCTCGTTCAAGTCCTTGAGCTTGGCGGCCATGGCCGGTGCGGTCATGGCGGGCTGCTTGGTGGCGAGCGTAAAGTGCAGCAACTGAATCACGACAAAACTTGCGGCATACACCACACCAGACCAAAAGCCATACCAGAACGCTGACAGCCCCAGCGCCATGACAGCAAATTTGAGCAACGTGGTGACTGCAGTCAGGGTGCCGCCGCCCGCCGCATTGACCAGCATGTTGCGGTACTCGGCGCGAGTTCGGGTGATGTAGTGTTCGCCGGTTTCCGAGCTACGTTCGGCCACCTTGGCGGCCAGCAAGGAGGTATTGGATGACACCAGGGCGCCGATGCTGCGTTGCTCGAGCCCCAGGTTGGCCAGATCGGACAGCAGTTTGGCGCTGTGCCTGTGTTGCGCGTCATGTAGCAGACAGTCCAGCAGGGCGCGGATGCGCAACACACGTTCGCGTAGCTGGCGCAGGCGAAACACCAAGTCCATGGAGATTCCGTGGGCGTCCAGATGGGTATAGACCGAGGCGGCCGCATGGCGGCAGGCATCGAGCTGGCTGCGAAAGCGGTGCGCCGCCTGCTCGACGTCGGCGCCCTGCAGCCAGGCGTCGCGCAGGGCGTCAAAGCTGGCGGCCAGGCCATGAAATGGACTGGCATCGCGTGCCGGAGCACTCATGCGCAAGCGGATTTCCGGCGAAAACCCGGCCGCGCGGATCTGGCTGGTACAAAAAGTGATGGCCTCCAGCAAGGTGTTTTGCCAGTAGGTGAGGCCCGGCCGGGTGCGCGCATACGGCGCTTCGGCAGCGGTGCTGAGCAGTTGCCCCAGCCGCTCCAGTGACCCGGGCGCCAGGGCGGCCAGCCACTGGGCGTCCAGTGCGCTGGGCATGACCAGGGCAAAAAGCTCACAGGCGTCTGCGGTCTCAGGGGATGCCGGCAATATCTTGCGGTTCAGACGTTCGATCAGTTCGCTGACAAACGCGTTGCGCGACGCAAAGCCGTAGTCTGACAACAAGGTGGTTCCGTCCACAGTCGAGACCAGGGCCAGCCACCAGGCCCTGAAGCGCAGCACGGTCTGGGGCCGTGCTTCGAGGACATCAAGAAGGAGGTTGATGCGTGATGCTGCGGCCTGGGCCGACTTGTCTGTGCCCCTTATCCACTGCAGCAGGTCGATCAGCCACAGATGGCGCTCGACCATGCCGGCCTGTGGGTCGAGCTGATCGAGCAGCACCGACAGATCGGGGCGTTGCCCGGTCAGGGGCCATTGCAGAGCCATCAATGCAGGGTGTGTGAACCACCGATGCCCGTGCCACTGAGCGCATCCAGCACAAACATGGGGATGTCGGCATCAAATTTTTCACCGTCTTCCGCCACGCAAAAGAAGCTGCCGTGCATGGTGCCGGTGGGGGTGCGCAGGCGGGTGCCACTGGTGTACTCAAACGCTTGCCCGGGTTTGAGAAAGGGTTGCTGCCCGACCACACCCAGGCCCCGGACTTTTTCGTTAAGTCCATTGGAGTCGTTGACGTTCCAGGTGCGAGACACCAATTGCGCCGCAACCTCTCCAGTGTTGGTGATTGTGATGGTGTATGCGAAAACATACACGCCGACTTCCGGGGAGGACTGCTCACGTACATACTGTGGCACGACCTGCACTGAAAATTGATATTTCGCCATGGCGCGATCGTATCCTGAAACCCAATATCGGACGCAGCGGGAGGGATTTTTTGGGCGGAATCGCTGGCAAAAGGACCTTCTAGATCAGTAGATTGCCCCAGAACGGTCGGGGGTTTGGGGAGTTTGACGGTCCGCATCCGGGTAACATTCGAACCATGAACTCCCCAGCACCCAAGTCTGTGTCAGCGGCAGCCTTTCGGCCGGTCGCGGCCTACGTGGTCTTTTCCTGTCTCTGGATTGTGTTTTCAGATGCCTTGGTCTTCTGGCTGGTCAAGGATACTGCCGATGTGGTGCGGGTCAACCTGCTCAAAGGATGGGGCTTTGTCGTGGTCACGGCCCTGCTGTTGTTTGTGCTGGTGCGGCGCGCGATGGTGGCGCATGCGGCGACCCAAAGGGTACAACTTAGCCTGCAGCAGGCGCAAACCGAGAGCGAGCGCTTGCGCGGGGCACTGGACCACGTGTCGGGTCTGATCTATATGAAAGACACACAGTCGCGCTACCTGTATGCCAACCAGTCGACCTTGGACCGGTTTGCCTGCACCGCGCAAGAGTTGGTGGGCGCCGATGACGCACGGTTTTTTCCAGCCGCTACCGTTTTGCGTCTGCGCGAATCGGATCAACGCGTGTTGGCGGGCGAGAGCACCGAGGAAGTAATCGATGTCGTGGACGGGCAGGGAAAGCGCACGGTGTACTGGGAGGTAAAGACGCCACTCTATGCTGACAAGGCACGAACCGTGGTCGATGGACTGTGCAGTTTTTCCACCGACATCACGGCGCTGCGGCTGGCTGAGGAGGCGCAGGCCTTGCAGGCGCGCCGGGCCGATGCCTTGCTGGCGCTGCCCGCAGCCGCCGAGACCATGAACGAGAGTGACTTCATGCAGCACGGGCAGGAGCTCGCCGAGCAGCTCACCTCCAGCCAGATCGCGTTCATCCATTTTGTCAACGACGACCAGGAAACCATAGAGCTGGTGAACTGGTCGCGCAGCACGCTGGCACATTACTGTACGGCCGCGTTTGACAGCCACTATCCGGTAAGCCAGGCGGGCATCTGGGCCGAAGCCCTGCGCCAACGCCAGGCGGTGGTGTTTAACGACTACGCCATGGCCAGCGGCAAACGTGGCCTGCCCGAAGGCCACGCACGGCTGGACCGTCTGATGAGTGTGCCGGTGATTGAGAGTGGCCTGGTGCGCATGATGTCGGGTGTGGGCAATAAACCCACGTCCTATACCGACCTCGATGTGGAGACAGTACGACTGGTTGCAGAGACGGTCTGGCGTATCGTGCGCCAGCGCCGGGCCGACCTGGCGCTGCAGCGGGAGGTGGCCGAGCGGCGCGCCCAGCAGGCCCAGCTCAAGCTTGCAGCCCAGGTGTTTGCCCAGGGCCGCGAAGGTATCACCATCACCGACGCAGCGGGTAACATCATTATGGCGAACCAGGCATTTACCCGAGTCACCGGTTATGCCGAGTCGGAGGTGCTGGGCAAAAACCCCCGGTTTCTCAAGTCGGGGCGACAGACTCCGGAGTTTTACCTTGCCATGTGGGAGTCCATACGGGAGCAGGGTTACTGGGAGGGTGAAATATGGAACCAGCGCAAGGACGGCACCTTGTATCCCGAGTGGTTGGCGATATCTGCAATGCGTGGGTCGGACGGCGAGACCACCCATTACGTGGGCAGTTTCTCGGACCTGACAGAGTCCAAGGAGGCCGAGAATCGCATTCACCTGCTGTCGCATTTTGACCTACTGACGGGTTTGCCCAACCGCCACCTGCTGAAGGACCGGACTGAATTGGCCATCAGCATGGCGCAGCGGGCGGGACATGCTTTGGCCATGCTTCTGGTGAGTGTGGACCAGTTGCGTGAATTGGCCGACACGCTGGGCCATGCGCTCTGCGATGAGCTGGTGGTGATGGTGGCGCAACGTCTGAGTGCCCATTTGCGCGATCAGGACACGGTGGCATCCCTGGAGGGCAGGGAGTTCGTTTTGGTGCTGCCAGACACCGCTGCCAACGGTGCGGCCCACCTGGCCACCGAGATTCAGGCCAGGCTGGGCCATGTCTTTGAGCTCGGGGGCCGCGAGCTCAGTGTGACGGTATCGGTTGGAATCGCGGTCTATCCCGAAAACGGTTCGGACTTTGACAGCTTGCTTAGTTCGGTGGAAATTGCCTTGCACCGCGCCCAGGCCAGCGGGCGCGGTTTGTTCCAGTTTTTTGATGCCGAAATTTACCAGCAGGTGATTGCCCGCGACCTGCGTATCAAGGCACTGCGCGAGGCGGTGGCACTTGAGCAGTTGCAGTTGCTCTACCAACCTCAGGCAGATTTGCAGACCGGTCAGCTCTGCGGGCTGGAGGCTCTGCTGCGCTGGAATCACCCGGAATGGGGCGTGGTTTCCCCGGCAGAATTCATACCACTGGCGGAGGAAACGGGCTTGATTGACCCGATAGGGGAGTGGGTGATGCGCCGGGCGTGCCAGGACGTGCGGTCCTGGCTCGATGCCGGGCTCCAGGTGCCGCCTGTTGCAGTAAATGTCTCACCCCTGCAGTTTCACAATATGGGGCTGGTGGCGCAAATCCAGACGGCGCTGCGGGACTATCGGGTGGATGCCGCGCGCCTTGAGCTGGAGGTGACCGAGAGTGGGTTGATGGACGATGTTCCGCACAGTGAGCGCCTACTCGGCGAGCTCAAGGGTCTGGGTGTCAAACTGTCGCTGGATGACTTTGGAACCGGGTATTCGTCGTTGAGTTACCTCAAGCGCTTCCCGTTTGACACGGTAAAGATTGACCAGTCGTTTGTGCGCGATCTGACCCTGAGCGAAAGCGACCGGGTGCTGGTGAACGTGATTATTTCCATGGCCCATGGCCTGGGCATGCGCGTGATCGCAGAAGGGGTGGAGACCGAGGCGCAATGTGATGTGCTGCGTAACAGTGTGTGTGACGAAATTCAGGGTTACCTGTTGTCGCGCCCGGTGAACTTTGCCGCGATCAGCAGCGTGTTGACGCAGGGCTACCAGCTTCCTGGACATTTGCTGCGGCTCGCCAAACCGCGACGCACGTTGCTGCTGGTGGATGACGAGCCGAGTATTTTGGCTGCGCTGAACCGCGTGTTTCGGCGTGAGGGCTACACCATTTACACCGCCAATAGTGGACAACAGGGTTTGGAGTTGCTCGCAAAGCAAGCGGTGGATGTGATTATTTCTGACCAACGGATGCCGGGGATGACCGGTATCGAGTTTTTACGCATCGCCAAGGTCAGCCATCCAGACACAATTCGGGTGATTTTGTCGGGCTATACCGAGTTGGTAACGGTTACCGATGCGATCAACGAAGGTGCGGTCTACCGTTTCCTGACCAAACCATGGGACGATGAGGCTCTGCGCGAGCAAGTCCGGCAGGCACTGGCATACAAAGAGTTGCAGGAAGAAAATAAGCAATTGGGTATCAAGGTTCGTTCGGCCAATCAGGAGCTTGTCGCGGCCAACCGGCAACTTGAAAATGTGTTGCAGCAACAGCACTTGCAACTCACCAGCAAAGCAGGCAACCTTGCCATACTGCGAGAGGCACTGCAAGGTATTCCGTTTCCTGTTATTGGTCTGGATCGGGAGAACACCATCGTGTTGATCAATGCAGCGGCAGCGCCCCTTTTTGGACCAGATAGTTCTCCGGTAGGTGTGCAACTGGCGAACTGCTTGCCGTCCCTGCAGGCGGCCTTGGTCAGCGCGGTCGACGGCCAGCACCCGGTGGCTGAAATCGACGGATCTCGTTATTCACTGCATGTGCGCCAGGTTGCGAGCAGCGAGATGGATTTTTCCGGGCGCGTGATAACCCTGGCCCGAGATGGCATGCAGGCCGGTGGCGTGGATTCTATTGACCAAACTACTACAGAAAGTTCCCTTTGACATGACACCCAATCGCTTGGATAGCAGCCACTTTGGGGCCGCAATCATTGATCTCGACGGGACCATGGTGGACACCGTGGGAGACTTCGTTGAGGCCTTGCAGCGTATGCTGCAGGAACTACCCTCGCCCTATGCGCAGTTTGTCGTTCGCTCGGAACTGGTAGAGAAATTGGTCGGCAAAGGCTCTGAGTACCTGATCGGTAGCCTGTTGACGCATATTCGCAAAACCGCGACCGCGCTTGACTCGCAAAGTGATCCCACGCAGGAGGATTTGCAGGCGCTTGATGCGTTGGCGTTTCAACGCTATCAGCACCATTACGCCTTTATCAACGGACAGTACTCGACGCAGTTCGCGGGGGTAGAAGAGGGTTTGCAAAGGTTCAAGGCGGCGGCATGGCGACTGGCCTGTGTCACCAATAAACCTACCGTGTATGCCCAGCAACTGCTCGATATCAAGGGTCTGGCCAAGTATTTTGAACTGGTTCTTGGCGGTGATGCACTGCCGCGCAAAAAGCCAGATCCGCTGCCACTGCAAGTCGCCTGCGAGCGCCTTGGCACCACGCCCCAGCGCACCTTGATGGTCGGAGACTCCAGCAACGATGCCCAGGCGGCCCGCGCGGCCGGGTGTCCGGTGGTGCTGGTGACCTATGGTTACAACCACGGCAACCCGATCCAGGGGGTTGACGCAGACGGTTTTACCGATTCGCTGGCGGACATCCTGGCGTGACTGTGAGCCTGGTCCGCGTCCGCACAGCGGCTACTTGATGCCCAACAGACTGTCCTTCAGTCTGAAGTCTGCGGGTACCGGACCCAGCCAAATCGACATCATGGCCTTAAAAAACTCAGGCTCTTTAAACGCTTCACCCTGCACCTTGCCTTTGACCGTGACGATCAGCCCCGCGCCAGGTATCCAGTCGAGCACGATGGTGTCGCCCGGCGCAAGTGCCTTGTGGGCGGAAAAGATATCGCCCATTCGGATCAGACCGGGGATCAGTTTCGAGATTTCACTTTTTGGGTTGTTGTCTTCGATGCCGCGGGTCAGCAATTTGCCAAATGGGCCGGCTTCGACCTCGCGCAGCATGGTCAGGGTGAGCCGTTTGGGGCCGGGGGCTGCCACCAGTTCGTCCAGGTTGCTCACCTTTTTGGCGGTGTACAGGTCAGCGACATAGACCTTGAACGGTCCCTTGTAACGAATTCCTGCACCATGTAACGCCAGCTTGGTGTTGGCTACCGTGGCGCTGTCTTCGATTTTGATGCCGGCGATTTCTGTGGTGGCTGCCAGGGATGTTGCCGCGATGCAACTTGCCACAATGCCGGTGCAGAGCCGAAATGTCAGTTTCATATGCCTCTCCTGAATGTAAGAATGTTGTTTGTTCCACACGAAAGTCTTCGCGTGGTGGGCCCATTCTCCCCCCTTATTGCGCGCGGTCTATCAGGGTTTTCGCTGACAGTTTGCTACACTGCGCGCATGTTTATTCACCGCATCGTGCGCACAGGTTGTAGCGACCGGGGAGCCTGGCCCTGGCGGTCTCGCCCTGCCTGCCCGGTTTTTGCGCACTGATCCTGCTCTTGGCTTTCGAGCCGACCGGCGCAAACTCCCCTCCTTGTCCCGGGACGATCCCGGAGTTCCAAAAGCAATGCGTCGCACACGGGCGGCGTTGATGGCCCTGCAATTGGCGGGGTTCACAAAATATAAAGAGGCATTTGTGATAACAGAGACCGAATTTCAGGCCTTGAGCGCGCAGGGGTTTAACCGGATTCCCTTGATGGCGCAGGCCTTCGCCGACCTGGAAACCCCGCTGTCCTTGTATTTGAAGTTGGCGCACGCTCCTGGTGCAGCCACCGATCCGGCCAATGGACGCTACAGCTTCTTACTGGAGTCGGTGGTGGGGGGTGAGCGTTTTGGGCGCTACAGCTTCATTGGACTGCCGGCACGCACGCTGGTGCGTGCGAGTGGTTTCGGCGCACACGTCAAGACCGAAGTGGTGACGGACGATGTGGTGGTTGAAGCCGTGGACACCAATCCGCTGGACTTTATTGCTGCCTACCAAAAACGTTTCAAAGTGGCGCTACGCCCCGGGATGCCCCGGTTTTGTGGCGGTCTGGCGGGTTATTTTGGCTATGACGCGGTGCGCTATATCGAGAAAAAACTGGAAGACTCTTGTCCGCCTGACGAGATCGGATGCCCCGACATCCTGTTGTTGCAGTGCGAAGAGTTGGCGGTGATTGACAACCTGTCGGGCAAGCTGTACTTGATCGTGTATGCCGACCCTGGACAGCCCGAGGCCTATTCGCGCGGCAAGCGGCGTCTGCGCGAATTGAAACAGCGCCTGTCGCAAGCCGTGGGCATACCGGCGGTACAGCCCACTGCCAGCCATGCGACCCAGCGCGATTTTGCCAAGGCAGATTACATTGCCGCGGTAGAGCGCGCCAAGGAACTGATTGCCGGTGGCGATTTTATGCAGGTGCAGGTTGGGCAGCGTATCAAGAAACGCTATACCGAGTCGCCGCTGAGTCTCTACCGGGCTCTGCGCTCACTCAATCCCAGCCCCTATATGTATTACTACCACTTTGGCGACTTCCAGGTGGTGGGGTCCTCGCCTGAGATTCTGGTGCGGCAGGAGCAGGTCACGACCGCAGGCGTGGAGCAGCAAAAAATCACCATTCGCCCGTTGGCCGGCACGCGACCGCGCGGCGCCACGGTGGAACTGGACAAGGCTGCAGAGCAGGAATTGGTGAACGACCCCAAGGAGCGCGCCGAACACGTGATGCTGATCGATCTGGCGCGCAATGACATTGGTCGCATCGCCCGGACCGGCTCCGTTACTGTGACCGATGCCTTTTGCGTAGAGCGCTATAGCCACGTGATGCATATCGTGAGCAATGTCGAGGGCATCCTGAATGACGGCATGACCAGCATGGATGTGCTCAAGGCCACTTTTCCCGCTGGCACGCTGACTGGGGCGCCCAAAGTGCATGCCATGGAGCTGATTGACCAACTCGAACCGACCAAGCGTGGCATTTATGGCGGGGCCTGCGGTTACCTGAGCTACGCGGGCGACATGGACGTGGCTATAGCGATTCGTACCGGGATCGTCAAGGACCAGACCCTGTATGTCCAGGCGGCTGCTGGTGTGGTGGCAGACAGCGTGCCCGAGATGGAGTGGAAGGAAACCGGGGCCAAGGCCCGCGCACTGTTGCGCGCTTCGGAGTTGGTGGAAGAAGGGCTGGAGTAAGCAACATGGCCCAGACCCTCAAACTCTTGATGATCGACAATTACGACAGTTTCACCTACAACATTGTGCAGTACCTCGGTGAGTTGGGCGCGCAGGTGGAGGTGTTTCGCAATGACGAGATCACCTTGCAAGGCATTGCAGAGCGTATGCCCGACCGCCTGGTGGTCTCGCCTGGCCCTTGTTCGCCGGCCGAGGCTGGTATTTCGGTGGTGGCGATTCAGCACTTCATGGGTCAGATCCCTATTTTGGGCGTGTGCCTGGGGCACCAAAGCATTGGCGCGGCCTTGGGCGGCAAGATCGTGCGGGCGAAAACCCTGATGCACGGCAAAACCAGTGTCATCACTACGACCGGGGACGGTGTTTTTGCCGGTTTGCCCGAGAAATTTACCGTCAACCGCTACCATTCGCTCGCGATTGAACGTGCGAGTTGTCCGCCGGAACTGAAAATCACCGCCTGGACCGACGACGGCGAAATCATGGGCGTGCGCCACACCGGTTTGCCCAACACTGTGGCGCTGCAGGGTCTGCAGTTTCACCCCGAGTCCATACTCACAGAACATGGACACGCCATGCTGAAAAATTTTCTGGAACTTTGCTGATGAAAATCATTGATTTGCGCAGTGACACCGTCACGCAACCCACGCCAGCCATGCGCGAGGCCATGTTTGCCGCCCCGCTGGGCGACGACGTGTTTGCCGACGACCCTAGTGTCAATGCTTTGCAGGACAAAATCGCTGCGGCCCTGGGCTTTGAGGCGGCGCTGTTCATGCCTACCGGCACGCAGAGCAACCTGTGCGCGCTGCTGGCCCACTGCGAGCGTGGCGACGAATACATCGTCGGTCAGTCGGCCCATACCTACCGCTATGAAGGAGGGGGTGCCGCTGTGCTTGGCAGCATCCAACCCCAGCCCCTGGTGCAGGGACCGTCAGGCACCATGCTGCTTGCGGACATCGCAGCGGCCATCAAGCCCGACGATTGCCACTTTGCAAAAACCCGCCTGTTGTGCCTGGAAAATACCTGGAATGGCTTTCCCATGCCCTCGGATTACCTTGAGCAAGCCACTGCGCTAGCGCGCGAACGCGGGCTCAGTACCCATCTTGATGGGGCTCGGTTGTTCAATGCGGCGGTCGCGACGGTCCAGGATGGAGACACTGCGTTCACTTCGGCGCGGCGCATCACGCGACACTTTGACAGCGTATCGGTGTGTTTCAGCAAGGGCCTGGGTGCGCCGGTGGGCTCGGCGCTGTGTGGCAGCAAGCCACTGATTGCGCGCGCACTACGCATCCGCAAAATGGCGGGAGGCGGTATGCGCCAGTCCGGCTTGCTGGCTGCGGCCGCCAGCCATGCCCTGGACCACCACATTGACCGACTCGCAGATGACCACGCACTGGCGCAGCGACTCGCCGCCGGACTGCTGGGTCTGGAAGGATTGAGTGTGCGATCGGCACAGACCAATATTGTGTTCGTGGATGTGGCCAATGGGCTTGGTCCAGAGTTGCTGGCCTTTTTGAAACAGCAGGGGGTGCTGGCGACCGGCCTGATCGGACTGCGTTTTGTGACC
>JAIPCE010000121.1 GCA_021738345.1 Rhodoferax sp. | reverse complement strand
TTCAACCCTCAAAGTGCAGCAAAGCGCGCCTGCCCTTGAAATTGCCACGGCGGGTCAGTTGGCCATGCTGACCCAGCGTATTGGCAAGTCGGCCAACGAATTTTTAACTGCCGAGGGGGTAAGCCCTGAAGCTGTTTTCTTGCTCGGCAAGGATTTGAATAGTTTCAAGGAGCTCTCAGCAGGCTTGCTCGATGGCAGCGTCGAATTGAAGCTCGGGGCCGCCAGGGAAGCGCCGCTGCGCGAGCAGTTGGTCGCACTGATGCAACTTCATGAACAAACGCGCGAGCAGGCCGGTGCCATTCTTGGCAACCTGCAGGTTCTGGTCGCCGCGCGTGAAGCCCAGGCCGCGATCGTTGCAGACAGCGAGCCACTGCGCCGCAATCTGGAAGAGCTGCAGTTGGAACTGGTGGCGCAAACCGGTCTGGGGGGGGTTACGCTGCTCAGTCTGGCACTGTCTGCCACTTTTGCATTGCTATGTTCCGTGGGCTTGTCTTATGTACAGTTACAGGACAGCAGGCAGCGTCAGGCAGTTGCTGACAATCAGCGCTTGCAGGCCGAGCGTCTCGAAAAAGACGCCAAACGGGTGAATGACGCCAACCAGGCGGCTATTTTGCGCCTCATGAACGAGCTGCAAACAGTGGCCGAGGGTGATTTGACCCAGGAAGCCACGGTCACCGAAGACATTACCGGTGCGATTGCCGACTCGGTCAATTACACGGTGGAAGAACTACGTTCCCTGGTGTCCAACGTGCAAAACACGGTGGCCCGGGTGGCGCAGACAACGGCTGACGTGGATGCCACCTCGACCGAGTTGCTGGCCGCATCCAATGAGCAACTGCATGAAATTCGTGACACCGGAAAAGCGGTGGTGGACATGGCCGGACGGATCAATCAGGTCTCTGAGCAGGCGCAGGAGTCTGCTACGGTGGCCAGGCAGTCGCTACAGGCGGCCGAGTCGGGTCTGCAGGCGGTGCAAAACGCGATTGGCGGCATGAATTCCATCCGCGATCAAATCCAGGAGACCTCCAAACGCATCAAGCGGCTGGGTGAATCTTCGCAAGAAATCGGTGAAATCACCGAGCTTATTTCCGACATTACCGAGCAAACCAATGTGCTCGCGCTCAATGCAGCCATTCAGGCGGCCTCGGCCGGTGAGGCCGGTCGTGGTTTCTCGGTGGTGGCCGAAGAGGTGCAGCGCCTCGCCGAGCGCTCAGCCGATGCCACGCGACAAATCTCTGCGCTGGTCAAGGCGATTCAGACCGATACCCAAGATGCCATCGGTGCCATGGAGCGCTCAACCCAGGGGGTGGTTGAAGGTGCCAAACTCTCAGACACCGCGGGCATGGCACTGACCGAAATTGATCGCGTATCGCGCCGGGTGGCCGAGTTGATTGAGCAGATTTCTGCAGCCGCCTCGCGCGAGGCCGGACTGGCCAACGAAGTGGCCGGAAATATTCAGCATATTTTTGCCGTGACCGAGCAAACCGGCGAAGGCACCCGGGTGACTGCCAACCAGGTGCGTGAACTCTCCCACATGGCCGACGAACTGCGCCAGTCGGTCTCTCGATTCAAAATTGTCTGATACCCGTCAGGTACACGTTCTAGCTGATCAAGTGACCCAGGAGAGCCTGAAACCATGACCCCTGTTTCTACCGCAGGCCCAAACGATGTCGAAGTCAATGACCTCGGCCCCCTGGCCTGGGTGCTCGAAGAGTTGCACAAATCTCTCGACGGCGCAACCAAGGCGATTCGCCGCTTTGTACGCGATGCCGAGCTGTCCCGCGGCTCCGATATTTCCGAGCTCGACGCCAGCCAGTTGCGAATTGCCCGTCAGCAATTGCACCAGGCCGTTGGTGCGCTGGAAATGGTGGGCATGGAAGTGCCCGCCAAAATGCTCCGATCCATGGAGGGCCTGGCGCAGAAGTTTGTTCAGCGTCCCGAAATGTGCAGTGAGGTCGCCGCCGGTGCGGTTGAAAATGCAAGTTTTGCGCTGACCGAGTACCTCGAAGGCATGCTCAAGGGCAAGACCGCGTCGTCAGTGGCCTTGTTTCCGCAGTATCGGGCGGTGCAAGAGTTGATAGGAGCCGAGCGCATTCATCCCGCCGACCTCTGGACGGTGGGCTGGCGCTGGCTCTCGGTCGCTCCGCCCCAGGGTGCGGCGGCCCTCGAGTACGCACCCGGGGTACGCAGCCAAATGGACCGCGCAGTGCTGAAACTGGTCAAGACCGGCGATATCGAGGGGGCCAAAACCCTGGAGGCCGTGTGCCTGGGCCTCGCTGCGGGGCAGGTGACGCTGCAGTCGCGCACGTTCTGGACCCTGTGTGCTGCTTACTTTGAAGCCATGGTGCAGGGACTGTGCCCCAGCGACGGATATACCAAGCGGGTCGGCTCGCGCATCTTGCAACAGTATGCGAGTCTGGCCAAGGGCGACCCCGTGGTGTCCGACCGACTGGCGCATGATGTGCTGTTTTTCTGCGCCCTGTCGGTGCCTTCGCCGGCGCAACCGGCCCCCATGCTCGACCTCGTGCGGCGTACCTATGGTCTTGGCAACAGCAAGGCCGTGGATTACGAAACACCGCAATTTGGCCGTTTTGACCCGGCCCTGTTGGTGCTGGCGCGCAAACGCATCGCCGCCGCTGCCGAAACCTGGTCCGCGCTGGCCGGAGGTGACACGCACCGCATCAAGGTGGCTTCAGAGCAGTTCGCGTCGGTGGCGGATTCGATGATCAAGCTGCACCCTGAAAACCGGGATCTGGCACGGGCGCTCATCCAGGCGGTTGATGCCACCGTATTGAGCGGGGTGGCACCCTTGCCTGCCGTCGCGATGGAAGTTGCCACTGCGGTTCTCTATCTTGAGGCTGCCTACGAAGACCTCGACCCCACCGATTCGCAGTTGGCCGAGCGCAGTGCGAGCCTGGCAAAGCGGCTGGCGCATGTGTGTGGCGGGGGCGAACCCGAGCCCATGGAAAGCTGGATGGAGGAGCTGTACCGCCGTGTCAGTGACCGGCAGACCATGGGCAGCGTGGTCGATGAATTGCGCACCGCGCTGGGACATGTTGAGAAGTCTTTGGACCAGTTTTTCAGACACCCTGAGGACACCTCGCCGTTGCGTGAGGTGCCCAGCCAGCTCTCGCAAATGCGCGGCGTTTTCTCGGTGTTGGGCCTGGATCAACCCTCGCTTGCCGCATTGCGCATACGCGCCAATATAGAGCAATTCTTGCTGGACGGCGTTCAGAATCCCGAGGCACGCCAAGGTGTTTTCGAGAAGTTGGGCAATAGTCTGGGTGCCATGGGCTTTTTGATTGACATGCTGGGTTACCAGCGTGCCATGGCGAAAAAGTTGTTTGTCTATGACGAAGAACTTGGCGAGTTCCGACCCCTGATGGGTCGCGAGCGTGTGACCGCCCCAGAACCCGAGAGTGTCCCGGCAGCGGCAGTAGTGGCGGCACCAGTACCGGTACCGGCGCCGGTTGTGGCTCCGAAGACCATGCCCGGACCGGCCTCGCAGCAGGTGCCGGCACCGGCCGCTGCGGTATTGCCACCAGTGCCCGTCCCAACCCAGCCCAGCCCGGTGGCCAAGCCGGCGGCGCCAGTGGACGACGCCAGTGATGACGACTCCGAGCTGCAGGAAATCTTTCTCGACGAGGCGCGCGAGGTGGTGCACAACGGGCTCGCCGCCTTGCAGGCACTTGCCACAGACGCGAGTAACCTCGCAGACCAGACCACCTTGCGGCGCGCTTTCCACACGCTCAAAGGCAGCTCGCGCATGGTGGGCCTGACCGAGTTTGGCGAGGCTGCCTGGTCGTTCGAGCAAATGCTCAATGCGTCCTTGGCAGAGCAACGGCCTGCCACCGACGCCCTGATTGACCTTGCCGGCCAGGCCATGCACGCCTTTGGGCGCTGGGTGGAGGACATTGCACAACACACTGCGCAAGACTGGGTTGCACAAGATTTCCGCAAATCTTCCGATGCCTTGCGGCTCAAGGGTACATTGCTGCCCTTGCGCACACCGGGCGACTTGCCCACTGCGGGCGCGCCACCGGTTGCTGCACCGGCTGCGGCTGCGGCGCCCATCGTCCAGGCAGCGCCAAGCGCCGTGCCCGGCCTGCATGCCCCCGCAAAGGACGCCGAAGAACCTGACAGCCGGCCTGACTTCGCTGCGACCCAAATGGGTGAGGCGCCCGGGCCCGCTGCCGCCGGCCCTGCGCCGGACTTTGCGGCCACCCAGTTCGGTCAAAGTTTTGATTTTCAGTCCACCCAGATTTTTGCAGCGGATTCCGGTGGCGCACAGCGCGCTGCAGCTTCCGATTTGGCGCAGCAAAAGGCCAACGACCTCAGCCTGGACATGGGCGAATTCGATTTTTCGGACATGGGTGCTACTGTCGAACCGGTGGCCGAGTCTGTGGCCTCCGATCCTGATTTCGCCGACACCAGTCCGCCAGATTTTGAACCGGCACCTGCAATTGAGGCTGCAGGGGAGCCCGCGTTCGCACCAGAAATTCGGCCTGAACCTGACGCTAGGCACCTCGTACAGGCCGAACCTGTGCTTGCACCAGAGCCTGTATTGCAAGCTGAGGCCTTGTTTGCGTCTGACGCCGCGTCCGAGCCTGAAACAGTGCCAAAACCAGAGCCAGAGTCAGAGCTATTCGAAGACCTGGTTTTGCCGAGCGATGCGGCCATTGCACCCGCTGTAGACACCTTGCCAGCGGCCGCTTCCCTCGATTTGCATCACCTGGAATTTCCGGTCCCCGAGCCCGAACCTCTGTTGCCAGATCTCCCGCCGTCCGAACCGTTTTCTGCCGCAGATCTTGTTTTTCCGTCGGCATCGCAAGCGTCGGGGATTGATCTGGGTGATCTGTCGCTCGAGTTCAACGACGAGCCGGCAACTGCGTCGGCGCCGGCATCGGCATCGGCAACCGAGGCACCGTTACCGGTGCTGGTTCCAGACACAGAGCCCGAGCCAGTACCTGAGCCAGAGCCAGACCCAGCGGTCGTTTCTGCGGTTGAATCGCCCGAAGACATCGACCGCGACGATGATCAGACCAAGGTCATCGGTTCGCTGCGCCTGAGCATTCCGCTTTACAACGTTTACCTCAACGAGGCCGACGAGTGGTCGCGCCGCTTGCAGGTCGAGTTAAGTGAATGGGCCATGGAACTGCACAAGACCCTGCCCGAAGCAGCGGTCAACCTGGCCCATTCTCTGGCGGGCAGTTCGGGCACCGTCGGCTTTATGGCCTTGTCGAATCTGGCACGTGCACTGGAGCATGCCTTGCAACACGTGCAGTTGCACCAGCAAGGAACGCCCGAACATGCGGGCGTGTTTGTCGATGCGGCAGAAGATATTCGGCGGCTCTTGCACCAGTTTGCGGCGGGTTTTCTCAAAGAGCCCAACGCCGATATTGTGCAGTCCTTGCACGACATCATCGAGACCGAGTTTGCCGCCCCAGAGCTCGACCAATTGTCCGATGAGCCTGACCTGGCCTTGCCGGAGCGCGCTCTTGCTGCAGAGCAAGTCGTGCCCGCATCGGAATCACCGTCTGACCTGGAGTTGGACTTCGATTTTGTAGCGCCATCCGAACCCCTGGCGCAAGATGCGACGAGCATGCCAGTGGCGCCGCTACCGGCAGCGACTGCGCTGGCTGTCGCAGTGCCAGAGGCCAGCGATGCCTTGCCCATGATTGACGCGTCGGACGATGAAATGGACGCGGTGGATCAGCTCGATCCGGACCTTTTCCCGATTTTTGAGGAAGAGGCAGCTGATCTGTTGCCGAATTTGGGTGGCGCTTTGCGCGAGTGGGTGGCACGGCCGGAAAATGTCGCTGCGCGCAGCCAGGCACTGCGGCTTCTGCATACCCTCAAAGGAAGTTCACGCCTTGCAGGCGCGTTGCGAATCGGTGAGATGTCGCACCGCATGGAATCAAGTATTGAGCATATCGGCTCGGAAGACTTGCAGACCACGCAAATCGAACCCTTGCTGACGCGCTTTGACACCCTGCAGGCGAGCTTCGACCGATTGACGCAGCCACCCCAAGCCCTTGTCCTCCCAATGGGCGAGGCCGTCGCTGAGGGCACGGCCGCAGCGGTGGTCGAGCCATCCGACCTGTCGGCGCCGGTCCCCGTGCCTGCCATGCCGCAGTTGCGGCAATCGGGCAACCAGTCAGTGCGAGTACGTTCGCAGTTGCTGGAACGTCTGGTCAACCAGGCCGGTGAGGTCATGATCACCCGCTCGCGCATGGACGCGCGGCTGGGGCAGTTCCGCGCCTCGCTAGACGATCTCGACGGCAATCTGGAGCGTTTGCGCAAGCAGTTGCGCGACGTGGAGGTGCAGGCCGAGTCGCAGATGCAGTCGCGGCTGGCCCAGACCAAGGAGCTGTCCCACTCCTTTGATCCCCTCGAATTTGACCGATTCACCCGGCTGCAGGAGCTCACGCGCATGATGGCCGAGTCCGTCAACGACGTGGCCACGGTGCAGCGCAATCTGCAGCGCGCCGTCGAGGGCACCGAAGACGACCTGATTGCGCAGGGGCGACAGGCGCGAGAACTGCAACGTGATTTGTTGCGTACCCGCATGGTCGAATTTGAAGCCATTTCAGAGCGTTTGTATGGCGTGGTGCGCCAGGCTGCCAAAGACACCGGCAAGCAGGTCAAGCTCGACATTGTGGGTGGGTCGATCGATATTGACCGTGGTGTGCTGGAGCGGATTGCCCCGGCCTTTGAGCATTTGTTGCGCAATGCGGTGGCGCACGGCATCGAGAGCGCAGCCGTGCGCGCAGCGGCGGGTAAGGCCCCGGTTGGCACAATTCAGATCTGTGTGAGCCAGGCCAGCAACGATGTGTCGGTCGAGTTTCGGGACGACGGGGGCGGACTGCCGCTCGAAAAGATTCGCGCCAAGGCCGTGGCGGGCGGATTGCTCGCTGCCGATGCGGTCCTGTCGGACGAGCAGGCCGCCAATCTGGTGTTTTTGCCCGGTCTGTCCACCGCCGACCAGATCACCGAGGTCGCCGGACGTGGCATCGGCATGGACGTGGTCCGTTCCGAAGTGTTGGGACTAGGCGGTCGCATCGAGACCAGCACGCGCAGCGGGCAAGGGGCAGTCTTCAAGCTGGTGCTGCCGCTGACCACCGCAGTGACCCAAGTGGTCATGTTGCGCATGGGCGAGTTCACCATGGGCGTGCCGTCCAACCTGATGGAAACCGTGTTGCGCGTGCCTGCTACGGTGGTCGAGCAGGCCTATGAGGCGCAGGTTTTTGACATGGGTGTTGAAAACATTCCATTCTTTTGGGCTGGCTCCTTGCTACAGATTTCGGCACGCAGCAGCGAACTCCATGGCAAGACCCTGCCGGTGGCGGTGTTCCGCAGTGCCGGGCAGCGCCTGGCACTGCACGTCGATGAGGTGCTGGGCAACCGCGAAGTGGTGGTCAAAAATCTGGGACCACAACTGGGCCGTCTGCCGGGGCTGGCGGGCATCTCGGTGCTGGCGTCCGGCGCTGTGGCGCTGATTTATAACCCGGTGGCACTGGCCTCGGTGTATGGCGAGCAGGCGCAGCATCTGCGGCTCTCCAGTGCCGTCGCCAATCCGGCTGCCGGCTCGGGCGCGGCGGGTGCCGGCAGCGTAGCGGCAGCACCACTGGTCTCGGAAGTGCCGCTGATTCTGGTGGTGGACGATTCGATCACGGTGCGCCGTGTCACCCAGCGCCTGCTCAAGCGCGAGGGTTACCGGGTGGCACTCGCCGCCGATGGCCTGCAGGCCCTGGAGCGGCTGCAGGACGAAAAACCCACAGTGGTTTTGTCGGACATCGAGATGCCACGCATGGACGGGTTTGATCTGGCGCGCAATATCCGGGGCGACGCCAACCTGCGCGACCTGCCCATCATCATGATCACCTCGCGCATTGCCGAAAAGCACCACCAGCATGCCAAGGAGCTGGGTGTGGACCATTACCTCGGCAAGCCCTACTCCGAAGACGAGCTGCTGGGCCTGGTACGCGACTATTGCGCGGTCAGGGCCTGACGCATACCGCTTTTACGGCCACGCCTTTTTGACCACGGCGTAGCGTTGCAAAGTGCGTTCGCGGGCGGCGGCGTGGTCGACCAGGGGGTGCGGGTAATCGCGCCCCAACACCACACCGGCCTGTGCCAGCTCGCTGGCCGTGGCCAACCACGGCGCATGGATGCGTTTGGCCGGCAATCTGGCGAGCTGGGGCAGATAGCGGCAGATGAATTTGCCCTGTGCATCGAACTTTTCGCTTTGCATCACCGGATTGAAAATCCGGAAATACGGCTGTGCATCGCAGCCGCTGGAGCTGACCCACTGCCAGCCACCGTTGTTGGCCGCCAGGTCAAAGTCATTGAGCTTCTCGGCAAAGTAGCGCTCACCCCAGCGCCAGTCAATGCCCAGGTGCTTGACCAGAAAGCTGCCCGCCACCATGCGCAGGCGGTTGTGCATATAGCCGGTCTGGTTGATTTGCGCCATGGCCGCGTCGACCAGCGGATAGCCGGTGCGGCCCTCGCACCAGGCGGCAAACAACTCCTGGGCATGGTCGCCTTGTTCCCAGGTGATGGCGTCGTACTCGGTTTTGAAAGCTGCGTCGACCACGTGCGGAAAATTCGCCAAAACCTGAAAATAAAACTCGCGCCAGACCAGTTCGCTGAGCCACACCGAGGCACCCGCGCTGCCTTGCAGGCGCCGCTGTAGCGCCAGGCGCACCAGTTGGCGGATGGACACCGTGCCAAAACGCAAGTGCACCCCCAAATAACTGGGGCCTTTGACCGATGGAAAATTGCGCGTCTGGTCGTAGCTATCCATGCGCTGCCAAAAGTCTTCAAGTAACTGGCTCGCACCGTGGGCGCCACAGGGAATCGCCGGGATCGCCGGCTCCAGAGCCTCAAAGCCCAGCGTGGCCAAGGACGGGGCCGCCACCGCATGGCGCGCCGGTCGCTCTGCCAGTGCCTGCGACGCCGCTTGCCACAGCGCCGCATCGTCACCCGACCCCAGCGGTTCAGATTCGATGCGTGCCAGCCAGGCTCGTTGGTAGGGTGTGAACACTACATAAGGGTGGCCAAGCTGGGTCAGAATTTCATCGCGTTCAAACACCACATGGTCCTTTACCGTCCGCCAAGCTGTCCCCTGTAGGCCTAGCGCGGTCTGCACTGCCAGGTCTCTCAGCTCTGAGCCGAGCTCGTAGTCGTGGGCGGCAAACACCGCATCGGCAGACAGTTCCCGCGCCAATGCAGGGAGGGCAGCGCAAGCGCGGTCGTGCAACACAATCAAGCCGGATGTCCGCTTGCCGGATCGGCGGCGCAAAGCGGCATCGAGCTCGACCACGCTCGCCCAAATGAATGCCACACGCCGATCGCGCCGGGGCAGAGGCTCCAAAATGTCTTTGTCAAAGACAAAAACACAGTGCACGTGCTGGCACTGTTCCAAGGCGGTGGTGAGGGCGCGGTTGTCTTCCAGGCGCAAGTCGCGCCGCAGCCACACCAGGCCGGTGGTGAATTTTTTCTGCATGACTACACTAAAATGAAGATATGTCTGGCGATTCTGCACCCATTAATCTGACCCATCATTTCCTGATGGCCATGCCTGGACTCGAAGACCCCCTGTTTTCCAAAAGCGTGGTCTATATCTGCGAGCACGGACCCCGGGGTGCCATGGGGCTGGTCATCAACAAGCCAGCAGACATTCAACTGGTAGAACTGTTTGACAAGATCGATCTGCCGCTGGCACGCCCCGATCTGGTCGATAGCCCGGTGCTGCAAGGCGGGCCGGTGCAAGTAGACCGCGGCTTTGTCTTGCACCAGCCCACTTTTTCTGCCGGTGAGCCGCCCGAGCAGTCGCTCTATGCCTCCAGCATGGCAATCCCCGGCGGTCTGGAAATGACCACCTCCAAAGACGTCCTGGAGGCCCTGGCAGCGGGTTCGGGGCCGGCCAAGCTGCTGGTCACCCTGGGCTATGCCGCCTGGTCGTCGGGACAACTCGAGTCCGAGATTGGTGAAAACAGTTGGCTCACCGTCGACGCCGACCCGGCGATCATTTTCGACACACCGATTGCACAGCGCTACGAGCGCGCGCTCGCCTTGCTGGGCCTGCAGGCCTGGATGCTGTCCACCCAGGCCGGACACGCATGACAGCAGCCGCACCAGACACTACCCTGTGTGCAGTGCCCGCCAGCTTCAATTCCTTTATCGCGTTTGACTTTGGCCACAAGCGCACCGGTGTGGCCGTGGGCAACCGTTTGCTGCGCACCGCACAGCCGCTGGGGACCATCACTGCACTGGGCGATGCCCGCTTTGCCCCGATTGCCCAGCGCTTGCAAGAGTGGCAGCCCGATGCCATCGTCATTGGCGTGCCCTACCACCCCGACGGTGCAGCACACGACAACACCGCACGCGCCAAAAAATTTGGCCGCCAGTTGCACGGCCGCTTTCGGCTGCCGGTGTATGAAGTCGACGAGCGCTACAGCACCACCGAAGCGCTGCAATCGGGCGCGCGCGATGCCGACGCGGCGGCGGCCTGCATTATTTTGGAGCAATTTTTAAGGAACCTCGAATGAACCCATCGATGAGCGGCCTGTTTCTGGATGCCGAGGCTTTGTACCTGGAGTTGTTGCGCGGCGTGCGACTGATAGGCCAGCCCGACATGCGCCTGGTTGGTATTACTTCGGGCGGCGCCTGGCTGGCCGAGCGCCTGCAGCGTGACATGGGCTTGCAGGGTCAGGCCGGCACCCTGTCCTCGGCCATGCACCGCGACGACTTTGCCCAGCGTGGTCTGTCGGCAGGTGGGCAAACAGTGCTGCCGTTTGACGTCAACGGCGCCCATATCCTGGTGCTGGACGATGTGCTGTACACCGGGCGTACCCTGCGCGCCGTCATCAACGAACTGTTTGACTACGGTCGCCCGGGCAGCGTCAAACTGGCGGTGCTGGTGGACCGGGGCGGGCGTCAATTGCCGATCCAGCCCGACTTTGCCGCAGCGCGGGTCAGCCTGGCGGCCAGCCAGTCGCTGGCATTGGCGCGCGACGCGCAAGGGCACTTTAGTTTCAACGTGCAGGAGTCCTGACATGCTCTATAGACGCAATCCGCAGCTCAACCGCAATGGCGAGTTGGTGCATTTGCTGTCCCTCGACGGTCTGCCCAAAGACACACTGACGCACATTCTCGACATCGCCACCAATTTTGTGTCGGTCAACGACCGCGAGGTCAAGAAGGTACCTCTGCTGCGCGGCAAGAGCGTGTTCAATCTTTTTTTCGAGAACTCCACCCGCACCCGCACCACCTTCGAAATCGCTGCCACCCGGCTGTCGGCCGACGTCATCAACCTCGACATTGCACGCTCTAGTGCCACCAAAGGCGAGTCACTGCTTGACACCATCGCCAACCTCAGCGCCATGGCGGCTGACATGTTTGTGGTACGCCATAGCGAGTCGGGTGCGCCGTACCTGATTGCCCAGCACGTGGCGCCGCATGTCCACGTCATCAACGCTGGCGACGGGCGGCACGCCCACCCGACCCAGGGCTTGCTCGATATGTTCACCATCCGCCACTATAAAAAGGACTTTTCCAGGCTCACGGTGGCGATCGTGGGCGACGTCTTGCACTCACGGGTGGCGCGCTCTGACATCCATGCGCTGACCACGCTGGGCTGTGCCGAGGTCCGGGTGGTGGGACCCAAAACGCTGGTGCCGGCCGACATGGCGCACATGGGCGTGCGGGTCTGCCACACTTTAGAAGAAGGTATTCGGGGCTGCGATGTCATCATCATGCTGCGCCTGCAAAATGAGCGCATGAGTGGCGCCTTGCTGCCCTCCACCCACGAGTTTTTCAAGAGTTATGGCCTCACGCCAGAGAAGCTGCAACTGGCTCAGCCCGATGCCATCGTCATGCACCCCGGCCCGATCAATCGCGGGGTCGAGATTGACTCGGCGGTGGTCGACGGACGCCAGAGCGTGATTCTGCCGCAAGTGACTTTTGGCATTGCCGTGCGCATGGCTGTGATGAGTATCGTCGCCGGCAACGACGCAAAGTGAAGGACTGGAATATGAAAATCCTGATTCAAGGTGGCCGGGTGCTCGACCCAGCGAGTGGGCTAGACACCCTGGCCGATGTGGCGGTGGCCGATGGCAAGGTAGTGGCAATCCAGGAACAGATGGCTGATTTTGCGCCCGACCAGGTGATTGCTGCGCGTGGCTGCATGGTCTTGCCAGGCCTGGTCGACCTGGCAGTGCGCCTGCGTGAACCCGGCCATGAGCACGAAGGCATGCTGGCCTCCGAGATGGCCGCTGCCGTGGCTGCAGGTGTCACGAGCGTAGTGTGCCCACCCGACACAGAGCCGGTACTCGACGAAGCCGGACTGGTGGAAATGCTGCGGTACCGCGCTGAGCGCCTGCACCTGGCGCGGGTGTTTCCGCTTGGCGCCCTGACCCGCAATTTGCAGGGGGAGGTGTTGACCGAAATGCTGCAACTCACGCAGGCCGGTTGTGTGGGTTTTAGCCAGGCCGAGGTGCCGCTGGCCAACACCCAGGTGCTGCAACGCGCCCTGCAATATGCCAGCACCTATGGTTACACGGTCTGGCTGCGACCCCAGGAGTTGTATTTGGGCAAGGGTGTGGCCGCCAGTGGCCCGTTGGCGACCCGTCTGGGCCTGAGCGGGGTCCCGGTGGCGGCCGAAACCATTGCGCTGTACACCATTTTTGAACTCATGCGCGCCACCGGCGCACGGGTGCATGTGTGTCGGCTCAGCAGTGCCGCCGGGGTAGATCTGGTCCGCCAGGCCAAGGCCGACGGACTGCCGGTGACGTGCGATGTGAGCATCAACTCGTTGTATTTCACAGACGTGGACATCGGCTACTTTGACAGCCGGATGCGCCTGAACCCGCCATTGCGCCAGCAGCGCGACCGCGCCGCACTGCGCGCGGCCCTGACCGATGGCACCATCGACGCGTTGGTGTCCGACCACACTCCGGTCGATGAAGACGCCAAGGCCTTGCCGTTTGCGGAAGCCGAGCCCGGTGCCACCGGACTGGAGCTGCTGCTCAGTGTGGTCCTCAAGTGGTCGACTGACGATGGCGTGGACTTTGGCAAGGCACTTGCAAGGGTTACCTGTGGTCCTGCCCGGTTGCTGGGTAATTCGCTGGGTGCCATCGCGGGCAGCGCGGGCCGGCTGGCGGTGGGCGCAGTGGCCGATCTGTGTGTGTTCAACCCACAGGCGGTCTGGACCGTCGAGCCCGCTGCCTTGCGCAGCCAAGGCAAGCACACGCCCTTTGGCGGCTATGAGTTGATAGGACGCGTCAGCACCACGCTGGTCGGCGGTCATGTCGCGTACCGAGCGTAAGCAAACAGCCAATTGCCCGTAGCGCACTGTC
>JAIPCE010000120.1 GCA_021738345.1 Rhodoferax sp. | reverse complement strand
GACCGACTATGCCTACCACCAGCGCGGGGCACTCGCCTACGTCGTCGAGCTATGGGACCTGTTCGCCCAGCTTGGCATTGAGCGCAAAAAGCCCTTTATCGACCATTACCTGAAGTTCAGCCGCAAGGATGTCGCCACGTTGGCGCAATTTGACAAGGACCACAACGCCGGGCGTATCTTCAAGCCCTGGCACAAGGTGCAACATCCCCAGCTCGGAGAAGTCGAGGTCAATGGTTACGACCCGCGCGTGGGCATTTCCAACCCGCCTTTTGAAAAATTGCCCCACACCTGCGAGAGCCAAAGCGCCGCATTCCTGCGCGTGGCTGCGCTGGTGCCACAGCTCCAGGTCGAGGTGGTGGCGCAGGAAAAGTGCGACGCCAAGCTGACCCGCATCGAGATTCGTGTGGCCAATACCGGCTACCTGGGCACCTATGGCCTGTCATCTGCCAAGGCGGTACCGCACTCCGAACCACTGCGCATGACCGCCTCGGGCGACGGCCTCAAGGTGATCGCGCCGCACAACGCGGTGATTGAGGTCGGCCACCTCGACGGCTGGGGCGCCGGCCTGTTTGGAGGCACCAGCATCTTCATGCCCTGGACCCGTGGCAACGCCCACGAAAGCTTTGTCACTCTGGTGGTAGAAGGGTCGGGCTCTCTCAAGGTTCGGGTAGGCAGCTGCCGCATGGGCACTCGGGATCTGATGCTCGTGATTTAGGCAATCTTTAACATCCGCCAAATAACACGGATGTCAATGAACAGCGCAACTACTCACCTGCCATCATTCCCGCGCAGGCGGGACTCCATGCATTTGCAAGCGCGCACTGGATTCCCGCCTGGGCGAGAATGACAGGGATGCCAGAGAACGAATTTACCCTGGCATCAGCACAATCACCCTTGAAAACTCTGAAAAGTACCGATACCGCCAACAACGCCCTTGGTCCTTGGAACTTTGTCGAGCAGCATCGGCTTGTCAATTGAAGGGGCATTGATCGACGGAGAGATTCCTTTCCCCTGATCATTGCGCTCGTTGCACACCTCAGTGCACCCCGAGTCCATGTGCGTTATTGTCGCGCGACGATGCACGTTCTGGCATGCAGATGCCACTGACCAGGTTCAGCGTGGACTTCTAAAGTATTGATCTGCTGAATTGATCCCAGGTTGCAACCTATGTCCGCGGATTTCCGCCGTGTCACCTAAATCTTTTGGGATTCTTCAGGTTTTGTCAGACATTTCTGATTGTCGCCAAAGCCAGAAGCCGTAAAACTCAGGGCAGCATTAGTTCATTAACAGGAGACAACAAACCATGCAACGATTCTTAGCAACTGCTATCTGCCTTGCCGCAATGGGTTCAATGGCCACAGCTTCAGCTCAAAACGTTCGACTCGCCGTCGTTGAGCCCCAAAGTGGGCCAGTGGCCAACGTCGGAGTGCCATCGTCAAAGACGATGAACTACTTTGCGGATGCCTTCAATGCAAAAGGCAGTCTGCCGGGTGGTGGAAAGTTTGAAATATTGACGTTTGACAACAAGGCCAGCCCCCAAGATTCGCTGGTAATCTTGAAAGACCTGATCGACAAGGACATCCGGTATGTCTATCAAAATACCAGCTCGGCAGTCGCTGCGGCGCTTTCTGAAGCCGTCAAAAAGCACAACACCCGAAATCCCGAAAAACCAGTCATGTTGCTAAATGGTGGATCGCTGGAGCCGTCTTTGACAGAGTCATTATGTCAACCGTACTTCTTCCGCTTCTTTCCTCATACTGGAATGGTCATGGCTGGACTTGTGAAACACATTTCCAAAGATCCTTCAATAAAGAAGGTGTATCTGCTCAACCAGGACTATTCTTTTGGTAAGTCAGTGAGCGAGGCAGCTCGAGATTTGTTGAAGAAAGCAAGGCCCGATGTGCAGATCGTCGCGGATGAATTCCACCCTATGCAAAAGGTCCAGGATTTTTCACCTTACGCTGCGAAAATAAAGGCGAGCGGAGCAGATGCTGTGATCACCGGAAACTGGAGCGGGGACCTTTCGCTACTCATTAAAGCATCTAAAGAAGCTGGTATTAACACGCGCTTCTACACGATCTTTGGCGGTGCGTTTGGCAGTCCGGCAGCTATAGGATTGGCCGGGGAAGGAACAGTGATGGAGGCATCAATCTATCATCCAAGTCTGGCAGTCGAAAATAAGAACCTTGGTTTAGAGCAGGAGTATTTGAACTTCAAAAAGAAGCACGACTCAGACTTGTGGTTTATGCATCACGAGACGATTCTTGGCATGCTGACAACGGCAATGAAGAAAGCTGGAAGTACCGATCCCAAAAAGGTTGCACCCGCACTATCCGGAATGGAATACCAGGGTTCGCTTGGCAAAGTCACAATGCGTGCAACAGACCATCAGATGCAGCATCCAATGTACGTGTCGGTGTACACGCGTAGCGCCAAATACGATATTGAGAAAAGTGGTGTCGGCTGGAAGACTCTGGTGACCCTCGAACCTGATGAAGTTATGCAACCCACTAGTTGCAAGATGGGTCCATTTTGAACGCAGTGCAGTCTACCCCTGGCGCGTCGACCGCGATGCCTGCGCAGAGAGTGGCAGTTATCACAGGGGGTGCGAGCGGACTAGGCTATGCGGCAGCGCGCAGGTTCTTGTCAGAAGGAATGCGGGTTGCATTATGGGACATTTCTGATCCCAATCTGCAACGCGCAACCGCCGAGTTGGCTCAGTTCGGCGACGTTTGGGGTTGCCAGACAGATGTCAGTGATGTTTACAGCATTGAACAAGCAGCACAGAGGACCCGTGATGTGTTTGGTGATGCTGATACTGTACTCGCTGCAGCCGGTATCGCTGGGCACGTGTTGCCGTATGTGGACTATCCACTAAGTGGTTGGCACGATGTGATAAACACCAACCTGACCGGCGTGCACTTGACCTGCCGTGCACTGGTGCCGACCATGATAGCTTCTGGATGGGGACGCGTTATCACGGTGTCCTCGATGGCTGGCAAGGAGGGCAATCCGAAGCAAATCGCCTATTCGTCGGCCAAGGCCGCAATCATGGGTTTCACGAAATCTCTCGGAAAGGAGCTGGCACAAACCGGTGTTCTTGTCAATGGGATTGCACCAACTCTGGTGCAGTCACCCATGCTGGATGAAGCGAGCGTACTCGATCCGCAGGCGATTGATGCGTTGCGAGCCAAAATACCTATGGGACGATTAGGCAGACCTGAAGAATTTGCCGCTCTGGCCGCATGGCTGGCATCAGATCAATGTTCATTCACCACGGGAATGACCTTCGACCTGTCAGGCGGCAGGTCCACATATTAATTTGACCGTTGTCTTATAGCAATATGGATCAAACTCTGCTATTTTCGCTCTTCAACGGATTGCTATATGGCATGCTTTTGTTCATGCTATCGAGCGGTCTGACGCTCATCTTCAGCATGATGGGCGTTCTGAACTTTGCTCACGCGAGCTTCTTCATGTTGGGTGCGTACTTCGCCCATGAAATAAGTCGTTCAATCGGATTTTGGCCAGCATTACTGCTGGCCCCGCTGGCCGTCGCCCTGCTAGGTGCGCTGGTACAGGCTGTTGGATTGCGTCGCTTGCATCAACGAGGGCACGTTGCCGAATTGCTGTTTACTTTCGGTCTGGTTTACGTAATCGAAGAGATGGTGGTCTTCTTTTGGGGTCGCCTGCCAGTGGCCTATCGGATTCCTAAGGAACTCGATTTTGCGTTATTTTCGTTGTTCGGTATCAACTACTCGGCATATCGGATATTCATGCTTGCAGTGGCAGTTCTTAGCTTCGTTTGCCTAGCGTTGGTTCTTACGCGTACACGCATCGGTCTGATTGTTCGCGCAGCACTATCCCAACCCGAAATGCTACGCGCACTAGGACACGACGTACCCAAGGTGTTCATGGGTGTGTTTGCGGGTGGTTGCGCGCTGGCCGGGCTAGCAGGTGTGATTGGTGGCAACTACTTTACGACGCAGCCGACCATGGCGATGCAATTGGGAACAATTATTTTTGTAGTCGTCGTTATCGGTGGGCTAGGTTCGCTGGCCGGTGCGTTGATTGCATCATTGATAGTGGGAATCGTGCAGACTGTTTCAGTAGCAGTGGATATTTCGTTGGCACCCATACTGCCAGTCAAATTGTCTGAAATTGGCGCGTTGTTGCCATATGTTCTCATGGTAATGGTACTCATCTTCAAGCCTAAAGGTTTGATGGGTAAGCGTGAGAGCTGAAATGACGAAACAAGTTACTCCCTGGTTACTGGCCGGTGCCATTGCCTTTGCTCTAGCTATTCCGTGGTTGCGCAGTGGATTTGCGCTTTCTTTGCTATCCCAGATGGGAATTGCCGTATTGTTTGCTCTGTCATACAACATGCTGTTTGGGCAAACCGGAATGCTCTCATTCGGTCATGCGGTCTACTTTGGTCTTGGTGGATTTGCCACGATTCACATGCTTCGCCTTTCCGTGTTTCCAATCGAACTGATGCCTTTGGCTGGAGGTTTGTCAGGACTATTCTTTGCCATTCTCTTTGGCACCTTTTCGACCAACCGGGGCGGTGTGCCTTTCTCCATGATCTCGCTTGGAGTTGCTGAAATGGTGTTGACCGCTGCGCACATCATTCGGCCCGTATTTGGTGGAGAGGAGGGTATCTCCGCTGACAGAACCGCAGGCGGTTCGCTGTTTGGCTTCGATTACGGATCTCAATTGGCTATGTTGTTTTTGATACTGGCATGGCTTGCAGTGTGCACACTGCTTATGTGGATGCAAACAAAAACCCTATTGGGGCGATTGGCCAACGCGGTTCGTGACAATGCTGAGCGCGTTGAGTTCGTCGGGTTTACGCCAAAAATGATTCGCCATTTGCAGTTTGCGCACGCCGGATGTTTTGCCGGTATCGCTGGTGCATTGTCAGCGATGAATTATGAAAGTGCTACGGTTGAAATTTTGTCGATGGGTGCCTCTGCTAATGTGTTGCTATCGACGTATATCGGTGGATCGACTTTCTTCGCCGGACCCATGTTGGGCTCAGCAGTGGTAACTGCAATGCAGCTTTTGCTTTCCAAGGCCACCGATGTTTGGCAGTTGTACTTTGGATTGCTTTTCGTTCTTGTTGTATCTTTTGCGCCGCGTGGCCTGGCTGGCATTGTTGATACTCAGGTTCAAGCATGGCGGAAACATGGTCGGAAAATTTTGCTGCCGAGCGCATTGATTGTCGCTGCGTTTTTCGGTGCATTGATCGGTCTGGTGCTGTTGATTGAAGTGAACTGGCACTTTCGCAGCTATCCGGACAAGCTAATGACTTGGTTTGGGCTGGCCATTGACACCCGAACTGGGGTTGTCTGGGTTGTCGCTGTTGCATTACTGCTTGTTGGAACCGGTCTAATGAGATCCGGGCTACTTTGGTGGCAAGTGCGAGCCTCTGGGGACAGGTCATGACCCAAACGGTACTTGAAGTAGCCGATCTCACCAAGAGTTTCGGGCGAGCATCGATCATTCGCGGTGCTGATTTGCAGGTCACTGCGGGCGAGCGCCATGCCTTGATCGGGCCCAACGGCGCGGGCAAATCGACTTTGTTTCATCTAATCTCCGGGCGCATCGCGTCGGACAGTGGCTCAATCCGATTCAATGGTCAGGAAATCTCCGCTGAACCCGCGCACCGTATCGCCAGACTCGGTCTTGCTCGTAGTTTTCAGATCAACAACTTGTTCCTGAACATGTCGGCCTTCGAAAACATTCGACTCGCTACCTTGTGGTCACAAGGAGTGAGAGCCCATTCGCTTTGGCGAATGGCCTCTTCATTGCGCAACATCAACGATAAAGCCGACCAGGTACTGGAGTCGCTCCACCTCATGCGGGTGCGCAATGTATTAGTTGGAACACTTAGCTACGCGGAACAGCGTGCACTGGAGATTGGTATGGCGATAGCGGGTGACCCCCGCATGGTTTTGCTTGACGAGCCGACAGCGGGGATGAGTAAAGCTGAAACCGAGCGTATGTTAGCCCTCATACGTAGCGTCACGATTGGTCGATCCTTGCTGGTAATTGAACACGATATGCAAATGGTCTTCAATTTGGCCGACCGGATTAGCGTCTTGGTGTACGGAAAAGTGATCGCCACGGGCACACCGCAAGAGGTGAGGTCCAATCCACAGGTGCAGGAGGCCTATTTGGGCTCGGCACTCGGGGACCCGAAATGAGCCTGCTTGAAGTTCGAAATATGCAGGCATGGTACGGACAGTCTCACGTCCTGCACGGCGTAGATCTGACGGTGGATCACGGTGAGATAGTTAGTCTGCTTGGACGCAATGGAGTGGGGCGGTCAACTACCTGCAAAACGATTATGGGTTTGGTGCGACCCTCTGGCAGTGTGGTCTTCAAGGGCCACGAAATCGCGGGCATGTCTCCTGATCGAATCGCACGCCTTGGACTTGGCTATGTGCCTGAAGATCGTTTAATTTTCAGCGGTCTGACCGTCGAGGAGAACCTTCAACTTGGAATCAAGAAGCCAGGGGCACCAAATCGCTGGAGTTTGGGTGAAATTTATGAACTCTTCCCTAATTTGAAGGAGCGGTCCAATGCACCGGCCGAGGCGCTTTCTGGCGGTGAGCAGCAGATGCTGACCATGTGCAGGTCGCTATTGGGTGACCCAGATCTCATGATTATCGATGAACCTACTGAAGGGCTGTCTCCACAAATGGTCCAGCGTGTTGCCAGTTTGGTGCGTGCAATCGCTGATCGCGGACTATCGGTGCTTCTGGTCGAGCAGAAGCTCGCTATTGCACTTGAAATTTCGCACCGTCTGTACGTAATGGGACATGGCAAAGTGGTATTTGAAGGCACTCCTACTGACCTGCGGTCGCGTACAGATATTCAGGACGATTGGTTGAAAGTTTAAGGTTCCCATGAAAATCAAAGATAAGACAGCTATCGTTACCGGCGCCGCTTCGGGTCTTGGCAGAGCCGTGTCCGCAATGCTTTTGGAGTCTGGCGCGCGCGTGGCAATGCTTGACCATGCTGTTGGGGTGCTGAACGAAGCGAACCTCCTGGGCGGCAAGGGTTTCGTCGTCGATGTTTCAGACGAGAAGGGCACGGCCGCCGCGTTTGAGTCCGTCCTTGAAATGCTGGGTCCAGTATCCATCCTGGTGAACTGTGCTGGTGTGGCACAGCCAGGTTCGGTCATGCGTAAGGGGCATCCAATGCCGTTGGCTGAGTTTCGCCGTGTGATCGAGATCAATCTTCTGGGCACCATCAACTGTATGCGCCTCGCGGTAGCGCAGATGAACAGATACAAGGATGACCAGGGCGATGAAGAAGTGGGGATTGTGGTTAACACCGCATCAATTGCAGCCTTTGACGGACAGATGGGCCAGGCGGCCTACAGCGCATCAAAGGCTGGTGTAGCAGCAATGACGTTGCCGTTGGCACGGGAACTCGGTGATTTGGGCGTAAGGGTCATGTGTGTTGCGCCCGGTGTCTTTGCCACACCGATGACTTTAGACTTACCAGAGAAGTCACGAGATGTGGTGTTTTCAGCCAAACCCCCATTCCCTTCTCGACCTGGACGCCCGGAAGAGTTTGCCGCGATGGTGCGCGCGATTATCGAAATACCCATGCTCAACGGCGAGGTCATCCGTCTTGACGGCGCACTGCGTATGCCCGCTCGCCTCTAAATCACGAAGCAAGGACTCAATCATGCAAATCAACCAGCAGGTTGCGATCGTCACCGGTGCAGGTTCGGGACTAGGCGCGGGAACCGTTCGAATGCTCGTGGCCGCTGGCTGCAAAGTGGCTGCCCTAGACCTTCAGGCCGAAGGAATCGAACAATTGGCGGTCGAACTGGGCGACGCGGTGCTGCCAATACAAATGGACATTTGCAGCGAGTTGCAGATGCAGGATGCATTTGAGCGTACACACCAGCGCTTGGGTGCCGTGCGGATTTTGGTCAATTGTGCTGGGATTTTGGGGGTGGGTAAGCTTCTCAAGCGAGACGGATCGGCACGTGAGTTGGATGCTTTTCGTCACGTGCTAGAAGTCAATCTGATCGGGACCTTCAATGCAATTCGAATCTTCGTCGCCCAGATACAAGCGGCTGAACCACTCGAAGGCGGCGAACGTGGCGTTGTTGTCAATACAGCATCGGTTGCCGCCTACGAGGCACTATCCGCTCAAGCTGCGTATGGGGCATCCAAGGGTGCTGTGGCTGGAATGACCTTGCCTCTAGCCCGAGAATTTGGTCGATTCGGCATCCGCGCAATGGCTATCGCCCCCGGCACATTTGATACAGCCATGCTTTCAGTGGTCCCGGAGCACACACGGCAAAGTCTGGTAAGCGATCCGCCGTTTCCGCAGCGCGCCGGCACTCCCGCTGAATTCGCACACCTAGTGAAGGCAATCATAGAAAACCCAATGCTCAACGGTGAAGTAATCAGGCTTGACGCAGCGATGCGCATGCGTGAACCCACAGTTGTCAAAATCACACAGGCAACGGCATGAAGGTAAATATGTCGATTCGAACAGAGTTGCTGTACCAGAATCGCATGGTCAAGTGCTTTTGGCCGCGACCTGCCAATCTGGATGCGATGTTTCGTGCTATTGCCCAGACCTATGCTCACAAAGAAGCGGTTGTTTACCAGGATGAACGCCTAACATATGGTCTGTTGGACCAGCAGGTTGGGCAGGTGGCGACTGGCCTTCGTAAGGCTGGTTTGCTTGCAGGTGAGCGGATTGCCGTATTTGTTGGAAATCGAACAGAATTCGTAATATCCGTTTTAGCCATTCTTCGTTTGGGTGCTATTTGCGTGCCGATAGGGGTTCGTCAGAGCGCATTAGAACTTCGATACATTTTGAATCAGAGTTCAGCAAGTGCGTTGATTTTTGAAGATTACCTGTCTTCAAGGATTCCAGCCGTTGAAGATGTTCAATCGCTTCGAGTACTTTGGCGGATTGATGGCAGTCCGCAAACAGGTGAATTCGCGTTTGATCAACTTAAATCTGTAGAAAATGAGCCGTTACCAGTCCAGTCCATAGACGAGCACAGTACGGCCATAATAATGTATACCTCAGGTACAACCGGTCGGCCAAAAGGAGCAATGCTGACGCATCTTGGCTTCTTTCATACAGCCAAGAACTATGAGACACGATTTGGATACGACAGCGATTCACGTTCTGTGATGGTGGTGCCGGGTTCCCACATCAGTGGGTTGCTGGCTGTTTTTGTGGTGATGTTGCAGGTTGGCGGTTGCACCATTCTGATTCAAGAGTTTGATGCACTGGAATTGCTTGGTATTATCGAGCGCGAACGCATAACGTCCACAGTGATGGTTCCAGCAATGTACAACCTTTGCCTATTGACTCCGGAGTTTGAACGCTTCGATTTAAGCAGTTGGAAGATAGGTCATTTTGGTGGGGCAGCCATGCCCGAAGTGTCGATACAAAGGTTAGCCCAAAAATTGCCGCAACTGCGACTCTATAACGGTTATGGCGCGACCGAAACAACATCGGCCGTAACATTGTCGAGTGCACAAGATACGGTCACCTTTCTGGACTCGGTCGGCACCGTGTTGGATTGCGTCGATATCCGCGTACTAGATGAGAATGCTTGCGAAGTATCGCCCGGTGAAAGTGGTGAGATATTCGTCCAGAGTCCGGGCAATGCAATTGGTTATTGGGATAATCTTCAGGCCACCCAAAGTGAGTTCATCGGTGGATACTGGCGGTCGGGCGATATCGGGAGCATTGATGCAAGCGGGCGTATGCGACTGCTAGACCGGCGCAAGGACATGATCAACCGTGGTGGGTTCAAAGTTTACAGCACTGAGGTTGAGGGTGTATTGCACCGAATTGCCGGTGTGGTCGATGCAGCCGTCGTACCTACACCCTGTGAGATTCTTGGTGAGCGTGTTCATGCGTTCATTTTTGGACCCCCGACACTCACCTTGTCCGAGGTAAGAGCTCACTGTGCGCAATACCTCGCTGATTACAAGCGTCCAGACTATTTAACCGTTATGAACGTTCCTTTGCCACGAAATCTGAATGGCAAAATTGTGAAGCAACCGCTACGTGAAGAAGCATTGCGTATGGCGCATGCAAGGCTATGACACTATGACCAAGCGCGCGCGTCCAACGCTACGTGAAGGCGATGGAACGAAGCTTGTCCAGATGAGCCGTACTGTTGACAAGAACGCCGATTCGCTGGATTTTGACCTGCTGTCTGTAGTGGTAAATCAACCTATGGTGGGTCTGTATTTGATACAGAATGAGACGTTTTGTTGGTGCAATGCGGTTTGGGCCAAGAATTTTGGCTACAAGCCTGAGGAAGTAATAGGACAGACGATTGCACTGACATCTTCCCCCGAAGCCTTACCCATGGCTCGCTACTATCTTCGCATGCGTGAGGCCGGCGATGCCCACACGATTCATTACCTGATTGAGGCGCGACATCGCGATGGCTCGCCGGTATATGTCGAAAGCCATGGCACCCGCGTCATGTATCAAGGCAAGCCAGCTGTAGCTGGGGTGCAGGTAAACATCACAGAACGTGTGCTGCGAGAGCGCGAGCTCAAGAAAACCACTGAACGTCTGCGCAAGTTAACGCGCCACACCAACGAGGTTCGGGAAAAGGATAGGGCCAATGTTGCGCGTGAACTACATGATGTGTTAGGTGGAATACTGACCTCGCTAAAGATGGATGCTTCGCGACTGGCTCGTCGACAACAGCATTCAGTTGAAAAGGATCTGGCGGATTCGATCATCGTTCTTGCACAACAGGGTATAGACGAATTGCACCGCATATCCAGGAGCTTGCGACCTGCAGTTTTGGAGCACCTCGGACTCAGAGCAGCGATAGAGGATGCATTGACCCGATTTGAGGAGAGATTCTCGATTGCTACTTCTCTGTCATTTACTGGTGACGAACCTGTGCTTGATCATTTGCAAGCGGCTTCTGTTTTCCGAATTTTCCAGGAATCACTTACCAATGTAGCCAGACACGCTAAAGCGACTAAGGTCGTCGTTGAGATGGCGGCTGTGGGAATGACCGACCTTGTGCTTTCGGTGTCCGATAATGGTCAGGGTATTAGTGAGGATCGACGTGAGGCTCCCAACGCCTTTGGAATAATGGGGATGCGTGAACGTGCCATGCAATTGAACGGACGTCTTGAGATTGACGGTTTAAATAACGCTGGTACTACCGTTGCGCTACATATACCCATCTCACATTCTGGAGATGCCGAATGATTCGGCTGTTGCTTGTCGATGACCATGCCATCTTTCGCAGTGGACTCAAGCGTATGCTTGCAGACGAGATGGACATCAAGGTCTGCGGAGAAGCAAATAGTTCGTCGGACGCTCTGAAATTTCTGCGTCAAAATTCAGTTGATGTAGTGATGCTCGACATCAATATGCCCGGTTCATCTGGTCTTGACGTTCTGCGAGTGATTCGCAAGGCATGGCCTTCACTACCGGTTCTCATGTTGTCTATGTATCGGGAAAAGCTGTATGCGAAGCACTCGCTACAACTTGGGGCACAAGGATACGTCACCAAGGACTGTGCTCCGGAGGACATGCTTCAGGCACTTCGAATTGTTGCAGGCGGTGGTCGCTGTTTCTCTGGGATTCTTGATGAACGGGACATCGAGTCTCCTATGGAGGCGCCTGCTCACGCGAAGCTCTCCTCTCGTGAATTTGAGGTGTTTTCTTCGATTGTTCGTGGGGTACCACTGACTCAAATTGGGATTGCCATGGGAGTAAGCGTCAAAACCATAGCGACCCACCGCAGTCGTGTCCTTGAAAAGCTGGGACTTGATAGCAATGCGGCAATGGTTAGCTATGCACTATGTCATCAACTGGAATTTAATGAAAGGAAATAAGATGGGAACTCGTGTCTACATTTTGGGAGGAAGCCAGACCGACTTCGCGATCAATGCTACACGTAATGGTCACGGACTATTCGAATTGATGCGCGATGCGGTTCGAGGCGCCCTGGAATCTAGCGACCTTGAGGCTTCTGCTCTGCAGAGTGCGCATGTTGGGAACTTTGCTGGAGAGTTGTTTTGCCATCAGGGTCAGCTAAACGGAATGCTGGCAGCAATTGACGATGGCTTTTGGGGGATACCATCAGGTCGCCATGAGGCAGCCTGTGCCTCTGGAAGTATTGCACTTCTCGCAGCCACCGCTGAGATCGAGTCCGGTAGATATGACAGCGTGCTGGTAACGGGTGTGGAACTGGAGCGTAACGTAACTGGGGACCAAGCTGCTGACAATCTCGGTGCAGCTGCTTGGGCAGGTCGTGAGGGGCATAACGTACGTTATCTGTGGCCTCACATGTTCAGTCGACTTGGCGAAGAATACGATCGCCGCTACGGCCTGCGTTACGAACATCTTGGACGCATATCTCAGGTCAACATAGAAAATGCAAGGCACAATCCATTCGCTCAAACGCGCAAATGGACGTTTGAAGATTCAAGTTTCACAGAAGATGACCAAGCTAATCCAGTTATCGATGGAATGCTAAGACGTCAAGATTGCGGTCAAGTAACCGATGGCGCAGCAGCTGTCATATTGGCTGGGGAGGGGTTTGCAACTGAATATGCAAAGCGACGTGGTCTGACAATCGAGGATATTCCCTATATTTCGGGCTGGGGGCATCGTACTGCGCACATGTTATATGAAGAAAAAATTCTAAGAAGCCAGAGCGATCGCTATGTTTTCCCACACATCGCTCAAGCGATACAAGATGCGTTTAGTCGTGCCAGCTTAACTGGTGTAGATGCGCTGGATGGAATAGAGACGCATGATTGCTTTTCCACGACGCAATATATGGCAATTGATCATTTCGGCATAACAGCGCCCGGTGAGAGTTGGAAAGCAATCGAAAACGGTGATATAGAAAAGAGTGGCCGCATTCCGATGAACCCTTCGGGTGGACTGATTGGTTTGGGACATCCCGTTGGTGCAACCGGGGTGCGAATGCTGCTAGACGCTGCGAAGCAAGTGAGTGGTCGAGCCGAAGGTTGTCAAATCGAAGGTGCGAAACGTTTTGCTACGCTCAATATTGGTGGAAGCGCTACCACAGTGGTGTCATTTATTGTTGAACGGTAGTCAAAACTTGCTGTTCTGAATTTAAGGTATCTCGAAATGTCAGGCAGTAAAACTGGCGTGCTGCGTAGGCGTTCTTGAGGATGTTGCTTCATGTACCGATCAGGTCCGAGCGAACTTGCCTCTCTTGCTCGGCGACCATAGCGAACGGGCGATCCATGGTTTTTGCAGGTCACGTACCAAAGCGAAAAACCCTTATGCCCTCGTTCCAATCATCAAGACTTGTGTGCGGTGACGGTGACTTCTGGCAGAGCAGCCAGACTGATGGCTCTTTTTAAAATCGGCTCTTTTTAAAATCAAGTGGGTTGCACAGCGTGAGGGTTGATAGCGGTGAAATCGAGTTTTCCTGCAATCAAGAAGATCACTGTCCTGATCGTGGTAATTCGTTTGAAGCCGCGTGCTCGTCGTTTAGCAGCCTGG
>JAIPCE010000119.1 GCA_021738345.1 Rhodoferax sp. | reverse complement strand
ACCACGGCCTTGACCGCTTCGCCCCACTTTTCATCGGGAACACCAATCACAGCGCAGTCCTGCACAGCAGGGTGGCCCCAGATCACTTGCTCGACCTGGCTCGGGTAGACATTAAAGCCGCCCGAAATAATCATGTCTTTTTTGCGGTCGGTGATGTGCAAAAAGCCTTCATCGTCGATGTGGCCCACGTCACTGGTGTGCAACCAGCCATCAATGATGGTCTCTGCCGTCTTGACGGGGTCATTGTAGTAGCCGCGCATCATGAGATCTCCACGCAAACAAATTTCTCCGGACTGGCCGCGCGGAAGTATGTGGTTGTGGTCGTCCATGATCTCCACGTGCACCAGCGGATTGGGACGTCCCACCGACGACAGGCGCGAATCTGGCGCGACAGTGCGGCCGACAAAGTGCTGGTGCGGTGGCATGGTCGAAATGGTGCCACCTGCCTCGGTTTGGCCATAGCCACCGGCCAACACCGGGCCAAACACTTCGATGGCTTGCTTGAGTTTCTCCACCGACATGGGAGCCGCGCCGTAAATCAGGTATTTCAGCGAAGAGAAGTCCACCTTCATGTTCAGCCCCGGGATTTCCAGCAAACGGTAGATCACGGTCGGTGGCAGGAAAAGCTCGGTGACGCAGTACTTGGGAATGGCCGCGAGCATCAGGGTCGGATCGGGCTTGGACAAAATCACCACCGCGCCACCGCGTGTCGTGACCGGAATGGACAACAGCCCTGAGGTGTGGGTCATGGGCGCTGCGGCCAGCGTGACGGGTTTGTCTTCTTCCATGTAGGGGAAGTTGATCATCAGATGGGCAAACGCGGTCTGGTAGCTGCGATGGGTGTTCATCACGCCTTTGGGCAGGCCGGTGGTTCCACCGGTGGGCACGATGGCGATCACGTCATCCATGTCCACATCCAGATGCGGCTTGGTCGCCGGCTGGTCCTTGATCCAATCGCTTAAACGTACGGAGTTGGCAATGTCTGGGGACTCCCCGTCGATGCAGATCCAGTGTTTGACCTTTGGCAGACGGGCCTGAATGGTGGCGATGGTGGCTGCGAAATAGCTTTGGTAGAACAGCACCTCGCAGTCGAACTGGTCCAGCACGTACTGATTTTCGTTGGCCGGGTTGCGCGCACCCACGGGCAGCCAGCACATATTGGCGCGCCAGAGCCCTAAGGCACAGGTCCATGCGGTGGTGTCATTGCCGGCCCATACTGCACCTTTGGAACCACTGGGCAGGCCGGTGGCCAGCATGGCATTCGCCACCTGGCACGACAAGGCGCCCACCTCGTCGAAGGTGTAAACGCGCTCATCCTGGATATAGGCGGCTCCCTTGGGGTTGATGAGCCAGCCGCGGTCAAAAAAGTCGATCATAGCCATGGTTGGCCTCCTTGAAAAAAGTAATGCGATGGGTGAAGTTTCTTGCGAAATCCCGATGCCATCTATCGGTATTCCGCAAGCTGCAAATTTGTTTTTAGGACGCTGGCTGGGCTACAGCGTCCTGTGACACGGGTCTCGAAAAGTGCCTGTCGTTCAAGAGAAAGTGGGACAGCGCGGGAATCAGCACCAGCGCGCCCACCATGTTCCAGAGAAACATGAAGGTCAGCAAGATGCCCATATCGGCCTGGAACTTGATCGGCGAGAAGGCCCAGGTGATGACCCCTGCAGCCAGCGTCACACCCACCAGCGCCACCACACGGCCGGTAAACAGCACCGCGTCGCCATAGGCTTGTGCCAAGCCCATGCCGCGGCGCTGACCCGCCAGTTGCACCGACAACAGGTAGAGCGCGTAGTCCACGCCAATGCCGACACCCAGGGCAATCACCGGCAGGGTCGCCACCTTGACACCAATGCCCAGGCTGACCATCAGTGCCTCACACAGAATGGAGGTCAGCACCAGGGGCAACACCGCGACCACCGTGGCGCGCCATGAGCGGAAGGTAATCAGACACAGAGCGATGACCGCTGCGTAGACATACAAAAGCATCTTGACCCAGACCTCGCGCACCACGATATTGGTGGCCGCTTCAATGCCGGAGTTACCCGCTGCGGGCAATACCTGGATTTGAGCCGGGTCGGTCGGGTGTTCGGCAATGAACTTTTCCACCACACCCAGCACGGCATTGAGGGTTTCAGCCTTGTGGTCGCTCAAAAACGCGACCAGTGGCATCACCGAGCATTCGGTATTGAACATGTCGGGCATGTTCACGCTGGCCTGTTGCGCGGCGTAGTTGAGCACATCCTGGTTGCGGCTGATGGTCAGCCATTTGGGGTTGCCCTCAAACGAGCCCGCCGTGATCTGGCGCACCACATCGGGCAGGCCCAGGGTCATGCGCACCTGCGGCAACTGCTGCAGCTCCCAGGCGAGCTGGTCGACATGGTCCAGTGTCTGGTACTTCAGGCAACCTTCGGGTGGGGTCTTGACGATGACGGCAAACACATCACTCGACAGAGCATAGTTCTTGGTGATGTAGGCGTTGTCCTGGTTGTAGCGGGAGTTGGCACGCAGCTCGGGGGCACCGGGGTCCAGGTCACCAATCTGCAAGCGCTGGGACACGATAAAGCCACCAATGCCCAGGGCCAGCGACACGAACACGGCGCTCAATGCCCAGCTGCGCTTCTCTGCGAAATGGTCCAGCCAGACCCAGAGGCCACGATGCCCGGCAATTTCGCGTTCCTCTTGCTCCAGCGCACGCGTGGCCGCACGGGGGCTCACCCCGGTGTAACTCAGCAGCACCGGCAACAGCAGCAGGTTGGTAAACACCAGCACCGCCACACCAATGCTGGCGGTCAGGGCGAGTTCGCGAATCACGGGGATGGGGATCAACACCAGCACCGCAAAGCCCACCGCATCGGCCAGCAGCGCCGTCACCCCGGCCAGGAACAGGCGGCGAAAGGTGTAGCGTGCCGCCACCAGGCGGTGGGTGCCGCGGGCGATGTCCTGCATGATGCCGTTCATCTTTTGTGCGCCATGGCTGACACCAATGGCAAACACCAGGAAAGGCACCAACATGGAATAGGGGTCGAGCTCCAGCCCAAAAATAGCCAGCAGGCCAATCTGCCACAGCACAGCCACCAGAGAGCACGCCAGTACCAACGCGGTCGAGCGCACGCAGTGGGTATAGGCATAGAGCAGCAATGCGGCAATGGCAATTGCCACGGCAAAGTAAAGAGCTACCTGCACCAAGCCATCGAGCAGGTCGCCCACGATCTTGGCAAAGCCGATCACATGGATTTTTACGCCCCAGGGCTTGCCATCGGGACCGGCACTGGTTTCAAAACGCGCCCGCATCGTGTCGATGTTGCGGCTAAGCTGCCACAGGTTGACGCGGCCACCCGTGGGGTCCCGTTCCAGCAAGGGCATTTGTACGGCCGCCGACTTCAGGTCGTTCGAAATCAGGTTGCCGACCAAATTGGCGCGATTGACATTCACACGCAGCCGTTCCAGGCTCTCAGGTGAGCCATTGAACCCGTCGGGCATGACCGGGCCACCGCTAAATCCTTCTTCGGTTACCTCGGTCCAGCGCACGGCCGGGGTCCACAGCGATTTCATCCAGGCGCGGTCCACACCGGGCATGAGAAACAGTTCGTCATTGACTTGTTTGAAGGCTTCCAGAAAGCGTGCATCGTACACATCGCCTTGCGTGTTTTCCACCACGATGCGCAGGCTGTTGCCCATGCCACGCAAGTCTTTGCGGTGCTCCAGAAAGTTCTGGATGTACGGATGCCCGGTGGGGATCATCTTCTCGAAACTGGCATTGACCTGCACGCGCGTGGCCATAAAGCCCAGCAGCAAGGTCAACAACAGACACGCCAGCATGACCCAGCGGCGGTGGTTGAACACCACACGTTCAAGCAGGTTGCCGGACTGGGCCGGAAAGTCAGCCAATGCACGAACAACCGGCATTTCGGTAGAAGCAGTAGTCAGAGCCATGGCTTAATCCTTGGGTAGCGGCACGCTGCGCACACCGCGCACGCCGGCCAGTACCAGTGTGGTGGGGGTGACGTGGATGGCCGCCAAGGGCATGCTGACTGGCAGTTTCACCTCGGAAAAACGCTGGCCACCATCGCGGCTGACGCTCACATGCCCCATTTGGTCCGCCAGCCACAGGGTGCTATCGGCACCCTTGGCAGACGCCGTGATGCTGGCCTGCAGAGCGCTTTGCAGCGGACTCCATTGCATGCCCCCGTCGCGGCTGATGACGGCATTGCCGCGCATGCCGTAGGCGATGAGCGCATCCCCCGCATCCAGCAACCCAAAAAAGCTGCCGTTGTAGCCGGTGGCGATACGCACAAAGCGCTGCCGGGCCGTGTCAAGGCGCATCAGGAGACCGGCCTCGCCGACCACAAACAACTGTCCCCGGTGGGCGCGGATGCCGTACAGGTTGAACAGCTTGTCGCTGTTGTCGCTGCGGTCGTACCAGCTCTGCCAGCTCTTGCCGCCATCACGGGTTTGAAAGATCAGGTTGTAGGCACCGACCACAAAGCCCTCTTGCGGGCTGCTGAAATACAGGTCGAGCAGGGGCTTGTCCGGGCCGGACTCCACATTGCGCTGCGCTTCGTCCAGCAAACGCTCTCGCTCCGGACTGGCCGGTGACTGACGCAGTTGTTCCAGTGCCAGTGCATTGGCCGCCTTGCCATCGAGCAGCTTGGTCCAGTTAGCGCCACCGTCCACGCTGCCCAGCACCACGCCATCATGGCCTACGGCGTAGCCGTGCTGCGCGTCGACAAACTGTACTGCGCTCAGATCGGAGCTGAGCGGGAGTACGCCCTGTCGCCAGCTGGCACCACTGTCATCCGACAGCAAGAGGTGCCCGCGTTGACCCACAGCGATCAGGCGCTGTGGCCCGATGGCTGTGACCGACGTGACCAAGCGCTGCGGTGCCATCGCGCTGGTACGCGCCGGGCGTTGCAAGGGGTCTGCGTGGCTGACTGCGGCAAAGAATGCCACCGCAGCCACCACGGTGCCAACAAACGAGAGGGTACGCATGGCGAGTGGGCTTAGCGAACGCCAGCGCCAGCCAGGGCGTCAGGGGTCCATTGCTTCTCCGGCAAGGAGTCGATGTACTTCACGCCGTTGGGGTATGCACCCAGCAGACCTATAACGTTGTAGCTGCCGGTGGCAAAGTCATAGAAAAACTGTGCCGTGGCTGCAGGTGCCGGTTGCTCGTAAGCGGGCGTGAAGGCGGTAAAGCCAGCGCGGTACAGCTGACCACGTGCATCGTATTGGTCCGATGCCAGCGCGAACCAGCTGTCTTCATCGAGATAGAAGGTGCGCTTGGCGTAGATGTGGCGTTTGCCTTCCTTGAGCTTGCCTTCCACCACCCAGACGCGGTGCAGTTCCCAACGCAGGTAGTCGGGGTTGATGTGGTTGGGGGTGGTAACCGAATAGGGGTCTTTGGCGTAAGACAGCTTATAGGCGTTGTAGGGCACCAGCACTTCTTTCTTGCCTACCAGCTTCCACTCGAAACGGTCTAGCGCGCCGCTGAAGACAAAGCTGTCGTCAAACGTTGAGGTTCCCGCAGTAGCCGGGTTGGGCGTGTCATACGACAGATCGGGCGACATCTTGACGCGGCGTTGTCCAGGCAGGTATTGCCAGCCCTTGCGCGCGTCTTCCATTGGGTTGATGTAGTCCTGGATCAGCAGCGCCTCACCCGCGCGGCGGGCCGGTGCGGTGTAAGCCACCTTGGTACGAAGGTAGACATCCTTGCCACCCGAGGCCGTGGTGCGCTTGGCATCGTAAAAAGGGTAGTCCACGGTGATCTCACCGGTGGTCGCCAGCACCGCACTGCCGGAGGCATTGACGTTGATAGAGTCGTATTTGGCGGTGTAGGTCTGGCCGGCGTAACGCAGCAGGTGGTTCCACATGGCTTCGTTGCCCGTCTTGGGAATGGGGAAGGGGATACCGGCGAAGGTGCCCTCCACGGCTAAACCATCGTTGGTGGTCTTGACCGACGTGGCGTTCTTCATCGTACTGTCCAGCACGTACTTCGGAAACGCCGCCGTACGGTGGGTGGGGAACACGTCCACGCGCATAGTGGGGTGGCGCTTAAGCAGTTCGCGTGCACCGGCACTGAGTTTGCCTTCGTGTTGCGCCGCATTGGCACCGGTGATGGAGTACAGCGGCTTTTCGCTGGCAAAGGGGTCGGGGCGAATGCCTGAACCCTTTTGGAAACCCGCGGGCAAGGTGGTCAAGCCACCGGTATATGCGGGAATGCTCTTTTCCGCATTGCCGGCCACTTCGGCACCCACAGGGGTGAGCGATGTGCCGAGTTTTTTGGCTTCGTCTGCAGATACGCCGGCCATTGCCGAGGCGGCTGCCAGGGCCAGAGCCGAGAAGGTCCAGAGTTTTTTTTGATTAAACATGAATGTGTCTCTTGGGTTATGTGTTGTTAGAACGTAGTTTTGAAGGTGAAGACCAGCATGTCGCGGTCAGAGATTGGGGCGTAACCGGGGGCCACGGCCGCCGCACCCACGGGTGGGTAAAACGCAGCGGGCTGAACCTTGGTGGTCGTGTAGGGACCAAAGGCTGAGATGTAGCGCAAGGCAAAGTTGTACTTGGCCTTGTAGTCCGCTACCACGCCAATAGACCAGGTGCCAGAATTCTGAGCACCGCCACTGACCACCCCGGACTGGCCATTGAGTCCTACGCTATAGCTGACGGGCATGGAGATGTCCGTTTCTGGCAGGGCTTGCAACCAGCTCGGATTGAACGACATGCCAAAGGTCGTTGCATCGCGGGTGACCGCATCGATGTTGGCAGCACCCAGAACGTTTGCGTTGGCATAGGCATCCAGCCCCTTGTACAGGTTGAATGGATCCGAATTCACCGCCAGCACCCGGCTCCAGGTGAACTCGCCCACCAATGAAGCGATATCAAAGAGCGGGTTGCTGGGGATGATGCCTGTGAGATTCAGCACGGCATGGGCCGTTTCCCCGCGTGCTCCTGGCACATCGCCGTTGTTAGCGAGTGCCCACAGTGCATTGGATCCCACAATCGGGCTGCCCGGGATGGTGGCCCCTGCTACACCGGTTGACGTAGCGGGCTGGCTCACCAGCGGCATGTTTTTACGAAAGCTGGTTTCAGCGCCTACGCTGATGCCGTTGACCACCTTGTTGAGTGACAGACCCAACACATCGATATTGCTGGCGAAGCTGAAGTGGTACTTCAGGTTGCTCGCAACCGGCGCTGTGCCGGGATCGAGTGCCAGCCACCCCTGGTTGGCAAGCTCCGACGTGCGACGTGCGTAAAAGCCCATGGTTCCATCCATCCACTCGGGAGACCAGCGGGCAGAAAGCCCCCAGTCGCCGGTCTTTTTGGGCGTGATCATCTGTCCCTGTGCGGGACCCGCCAACGCTGTCGTCTTGAAAGTCTGTCCGCCAAACAAGGAGGCATCGATGGAGCCCAGATAAGAGCCAGACTCCGCCACGCGTGCAGGCTCCCAATCAAAGAAAGCCTGGGCTGAGATGGACAACGTGTTGCTGGGCTGAATCTGTACGGTCAATCCGTTGCGCGGGCGGTAAAGCTCCTTGGACTCCGTGCCGGGGTTGGCCGACGACTTCCAGATGTCCAGCGCGCTCTGTCCGTACGACACACCATGGATGGCACCAAATAACAGCATGCCTTCACCCCAAAAGCTGGTGTGACGACCCAAGCGCGCACTCACCGGTGTATCGCCGAGATCGAAGCTGGTGAAGAGGAAGGCATCGAGAATTTCACCAGAGGGTCCCTTGGCAAATCGGTTGGTGTAGTCCGACAAAGCATTAGGGCTGGTGCCGTTGTAATAGGCAGGATTATTGGCGTCCGTAGCCAGGCTGCCGTAAGCCGCATCCGCCCAGGCGGCGGCGCTCACGCGAAGGCCGTATTTTTTGTCCACTACCAAGTCCAACTCGCTGAGCAAGTCCAGCCGGTTGGTGACCGCCTGTCCCTTGGCAAAGTTACGGTTTCCATCGTCCGCTGCTGGGTTGTTGATGATCGCTGGGTCGCGCTCTTTCATGCGTACACCGTAGTTGTAGCGCACGGTGTTATCCCAGCGCAGAACGGCGTTGGGGTTGCCCGTGTCGATTTCAAAGGCAAAGGCGGGCGCGGCGCTGACGGCGCAGAGTGCCAGCGTGGCGCATGCAACTGCGCTAAGCGATGCGCCGCCGGTTGTGCCGGACCGGCTGTTTGTGCAATGGGCACGGTGTTTGAGTGTCATGGGTAGTCTCCTGTTATGGTGGGGTTGCGGGCACTCGATGTGCTCGCGTGGTTTGCGGAATAAAAAAGGGGGAATGCTCGAGTGGTCAATCCAGAAACGCCACGACACGGGCGGGTGCCGCGCTGCACTGGGCCAATTTGAGGGGGAAGAAGCCGACCATGAAGCCTGAAAGCGGCAGTGCACCCAGGTTGGTCATCTGTTGCACGATGAAGGCCTCTTTCTCGACGATGGCTTTGTGGCCGTCCCACAGCACGCGCTTGTCGCCAGTTTGTTTGAATTTGGCCGCCATCACGCCGAAAGGCAGGTCCCAGCCCACGGCATCGGTGCCCAGAATGGTGGCACCTTGCTGGGTCAGGTGCAGGGTGCTGGCGCGGCTCATGCCGGGCTGCTGGTAGAACTCGGGCTGGGTCATCTCATAGCGTTCCTGCCCGGTGCGGATCAGCACGGCATCACCCTGCTTGATCGTAGTGCCGGTGGCGGCCAGTGCGGCGTCCAGCATCGCTATCGTGATCTCTTGCATGGGCTTCACCCAAGAACGCACGTCCAGAACGATGCCGGGGCGATACAGCTCTTCGAGCGGAATGTCGGTGATGGTGCGCGCCAGCAGGCCCATAATTTTGGAGCCGCTGTGCAAAGGGGCATCCACATGCGTACCGCAGTGGGAGGACATATCTGTCAGCGTTTCTTCGCCCCAGCCTTCGCCATCGGGCAGGTCGTCGTGGGTGCAACCCAGGTATTTGCAAAACTCTTCCGCGCCCTTTTTGGCGGGGTGCGCGTATTCGATGGCGGGCGATACCACCTTGGCGGCACCGGCCAGCGGCGGCGGCAGTTTGGCCCGGTTGGCAGGGTCCAGCGTGTTTGTCAGGTCAATCAGGCGCGTCATTTAAAGTCTCCGGTACGGTGTTGTTCATCAAACGGAGCGCAGTGTCTGATCGGCGCAAAATTTGCGATATCAGAATTCCGCAAAAGACCTTGCATTTCAAAAAATGTTTTTATTTTTCCGATTCACAGTCCGATTCATCAACACAATTCGGAATTCCGATAGCCGTGTTTTTCATGTCACAACAGAATCGCCCTCTTTTGTTTTGAAGGGGTGTATATGCGGCTTATTCAACGCGTGGTTCTCTCACCATTGGTTCTGTGCAGTGCGCTGCTGTTGACATTAATTGGCTCTGCGACGGCACAAGCCACCGCAGATGTAAGCGGCGTGCAGACCACGTCTTCTACCCGATTGGTTTTGCTGGGTACGGGTGCCGGCCCGATACCTCGCAAAGATCGCTCGCAACCTGCGAATTTGTTGGTCGTTGGCGGCCGCCCCTATCTGGTCGATGCGGGCAATGGCGTAGCACGGCAGCTGGCCCATGTGGGCTTTGTTCCGTCAGACGTACGCACCGTTTTCATCACCCACCATCACGTGGACCACAACGCCGACATGGGCGCGCTCATGTCGTTTGCATGGATTGAAGACAACAAGCGCAACGACAAAAGCGTGGCACCCATGCGCTTCTACGGCCCTGCGTCCACCTCGACGCTGGTCCAGGCGGCACAGGGTTTTTTGGCGGTGTCCGAACGTATCTTCCGCGCAGGCGTTCCCATGGCTCCGGTGGCAGGGCGCTTTGAAGGGCATGACATTGCGGGGCCGGGCGAGGTGTTCCGTGATGACCGGATTGTGGTGACTGCCGTCGAGAACAGCCATTACATGGGCGCTAATGCAAACGCCGCAGCCGCCGCCGACAAGTCATATTCATACCGTTTCGATACGCCGGGTCGCTCGATTGTGTTTTGCGGTGACACCGGCCCCAGCGATGCCCTCGCTACGCTGGCAAAAAATGCCGATGTGCTGGTGTGTGAAGTCAATGATCTGGAAGCCTCCATGAAGGAAATCGCCACCACCATGCGTCTGCCACCGCTGGTGCTCAAGGCGGTGCGCATGCACATGGAGAGGCAACACATTACCCCGGAGCAGATCGGCCAACTGGCTCAGAAGTCAAACGTGAAATCAGTCGTGCTCACGCACTACGCGCCGGGGTTGGACGGAGAAACTGACTTGGGTAAATACACAGATGGGGTCCGAAAATATTATTCTGGAACCGTCATCGCTGGACGTGATTTGTTTGAGTTTTAGGTAATCAAGTTAACTGCCCGATTCCAGCCCTTTTCTAATGACTGTTATGGATTCTCACTTATCCAAAAGTGACTACTTTGTAATGACTGCGCAGGGCACCTTGGAGTCGGCTGTGAACGACAGCTTGTCGGCGCCTCAAATCATGAACTTGGACTTCTCGGAAACGGTCACTGACGACCGTCAGCAATCGCTGCAGTGCCGACCCACAACCAGCATGTGCGATCGATCACTATGGGCACAGTGCTGAAGTTCGGGACGGTCGGCTGGTCAGTACTCCAAATGGTGAATTTGGACTTCCCGGAAGCGGGCATTGGTGACTGCCAGCAAAACGCAGCTTACCCGACACCCGAGAAGCTCTTTATGAAGCCGTCAGTGAATGTTCCCGAGACCACCAAGAAGTGGATCTGCCACCTTCTCAATTTTCCTTAGAAATGCTAGTTCACTAATTTCCCCGCTGATGAATAGCTTCATCAACGACTCGGTTTTCGGAGTCAATTCAACACCCCTTGCTTCTGAGTTCTTCTTGGCAAGTTCATAGGCAGCTTGTCGCTTGGCCCTTTCAGCTTCACTAATCATTGTAGAAAACCGGTTTCACTTGAATGGAATAAACGGCAGCGGAACCAACCTCTTGGACGAACGCTCAATCGAAACACCAACTTTACCTCACTGTATTTATCGTCCGCACCCGCTTCATTGCCGAAATTCATCGCGCTCTGAAGCGGACGTTCACCCAGCTTGACGCGAAAAGTCGTTGAATTGCCATAGGTCGGCGGAAATTTCACCTGATCCCGCCCATCACGAAGTGTGATTATTGGCACCTCAATTTGGTTGATTCCACCCCTTCGGTCAAGGAACGGTTACTCGTGCCAAAGAAAATGGCGCTCTGCCCCGGCCCTACCTTCACCAGCGTTAGAATTACCAAAAAGACATGGGAGCGACAAAATATGGCATATCAAATTGAATGGGAACAGTGGGGCGCTGTGACCTATTTCACGGGCGACGTTTCATTTGACGACTTAAGGGAATCTGAGTGTGAGATTTTCCTGAGTGCTGCGAAGGCGAAGCCGCGTTTCGTAATTTCAGTCTTTCTCCGTGCAAATGAGGTCCCTTGCTCAGAGGGCGAATACCAGGAACTAACTAGTCTTCGATATGGTGGTTACGCGTCCAAAGGTGGTATCAGATTTGCCGTTGTGACGAGTAGCACATTGATGAAAAACCGCTTCATCGCAGACTTCGAGCGATTCGGATCTGATAACTCTGCAGCTGTTTTCCCCTCGTTCGTTGAGGCCGTGAATTGGGTGCGCTCTTGAGCGGAATTGGTGCTGCGTCTAGTCTTCGATTGGGTCAATGTTGCTGGCGGTTTTTCGAAAAACGACCGCTCCAGTGGGCTGGTGCACCACGCGAATTTCTTTCCCAAACGGCCGAGTTTCGCTTTTGGCAGCAAGGACAACTGCCATCGCCCGATCGGCTATGTACAGGGCTGTGCTGTTGATTCCGGAGATCAGTGGTCCCACTATGGGGTAAAAACTTTCAATGCGATAGCTCAAATTTGTCATGTTGCCTATGCGGTAGATTTAAATGCTGAGCAGTGGGACTTAGTGACGAGTTATTTTCACCACATGTCACACGAATGCCCATTGGACGTAAGGTCGACTGACATCAAGCCAGACTCGACGATGCAGTGGGGTTGTTTGCATATCGACTTCATTTCCAGGACGGAAATGGCCGAACAATGCTACTTATTAATTTTCTTGCTTGCATATTTGTCGAGGCACACTATTTTTAATAGGCACCCGTACTCATGCAGTACGGGCACGATTATAGCAGAGAACTGAGTAGAGCAACTGGCTCGTGAAAGTGGATCGAACTCACTCGCTTAGTTATAAAAATGTCTCTCAATATTACATCGATCGGTTCGTTGAACAAAATTTGAATTTCCATATCGATCAATATCCAGCAATACTTATGCAAGAAATTAAAGTTTTAATTCTTAGTCAGTTACTCATCTGGATATGCATTATTCGTATAAATATAATCGAACATCACACCGCACTCTTTTATGTATTCGGCTTTGTTTGATACTTCAGGATCGCTTTCAGCGCAGTTAGAAATATAAAATTCTCTGGCATGTTTGCGAAGAGATGACTCTATCAGTGCAATTGCTGCATCAGTCTCACCATCTTTAGAAGCAAGTGTGATCGCAGCCGTTATAAGCACGCGGACGATTTGGATGTAATTGGAGTCATCCATACTGGTGTCAACATAATGGGCTGCAACTGCGTCAAGACTGTTTTTATGAATGCGAATTATTTGATTGGTAGACATGACGATCCATGAAGTAGATTGGATATTCATCGTACTGCTTTAAGTAAAACCAGACGATTACTCGGCGTAGTGCATATTAATAATTGCTACAAGGCGAATTGAAATACTGGTGAATCTTAGAATGCGTTGATATTTCATATTCTATAAGGCATTAAGAGTTAGACGAAACTCAGATTGATTGATCGAAATTCAATGCGATGATTGAGACTTTCACTGATTGGTCCTAATCCCTGATGGCTCGCGCTCGCTGCTGATGGAATGAGCTATACAGTGCAGCATACTTGACTCTCGAAATCTCAATCAGAATGGTGATAAAGTGTCTTTTGCTGCTACAGATCTGGAAAAAGCGTCGTCACGGACCACCATCGGAAACAATTCGAATTGAGAATTTAGAGGGCAGAATAGACCTCAATGTAAAGTAAGTAGGCGTACCTTGCAAGAAGTCATCGTTGTAGCAATAAGTGTAGGTGCGAAGCGATCCAATATCGCCCTGTCAAGTGTTTCTTGTTACTGCAGGTCGAATCGTTCTCTTGCGTCAATTCCTACGCCGTGTGACTCTCCGCGCTCATCAGTACCTGAAATGCGATTCACCATGTCGACCGGGTGTAGCTTTCGCTAAAGTCTTTCTTGGCGTTAACCAGGCTGAAGCAGCATGCGACGAATTGCTGGCGAGAATCTTCAATGGTGAGCGACCCTGCTGCATCTTCAAAGGCAGCCAAGTAAGGGCGAGATCCCGCTTCACCAGTTGCGCATCGAGAACAAGTGCTCCGGTCGCGAGAGTAAATGCCGAAACACCGGTCGGTCACAATAAGAAAAGGGTGCGAACAAGTTTAAGCATGGCTAAGTGGGGTTGTGCTGAATGCTATTGCCAGCTCGTTGACCAAAAATTGTGCTGTCCCTGCAAAGGGTCGCTAGCAAGGTAAACGAC
>JAIPCE010000118.1 GCA_021738345.1 Rhodoferax sp. | reverse complement strand
ACTCGGGGGGCCGCTGTAGGCGGGGTCATCGTGTGCGGGGTTTCCTGTGCCCATCATGCGCCGCCAGCCTTGTGCATCTGGTGGCGTAACGATGTCGCCCTCCAGACTTTGCATGATTGCCGAGGCCTTGCGGTACCCAATTTTGAAGTGACGCTGCAGTAACCCTACTGATGGGTTTTGTCGCTCCAGCAGCATAGCCCGGGTTTGTGGCAGTAGTGGGTCGGACTCGGTGGCGGGTTCAAGAGGCATGGTTTGCTTGGTGTGTGTGACAGGATTGGTGCTGATTATGCTTGACGTAACGTCAAACCGTGTCGCAATCAAGAACGTGCTTCAGCCCCTTCCCTCACGCAGCATCTCATGCGGCAGAAAGATGCCCGGGATATGGTTGGTGGAATCTCGAAGTTAGCTCTGCAAGTGCCAAGGGTTCTTGGCTATCAGGCGCGGTAAAGGGTGAATTTTGTCGCATGGCTGGCCCCCAGCCTTGCGCCTTGCCGCACATCAACGGGGCCAACTCCGAGATTGGCAAGGCGAGCCACTGCCTCCAACGATCAATGTAATCGGCGCTGCAAAGTTGACCGACTTCCCAGCGCTTGACCCTGTCAAACGCGGCTTGAATGCGTTTGTACCGTTCGGAACGAGGCGCGAACAGCATTTCAATGGCCAACTGCTGGTGTTGCATCAGGCGCTGCAACTCACGCTGCTGCTGCTGCGCCTGGCGCACAAGATGACGGTTCATTTGGTCCTGCAGGTCAAAACCATGCTCGATCAAACTGGCAGCCCGGTGTTTATTGCCAAGCCTGAATTGGCGCCTCTGTCACGCCAAACTGTGTCGCAGCAGAGCAAACGTCGGAAAAATACGCTCTACACTTCGGGCACGGGCTATCCTGGCCCACACCCAAACCCGTTGCTACCACTATGCCCCGCCGCCCAGACAATCTTGAAACCCTGCACTTGAGCCTGGAGCTACTCAAACGCATCCCCCGGCAACGCAAAATCGACTCGCGTGAGCTGCAAATCCAGCTCAAAGAGGCAGGTTTCGAGCGCGACATGCGCACCATTCAGCGGCAACTGGAGTCCTTGTGCCAGCACTTTGACATTGAGCGTGACGACACTTCGCGTCCCTTTGGTTACCGCTGGAAAGAGGCAGCACCTGGCTTGTCGCTGCCCGGTTTGACCGAGCAGGAATCTTTGTTGATGACACTGGCCGAGCAGCACCTGCAACACCAGTTGCCGGCTTCCCTGATGCGGTCACTACAGGGCTTTTTTGAGCAAGCCCGTCGCAATTTGTCGCCCATGCACGCGGGCGAGGCCGTCGCCCTGGCCCGGCAGTGGCTAAGCAAGGTGCGCGTCGTAAGCACCACCCTACCCATGCTGCCACCCAAAATCAAACCTGAAGTGTTTGAGCAAGTCAGCCAGGCGCTCTACAACAACTGCTGGCTCGAAATCTCCTACACCAACGCGCTGCGCAAGCGTACCCAGGCCAAGGTCATGCCGTTGGGCCTGGCCCAGCAAGGTGTGCGCATGTTCATGCCCTGCCGGTTTGAGGGCTATGCCGACACCCGCAACCTGGCCCTGCACCGCATTCAAACCGCCCAGTGCAGCAACCTGCGTTTTCAGCGTCCCGCAGATTTTGATCTGCAAAGCTACGACGACAACGGTCGTTTTGCGTTTGGCACCGGCAACAAAATCGCTATTCACCTGTGGGTGAAAGACGAACTGGCGGTGCTGCTAGCCGAGTCCCCCTTGGCCACCAACCAGGTCATTGCACCCCACACGGGGCCAAACGGCGGCAGTGAACTCAAAGCCACGCTCACCGATTCGGCACTGTTGGTTTGGTGGATTCGCAGCCAGGGCGATGGCGTGCAGGTGCTGGGGCCGAACGAGCTGATGGACGACATCAAGGCCACTAAATTGGCTTGACTTAAAACGCTCAGGCCCGAAACAATCTGTTGTAGTCAAACGCTCGAACAACCGTAGCTGTCATGCGCTTTGCCAATGGATGCGCAGGGTTCACCAGCGTCACCATCTCTTCGGGGACGATGACGGACGGCACAAGCAGGATTGGTGATCTGCCGGCTGCAATCCATTCGGACCCAAATTTAGCGCTACCACGCCCAGCCGGAATCGCCGACCACGTGACTGGCAAAGTGGATGGATCGACCAGTTTCCGCGTTACCCATACTGCCTTGGGAACATCGATTTGCACCAAGAAGCGATTCAGCGGGAGCCCTGCATCATCGATATGGGCAGCCGTCTCGAGCACGGCCAAGGCAATGCTTGGCGCAGTGTAGAGGACCGCTTGTCCTTCCTCATTCCAACGCCCAGGATGGATGGCAGCACCTGCGCCGCTCAGGTCGGCTGCGGCGTACCGAACCGTTTCGGTGGCGATTCGCCACAAAATCACTGATACGCCCCGCTTTCAAGAGCCCCAAGTAATCGGGTCACCACCTCAACCCCTGTGGGCGTGTCCATTAAATCTGCTGGCTTACGCGCACCAAGCGCAGGTTGGGGCCGCTCCAGCCACTGCCCCAGCCACTTGGCGGAATCAAACCCATCAGCCTCAAGTGAGGTAGAGCTTTCAACGATAGCCTCTGCCATGCCGAGCAGCTTTGCGATAGCAATCGCTGCCTGCCCACCACTTCCGCTGACCAAGCCCCCCTGCATTGCCTTTTTTTCAGCGGTGGCCTTAGGTACGCCCAGCATCGTAAACACACGCGAGGCCGGAATATCGATCAACTTGGAAAGGTCTTTTAAGAACCGACCATCCACCCCATGACGTTCCGCTTCAACAAGCTCGATGGGTGTTGCACGGTAGATTTGTTGAACAAAATCAGCAACGCCATTTGCTGGCACGTACTCTATAACTGCACGCCGAGGGCGTACGGGAACCGTTTGCCCATCGGAAACCGACCCTGCAAAAATCTTTGCCCCTGTCACCGCCATGGTCGGCTGTGAGGCGCGCAAACGGCCTGACAGGCTCGTGCTTTTGACGGTGGCGCTAGTCATAGGTGGCTTTCTTGTCTATTGGTAGACATATGATAGTCTCAAAATAGATTGTTCGGTGCGGCCTTGTCATGGCTTTACATGCGGATTTACGTCGCAAACCTGCGCCTCCACCACCGGGGCAGGTTGTCCAGATAGGTGTACAGCACCGGCACCACCACCAGGGTGAGCAGGGTGGACGTGATCAGGCCGCCAATGACGGCCCGACCCATGGGAGCCTGCACTTCGGCCCCCTCGCCCAAACCAATCGCCATGGGCAACATGCCAAAGATCATGGCCAGCGTGGTCATGATGATGGGGCGTAGGCGCACCTGACCGGCGTTGAGCACCGCCTCAAACTGGTTCATGCCGGCGCGTTGCGAGTGGTTGGCAAAGTCGACCAGCAAAATGGCGTTTTTGACGACCAAGCCCATGAGCATGATGAAGCCGATGATGGAAAACAGGTTCAGCGTCGAACCAGTCAAAATCAGCGCCGCCATCACGCCCACCAGCGTGAACGGCAACGATGCCATGATTGCGATGGGCTGCAGAAAACTGGCAAATTGCGAGGCCAGAATGAAGTAGATAAACACCACTGCCAGCACCAGGGCCACGGCCGCCGCCGCACCCGCTTCGTCGTTTTGCTCGGCTTCGCCCTTGATGTCAAAGCGGTAACCCGGTGGCAAATCAATAGACTGCACGGCCTTCTTGACCTCTTTGGCCACATCACCAGCGGGCCGCCCCTCAACACCCGCATAAATACCAACACGGCGCTCCAGGTTCTGGCGCTTGATCACCTGTGGGCTGGTCGATGGCACAAACTCGACCACCTGCCGCAGTGGCACCATGATAGGCGTGCCTTGCGCGTCGAGCCGGCCGGTGGCAATGGGCAAATCGCCTAGGTCGGACAATTTGCTGCGACCCGAGCGCGGCAGCTGCACATTGACCTCATAGTTTTGCCCGTCGGGCGCCAGCCAGTTGCTGACCTGGTCGCCGTTGACGAACGGACGCAAGGCGCTGCCAATGCGCTCGACCGACAGCCCCAGATCGCTCGCCACGGCCGCGTTCACCTTGATCAGAACCGCTGGATTGGCGGCCTGCAGGCTGTGCTCCAGGTCCACCACACCCTTGACCGCACCCACCTTGGCCATGGTGGTCGCGAGCACCTGTGGCAAGGCGTCAGAGGCCGGACCAATCAGGTTGATCCAGATCGGCTTGTTGAACCCGACTGAAAGCTCGATCCCGGCGATGCGCTTGAGCCGCTCCCGCACGGCCTTTTCAACCTCGGTCTGGCTGCGACGCTGGGTGCTGCGCTGATCGGTCAATTTGATCAATAGCTCGGCTTCATTGCGGTTGTTGGTGCCAATCGTGGTGCTGATCAGCTCAATCTCGGGGAAACTGCGCAGCGCCTCTTCCACCTGAAACACCTTCGCATCGGTGTAACTCAGACTGGTGCCGACGGGGGTCTTGATCTTGAGCGGGAACACCCCCTGGTCCGACTTGGGCATAAATTCGCCACCCACCAGCGGCAGCAGACCCAGACTGCCGGAAAAAATGACAGCTGCCAGAGCCAACGTGGTTTTGCGCCGCTGCAAAGTCGCATGGAGCAAGCGTCCATAGACCCGGTGCAGCCACTCGACTCCATGCTCCACACGTTCCATCAGGCGCCCAAGCCAGGGCACTTTGGAAAATCGGGTGGCAACCGGGTCTTTCCAGACCGAAGACAGCATGGGGTCCAGCGTAAAACTCACAAACAGCGACACCAGCACCGCCACCGTGACGGTAATGCCAAACTGAAAAAATATCTTGCCAATGATGCCGCTCATGAAAGCCACCGGAACGAACACGGCGCAAATGGCCAGCGTGGTGGCGAGCACCGCCAGGCCAATTTCTTCGGTGCCGTCGCGCGCGGCCGCCAGGTGGCTTTTGCCCATGCCGACATGTCGCACAATGTTTTCCCGCACCACGATCGCATCGTCAATCAGCAGCCCGATGCACAGCGAGAGCGCCATCAAGGTAATGGAATTGATGGTGAAGCCAAACGCATACATCGCAATAAAGGTCGACAGCACCGAGATCGGGAGCGTGACACCGGTGATGAGCGTGCTGCGCCACGAATGCAAAAACAGGAACACTATCAAAATAGTGAGCAAACCACCCTCGACAATCGTGCGTTTGACGCTGTCGAGTGCGTTCTTCACAAAGCTCGCGTTCTCGGATATCGACCGAATCTCCACATCAGCAGGCAATTGCTTGCGCAGCCGCTCCATGGTCTTGGCCACCTCTTCACCGACCGCGACCAGGTTGGCATCCTGGGTTTTGAAGATGCCGATCGTCAAGGCTTTTTGGCCGTTCACGCGCCCAATGGATTGTTCCTCACGCTCGCCATCACTGACGGTGGCAACTTGCTCCAGCAGCACCGGCACCCCGGCACGCCGGGCGACGATGATCTGCCGAAACGCCTCGACACTTTTGAGCTTACCCTCCACCCGCACCAATTGTTCCTCGGTGCTGGCGCGCAGTGACCCGGCGGGCAGGTCCTGGTTGACTTCGCGAATGGCACGCAGCACCTCGTCAATACCCACTTGGTAAGCCTGCATCTGGTGCGGCTTGAGGCTCACCTGCACCTGGCGCTGCACATTGCCGCCCACCACCACTTGACCTACCCCAGAAATGCCCTGCAGACGCTTGACGATTTGCTGGTCGGTCAGGGTCGAGAGCTCGCGCAGGCTGCGGGTCTTGGACAAAATGGCAAAGGTGGAGGTGGGCTCCGCACCGTCAAACTGACCACGCACGATCAGGGGGTCTTTGGCATCGCGCGGAAACAGCGGGCGCATTTGGGCCACTTTGTCCCGAATATCCTGCACCGCCTTGTCCATTTTGGTGCTCAACTGGAACTCGATCCACAGCTCGCCACGGCCCTCAAACGAATTGGTAAAGATGGTGCTGACACCGGTCACGGTATTGACCACTTCTTCCAGTGGTTTGATCAGGTCGGCCTCCACCTGCTCTGGCGATGCGCCGGGGTAGCGCACCTGCATCCAGACACCGGGCACCTGGATGTCGGGCATTTGTTCCACGCCAAGCTTGGTGTAAGAAATAACACCGAGCAACATGAGTGCCAGCATGACCATGGTGGCAAAGACGGGCTGGTTGATGCTGGTTTTGGTAATCCACATGGGTGTCTCCGGGAACGGACTGAACGGCTCGCAAACGGCTGGGCCGCACGCAATCGGGGTTTCAGGGTGTTGCGGCAGGTCGCTGGTCTGCCGGGGCCTTGACCAGTACCGCTGGAGCGCCCACTTTCAGGCCATTCATCCGAATGCGCACCACAGGCGTCGCAAGGGCCGGACCTTGCACCAGTTCCACGAGCCCGCTCACCTCGTCCTTCAGGCCCAGGCGCACGCCACGTTTGGCGAGCTTTGCCTCTTCGACGGTAAACACATAGGCTTGCCCCGCTTCCTCAAAAACGGCACTCGCCGGAATCACCGGCAAGGCGTCAGTCTGGGACAATGTCACGGACCCTTGCGCAAACATGCCGCCGCGCAGGCTGCCGTCGACATTGGGTACCGACACCGCGACCTTGATCGCACGCGAGCTGATCTCTGCCACTGGGTTGATGCGCTCCACCCGTCCGTCAAAACTGCGCGCACCAAAGCCGTCCACCCGAAAGCGAACCGCCTGCCCGATTGCAATGCGAGCCACCTCAGACGCCGGCACGGTGGCCTCCAATTCGAGTCTGGATAAATCCACGAGGCTGATGATGGGTGCGTCCGGCCCCACGCGTTCGCCACCCTGAATCCAGCGCTTGGACACCTGCCCTGCAATAGGCGCGCGCACCACGGCATCGTCAATCGCCTTGCGCATCAGCTTGACCTGGGCATCGGCGCCTTGCACCGAAGCCTGCGCCGCCTCATAGCCGCTTTGCAACTGGTCAAAGGCATTTTGCGAGATAAAGGACTGTTGCAACAGCGCCAGGTTGGTGTCGCGGTTGCGCTGGGCCACGGCCAGGCGTGCCCGACGTTCGGCCTGATCGGCCAGTACCGCGTCCAGCCGTGCGCGCGCGTCGGTGGTGTCGATTTCAGCCACGACGGCGCCAAGGCGCACGGATTCTCCTTCGCGCACCAGCACCCGCCGCACTTCACCCGCCACCGGCGCCTTGACGATGGCTTGGGTCAAGGGTGCCAGCGAGCCAGAAACAGCCACCGTGCGCACCATGGGCAAGCGCTGCACCAGGGCCATGTCAGACGGAGCAAACTCGAGCGCTAACACCGGCACGTCCGCCTTGGCAGAAGTGTCAACTGCGGGGTTAGCCGTGCGCCTGGCCCATGCGAGCGCGCCAAGCGCCAAGACCAACAGGCTGATCAATAACACCCACGCAGCCTTGCTGCGCCACCACTTGGGTGCTGTCGAGGAATGCACCGGGTGGTTCATGTGGCCTCCTGCAACAGCAAGCTTCTCGGCGCGGTCTCGGGCAAGCGGACCAAGGCCTGCCAGCCGTCGTCAGAAGAATTTGGCCGGGGCCTTACCATGTCGGCCAATGTGACCTGGTCCAGCACCTTGAGAAAACTGGCCAGCGCCTGGTCGAGGACACCCGCAAGCGAGCATTGACCACTGACACAGCACTGGTTGCCCACGGGGTCAAAGCATTCCACCAAACGGAAGTCGGTTTCCGTCACTCGAACCACCGACCCGATGGTCACGGCTTGCGCGGGTTGCAACAGGCGCAGTCCGCCACCCCGACCCCGCGTGGTTTCCAGCAGGCCCCGCACCGACAGGTCGTGCACGATCTTGGTCAGGTGGTTGCGGGAAATGCGGAATTTCTCGGCAATTTCGGTGACGGTGACGCGTGCGGCGCGCTGCTCACAGGCCGCGCAGTACATCAGCACGCGCAAAGAGTAATCGGTCCATTGGGTGAGTTGCATAAATGTTGCGCCATGGCGAAGTCGAATGTCCTATTTTGGTCCAAATTCCTTGACCTAGCGCAAACAGTTGCAAAACGCAGCGTGCAAGCTAGTCTGAAGCTCTGAGAATATGCACCTCAGGTACATCTTTGGTTGAAGTGCGAGCTCCCTGTCCAGACGGGTGCCTGAAAAAACGAAACCACAGACAAACAGGTGATCTATGAGCAAATGTTTCACGCGAACAGGCATCAAAGCCTGGGCAATGGCGGCGGTGGCCTCCTTGCTATTGGCCTCAGGGGCCATGGCCAAACAGCCCGATCCGGCGGTGGTCAAAGCGCAAGAGCTGCGCAGCCAGGCGACGATCGCGCAGCTTAAGGGGGCACTGCCGGCATCCACGGCGACCAAGACTCCCCCTGCCGATGTCGCGACCTGCTACGCCTGCCACAAGGACATCAAGGAGTTCCATGCGGCCAGCAAGCACGCTAGCGTGAACTGCGCCCAGTGCCACACCAATTCTGACGAGCACGTGGCCAAGGACGGCAAGGCCGCCATCAACACCCGCACCGACCACGCTGCCTGCGGATCGTGCCACCAGGCCCAGTACGACTCGTTCCTGGCGGTCAACTACGAGTCCAAGGCACGCGTCGAAAAAGGCACTTTCAAGGGCCGTTCGCCCTTGTTTGACAAGCTCATGGCACCGCATGGCTTCACCAAGGAGCACTCCGAGCCGCGCAGCCACATCTTCATGCTGATGGACCAGCTCATTGTGGACCGCGGCTATGGCGGACGCTTCCAGCTCAAGGACTGGACCTTTCTGACCGACGGTAAGGGCGCCGAAACGCAACTCTGGAGCATCTTGCTCAAGGACGCCGAGCCCAATACCAGCGACCAGAAAATATTCTTGCCGCAAACCGCCGCCGCCTCCAACCCGGTGTGTTTGAACTGCAAAACCCAGGACCATATCCTGAAATGGAAGTACATGGGCGACCCCGACCCCAAAGCCCAATGGTCGCGCACCTCCAAGGTGGTTGACTTTGTACGTGACCTCAAGCACCCCATGAACTGCTATAGCTGCCACGACCCGCACTCCACCGGCCCGCGCGTGGTGCGCGATGCGTTGATTGAGGCCGTGGTGGACCGTGGCATGGGCACCTACCCCAACAACAAGGCCAAGAGTGAAAAAATCACCATGAAGAAGGTGACCTTCCGCGACGGATTCCGTGCCATTGGCCTCTTGAGCAAGTCCGACTCCAACCTGATGTGCGCCCAGTGCCACGTGGAATACAACTGCAACCCCGGCTTTGATACCCGCACCGGTGACTACAGCGTGACCATGGCCGACCGCCGTACCAACCACTTCTTTTGGGCCAACGTGTTTGACTACAAGGCCGCTGCCGAGAAGATCAATTTCAAGGACTTTAAACATGCCACGACCGGTGCTCTGTTGTCCAAACTGCAGCACCCCGAGAGCGAAACCTTCTGGGGTAGCGCCCACGAAGGCGCAGGCGTGGAGTGCAAGGACTGCCACATGCCCAAGGTCAAGGGTGACGGCAAGACCTACACCAACCACCAGCAAAAGTCGCCGCGCTACAACGTGACCGACACCTGCGTGCGCTGCCATGGCGAGATGACGGACAAGCAGGCGCTGTACCAGATCGACTCGATCCAGAACTACACCCGCGGCAAGCTGGCCAAAGCCGAATACTGGCTGGCCCAGTTGATCGACACCTTTGCCAAAGCAAAGGGTGCCGGCGTGCCCGACGAGGCGATCAAGAAAGCCCAGGCGCACCACGACCAGGCCCACATTTACTGGGAATGGTGGACTGCCGAGAACTCCGACGGCTTCCACAACCCTGGCGCTGCCCGCGAAACCCTGACGCGCTCGGTCAATGAATCGCAAGCCGGCATCAAGGTTCTGAGCGACGCCATGGCTGCCAAGAAGTAAGTACTACACTTACCTGAACGTGGGGCGCTGGATTGCGCCCCACTTTTTTTGGAGACAATCCCCCCATGATCCCCGAACTGGGCCACCTTGCCCTCATTCTTGCGCTGCAGTTAGCGCTGGTGCAAACCGTGCTATGCCTTGCGGGTGCGGCGCGCGGCCACGCCAGTTGGATGCGCATGGGCCGGGGCGCAGCCAACGGTCAGTTGCTGTTTGTAGCGGCCAGTTTTGCGGCATTGGCCTGGGCTTATTACGCCAACGATTTCAGCGTGCTGAACGTCGCTGAGCATTCATCGCGCAATCTTCCGGCCATCTACCGACTGACTGCGGCCTGGGGCTCACACGAAGGCTCGATGCTGCTGTGGACCCTGATCCTGTCGGCATGGGCCGTGGCGCTGCAGCACGGCACTGATCACATCCCTGTCAAACTCCAAGCGCGTGTGATCGGGGTGATCGGTTGCGTCAGCCTGGGATTTCTGGCCTTTGTGCTTTTTACCTCCAACCCTTTTTTGCGTATTGACCCGCCGCCGCCCGACGGCATGGACCTCAACCCCTTGCTGCAAGACCCTGGCATGGTGTTGCACCCGCCTCTGCTGTACATGGGGTATGTGGGATTTGTCGTGGCCTTTGCATTTGCCGTGGCGTCGCTGCTAGACCAGCACTTTGCGCAGGATTGGGCACGCTGGGCGCGGCCCTGGACCGATGCCGCCTGGGCCTTTTTGACGCTGGGCATCGCCGTCGGCTCCTGGTGGGCCTACTACGAGCTGGGCTGGGGGGGCTGGTGGTTTTGGGATCCGACCGAAAACGCCTCGCTGATGCCCTGGCTGGTGGGCACTGCGCTGATCCATGCCTTGGGCGTCACCGACCGACGCGGAAGCCTGCAACCCTGGAGCGTGTTCCTGGCGATTGCGACTTTCTCGCTGTGCCTGGTCGGCACCTTTCTGGTGCGATCGGGCGTGCTGTCGTCGGTCCACGCCTTTGCACAGGACCCGGCCCGTGGCCTATTCATTTTGTTGTTCCTGGTGCTGGTGATCGGTAGCTCGCTGTTGCTGTTCGCGTTGCGGGCAGCGCACCTGGCGCGCAGTGCGCCATTCGCCTTGGCCACACGCGAAGTTTTGACGCTGCTGGGCAACGTGCTGTTGCTGGTGGCCGCAGCCACAGTGCTGCTGGGCACACTGTACCCCTTGCTTCTCGATGCGCTCGACCTGGGAAAGGTGTCGGTTGGCCCCCCTTACTTCAACACAGTCTTTACTCCTCTGATGGTGCCGGTGCTGGTTTTGGCAGGTTTTGGCATCCACACAGGCTGGAACGATACCCGCTTCAAAGTCATCGCTACCCGGCTGCGCTGGCATGGCCTGTGCGCCCTGGTGCTGGGCATCGCCCTGCCTTGGCTGTACAACGAACTGCGCTGGTCCGCCGTACTTGCCCTGACACTGGCAAGCTGGATTGTGCTGGGCACCAGCCAGGGGGTGCTGGACCAATTGCGTACTCCGACACGCGCCTGGCGCGCCACGCTGGGCATGGCCATCGCCCATATCGGCCTGGCGGTCGGGGTGATCGGCATCGGGTTTGTGGCGAGCTACGAGGTCGAGAGCGACTTGGCCATACGCCCTGGCGAAACGTCCGTCCTGGCCGGTTACACCTTCACCTTCAACGGTGTCAAAGAGGTCCCCGGCCCCAACTTTTCAGCGGTGGTGGCCGACATTGGTGTAAGCCGATCCGGCAAATCCCTGGGTCAGTTGATGCCGGAAAAGCGGGTTTACCATGCCTCGCGCAAGCAAATGTCGGAGTCAGCCATTCGCTATGGCATCAGCGGCGATATCTATATTGCGCTGGGTGATGCGCTAAAGGACGGTGCCTGGACGGTGCGCCTGTACCACAAGCCGCTGGTGATCTGGATCTGGCTGGGCGCACTGGTGATGGGCCTGGGTGCGGCAGTGTCGATCGTGATGCGGCGGCGACCCATCACACCCCGCTGAATCGGAGTCAGCCATGCAGTTTTCACTCATTTTCGCGGCGATGGTCGCACTGGCACTGGCCTTCGTTGTAGTGCCCGCGCTGCGTCACCGGCAGTCTCTGGCATCCGCCAGCGCTGTAGAGATGCACGGTAATTACCACAAACGGATCGCCGGGGCGCTGTTGCTGCTGATGCCGCTGGTGAGCTACGGCCTGTACCAGCACCTGGGCGCGCCACAAATTCTGGGCGCTCACGACATGCTGCAAGCCCGCGGCCAACATGACGTGGACAGCATGATGGCCGCGCTGGAAGCGCGGCTCAAGGCCAACCCCAACGACGTAGAGGCCTTGTATGTCATGGGCCGCTCGTATCTGGCACTGCAGCGCGGCACCGACGCAGAAGCCGCCCTTGCCAAAGCAAGCCAACTGGCACCCAAAGAGGCGCGCATGCTCTCGCACTACGCCGAAGCCATGGCCATGAACCGCAACGGCGATCTGCAAGGTGCCGTGCTGGCGCTTATCGAGCAGGCGCTGGAGCTTGACTACGAGGACGAAAAAGCGCTGGAACTTGCCGGCCTGGCGGCCTACCAACGCCAAGACTGGGCGCAGGCCGTGCACTTCTGGCGCCGGCTGCTCAAACGCCTGCCCGCCGACACCGAGTTCCACCAGGATATGAGCCGCGCGATTGCGGACGCCGAACAAAAATCCGCCGCCGCGTCAGGACTGGGAGAGCGCGCCAAATTGCAACCGCCCGCCAAAAAGGCGATGCCACACTAGTGCCTACTTGCATAGGTCTGCGTCACTCAGAGAAGCGTTGTGGGCTTGCAGTATCAGGCGCAAAGCGCAGCAATCGATAGACCTATGTCTTTTCGCTTGGCGCCAACCATCGTCCGCAATATGCAAGATTTTGCGCCGGTGTCTGTAATGTTGAGGCGCAAACCAGGCACGGTGCCAACGGCGTGAAGGCCAGGCTTGGACAGTCGCTTTACTTGAATCGCTGTTAACTCACCAGATTGTTTAGCCATTGCATCCCCTTCGTAAAATCCATACCCCCCCATTCATCCCCCCATCAGGGAAAGAGATTGGGTAAGATGCAACGATATAGTGTGATTCGAACTACAAATGAAAGTATTGGGGGTATAGATCGTTTTGAGACGAAAAAAACCCCCTCGAAAGGGGTATCTGGCGGAACCTGTGAGATTCGAACTCACGGAGGACTCACATCCTCGCCGGTTTTCAAGACCGGTGCCTTAAACCGCTCGGCCAAGGTTCCTAGTGGGCGGTATTCTAGCGCGGCAGTCGGCAAGTTTCGCCTTGGGTGCTCAGATTGGGTGCGATTCAAAGTGAGTGCGCACTCTAATGAAAGAAATCTGGAACCTGTGGCAGCCCCTTACCCCAGCCCTCTCCCCGCTGGGGTGAGGGGGCAAAACCGAATTGCCACATCACTTTGAATCGTACCCGCTCAGATTCGCTGTCACGCCGGTTTTCGCGGCGCAACGACTGTCGGGCGAGAGCCGGTGCGCAGGGCCAGTCCGCCGGCTTGGCGCTTTTGTTCACCCAGGGACGGTTTGGCGGCGCTCAGGCCGAAGTCCTTGCGCAGGGCCTGCACCGTTTCACTCAGGGCATCGGCACCGTTGATTTTTGCGCCGTGTTTTTGGAGTACCTGGTAGGCGTTGTCAATCAGGCGCGCATTCAAGGTGTTTCGGCCGTGCAAAATCAGGTTTTTCACTGCGGCAGTGGGGTCACCGGCCAGGCTGAGTGCCATTGCGGTCTCGGCAAAGTCAAGCACCTTGGCCTGGCAACTTTTCATACGTTC
>JAIPCE010000117.1 GCA_021738345.1 Rhodoferax sp. | reverse complement strand
CCCGACTCGTTGTTGGAGTTCTTGAAGACACTGTAATTATGAATAGCTGGCAAGTGTGTTTCTGGTCGCCATGCCAGTGGCCAATATGCTTGCCAGTGCCGATATATTCATAACTGGGCGCTCTACATAAAGACCCTTACCCGCCGTTCACTGTAGTCGCATGGAAACCACCGGAAAGTGGGAAAGCTGACCTTCAATTTCGCCGGCAGCAGTCATTCACCGTCAGTGCCAAAAAAGTGGAAGCGGTCGGCCAAACGTCGATGCCAATTTTCTTGGCTGTGCGGCTCCTGGGCAGCGTCAGAAGTCGTTCGCCACGGTCAGCTTCCGGGAAGTCCAAATCCATGATTTGAGGTACCGACCAGCTGACCGTCGGCAACTTCGGCAACGTGCCCAAACCGGTCAATCAGCAATGACTTGGGCAGGCAACGGGCAACACTCGATCTGTCGCCTCGATCATTGGCCCAATTTGTTCATGTTTCCTTCGGGTCTGAATGCGCAGTTGCCCAAATTCGCGCTTCGTCTAAGGTCGTTACAAATTCCCATTTGCGTCCAGTCAGTTCGCTATAGAGCTCAAGACTTCTTCTGACCGTCTCGTTTTCGGTAATGGCGCAACGAGGTACGTAATCGGTGTCCTGATAGTTCAACATTGCGTAACTCACCAACCCGGCGAAGGATTCTTCGGCGTAAGCAAACTCTTCAACACGAGTGAAATTGTGCAAGATGTACCTAAAGCCACCGCAGTCTGGGTGGGTTAAGTACCGCTTTGCAGCCTCAAGGATATCCTGGAGGTTCGAGTGACCAATGTAAGTACAAAGGACCCCATGCGGCTCTAGAGTGACATCGACGAGCATTGAATTGGCCTAGTGGACTACCAATAACTAGCCCGACTCTGGGCCACAGAATTCGACCTGCCCAACGCAAACGCGTATAGAACTCTTACGCAAGGTCTGAATAAGTGTAAGTCATCGTGGTCGTAGCTTGCTAGATTCATCCAATTGCACGGTCGCGGACTTCGCCCCGACAACTGAGGACTTCTCTCATGGACTTCCGAATCCAAATCGATTGAAAATAACCTGGGCTGGTTGCTCCAATAGCGCTTGGGCAAAAGCAACCGCAGCGGTGCTTGCCGCCTTATTGACTGTCAAAGCATACGCCGCTCCCACCTGAAGTTCGGGGGGCATTTGGACAACTTTTAGGCGAGGCACCTCGACCTGAGCGGCGATTGCATTGGTGCAGTAGGTCAGGAATACGTCCGCCTGCCCCTCATCCATAGCCCATTCGTAAAAGGTTCTCCCGTTTGGCGGTTGGGGCGAATTCGCTGCTCCCGTGAGTTTGAGAGCCTTGGCATCCAATGTTTTGTACGCACCCGTTTGGACGGTCTCGGCCTTGGCAAAAAGCGCCCAAGCATAGTCACCCGATGGATCAGACTTCGGCGTTGAAGTACCGACACGCATCTCCGGCTTAAGCATGACAGACAGTAGCGTTGATGGCTCTGCCGAAACCTTCTCACTGGTCAGCGCGCACATGGCGTTACGGACAAATACAACCGGAGCACGCCAGCTTCCCCCGTCTGCAAGTCGCTGTGGATGCATAGTGTCAGCAGACGCAAAGACACTGGCTGACTCTCCTTTCTCAATTCGTTCCCGCAGCAATCCAGATGCCCCAAAGGTCAGGACGATCTTTTGTCCGGTTCGTTCCTGATATTCGGTTGCAATCTTTGTCATTGGCCCACGCAAACTCCCCGCAGCGTAAACCTGAACGGTGTCTAATGAGCCTTGGACGCCAGTTTGCGCGAACGCTACTGAAGGGGGCCAAAACAGGCTGCACAGGACGGAGGCAAACAAAGTGGACTTGAAATTCATCATGGTTTATCGCTCACAAGTAATGTTTCGATCTTGGGCCATCTTTCGGTACAAAGTCTGGCGGCTAACTCCCAACATGCGCGCCGCATGAGAGACATTTCCCTTGGCCGATTCCAGCGCCTGTTGCATGGCGGTCTTGGCAAGGTCTTCAAGATTGGAGGAAACTCGCAGTGGAAGTACTGGCATAGTCGATGGCGTATGCGCCATCAGATCTTCTACCACGTCATCCGGGAGGTGGCTCCACCCAATGCAATTTTCATGTGGATCGAGCATGGCACTCGCGGTTCGCAGAACGCTGGCGAGTTGCCGTAGGTTACCCGGCCATCCATGCTTCTCCATCTTGTGGAGTACTTCCGTGCCAAGATGGATATTGCGATCGGGGTTTAGTCCTGCCAGCAATCGGTGTGTGAGTGCTTGGAAATCTGTCCGCTCCCGCAATGGGGGAAGTTGAATCGTCAGGCCGTTGATCCGATAGTAGAGGTCGCTGCGAAACCGGCCCTTGTCCGCCTCTTCGCGTAACTTGGCGTGGGTGGCGCAGACAAGAGCGAAGTCCACTTCAATGGAGCGTCCCCCACCCAGTGGCGTCACGCATCGCTCCTGCAGCACACGCAACAACCGGGTTTGCATATTCAGTGGCATATCTCCGATCTCATCCAGGAACAGCGTGCCGCCGTTTGCCTCCCGCAGGCGACCCAAGCTTCCTTCCTTCTTTGCGCCAGTAAATGCGCCAGGTGCATAGCCAAACAGTTCGGCTTCAATCAAATTCTCTGGAATTGCTGCGCAGTTGATGGCGACAAACGGGCTTGACCGGCGCGCGCTGGTGTCATGCATGGCACGGGCGAAGTATTCCTTTCCTACTCCCGACTCTCCCTGGATGAGTACTGGAATCGGTTTGTTCAGCACGCGGCGAGCCTTATCAGCCGCGTTGCGCCACCGTACATCCCCTGTATCCAGGCAGGAAAGCGCGTCTACGGATGAACGATCTGACCTTGTGGTTTGGTGAAGTCCGCCTGACGACTTTGCCTCTGGGGTATGCACTATGGCGAATAGTGTGCGGGCGTTACGCACTCGGATTTGTATCGGCAAACCAGGTTTGCGCATACAGCGAGACAGCATCTCATCCATCCGCAGGTCAACAGCGCGCTCTAGCGGAGTAACTCCCAAATTGGAAGAATTTAGTTGAAGGTAGGACATTGCAGCGCGGTTGGCACCGACAATCCAGCCATCCTCAGAGACCAAAATAATGCCTTCGGCCACGGTACCAATGCCTTCTGGCTGTGCGTGCAGGTGAATTCGTATCCCCCGCGAGCCATGCGCCACCATCAAGCGGTTCTCTATCATCCGAGCGGCAGTGCCTACCAGGCCCAAGGTATGGGGATGCCCGTTGTGCTGGTCGCCTGAGATGTCCAAAATGCCCATTAGACTTCCGTTTGCGGACATGATGGGTGAAGCAGCACAAGTGAGAAAGCTATTACGTTCTAAGAAGTGCTCCTGGCCATGGATCTCTACCCCAGCGCCTTCTGCGAGCGCGGTTCCAATCGCATTCGTCCCCCGTTGCGCCTCGTGCCACGATGCTCCCGTCGCCAGAGCAACCCGCTGCGCCTTATCCAGAAAGACGGCGTCGCCCAGGGTGTGCATCAAGGTCCCACGTTTGTCCGCAAGGACAACGACGTTCTGGTTATGTCGTACCTGTTCAAACAAGTACTCCATGACCGGTCTGGAGTGGGCCAGGAGGTCGTGGTTTTGCGTCAAAATCTGGCGCAATTCAGTTCCGCTGCTGTGGTCTGCCATCGGCAAGCGAGCGTCTGGCAAAAGCCCCGCTGCCATGCTACGAGTCCAGGAGCGTGCGATACGTCCATCGAGTCCGCTTTCCGGGACCGATCCAAATTCCATCAGATGTTCACGAGCCTGACTGACAGCCAAGGCGTGTTGGGGTGTGTGCACGGTGTCTCCTCGAGAGACTTTGAGTCTGCTCTCTGTCATCAAAACCGACTCGATGGTACTCAATGCAGTCGGCCCTGACGATATGTAATGCCATGCATAGAGCGTTGGCATGTGATGTGTCACTTTTTTTGACACCTGTCTCGACCTGCACCACTGCGCGGTCATCCGGGTTAACCCGAAAGCCGAGAAAAATCATGTTTTAAATCAACAACATGAAGAGATTGCTCTGACTGGCACGGTAATTGAGAAGTAGAAGTACCCGCAAGGGGAATTTTTGAACCCATTTACACATTCCGGAGACTTACATGATCTACGCAGCACCCGGCGCAGCAGGCGCCAAGATTGCCTACAAAGCCCAATATGACAACTTCATTGGCGGCAAGTTTGTAGCACCCGTCAAAGGTCAATACTTTGATGTGGTCACCCCGATCAGTGGCAAGGTCTACACCAAAGCTGCACGGTCCACTGCTGAAGATATTGAACTCGCGCTCGACGCCGCCCATGCAGCAGCAGACGCATGGGGAAAGGCCCCGGCAGCCGATCGTGCGAACGTCCTGCTCAAGATTGCTGACCGCATCGAAGCCAACCTCGAACTGCTGGCCTATGCAGAAACCGTCGACAACGGCAAGGCCATCCGCGAAACCCTGAACGCCGACATTCCCCTGACCATTGACCACTTCCGCTACTTTGCCGGTTGCGTTCGTGCGCAGGAAGGTGCTTTGAGCAACATTGATGAGAATACGGTCGCGTATCACATCCAGGAACCACTGGGCGTGGTTGGTCAGATCATCCCCTGGAACTTCCCGATTCTCATGGCCGCGTGGAAACTGGCACCGGCTTTGGGCGCTGGCAACTGCGTGATCTTGAAGCCAGCCGAATCCACTCCCATCAGCATCCTGGTGCTGGTGGAGCTAATTGCTGACTTGTTGCCGCCAGGCGTACTTAATATCGTCAATGGCTATGGCCGTGAAGCGGGCATGCCACTTGCCACCAGCAAGCGCATTGCAAAGATTGCTTTTACAGGTTCCACCACCACGGGACGGGTGATTGCGCAAGCCGCTGCAAACAACCTCATTCCTGCAACCCTGGAACTTGGCGGCAAGTCGCCCAACGTTTTCTTCGCCGACATCATGGACAAGGACGATGGTTTCCTCGACAAAGCCATTGAAGGCCTGGTGCTTTTCGCGTTCAATCAGGGCGAGGTCTGCACCTGCCCCTCACGCGCCCTGATTCAGGAAAGTATTTACGACCAGTTCATGGAACGTGTCCTGAAGCGCGTCGCTGCCATCAAGCATGCGAATCCGCTCGATACTGACAGCATGATGGGTGCACAAGCCTCCAAAGAGCAACTCACAAAAATCCTGTCGTACCTGGACCTTGGCAAGCAGGAAGGTGCGGAAGTTCTTGCTGGTGGCAACCAGGCACATCTGGGTGGTGATCTCGAAGGCGGCTACTACGTGCAGCCCACCTTGTTCAAGGGTCACAACAAGATGCGCATCTTTCAGGAAGAGATCTTTGGCCCGGTGTTGGCAGTGACCACCTTCAAGGATGAAGCAGAAGCGCTTGCCATTGCCAACGACACTCTGTATGGCTTGGGAGCTGGTGTGTGGAGCCGCAACGGCAATGTTGCCTACCGTATGGGCCGCGCCATCAAGGCTGGCCGCGTATGGACCAACTGCTACCACGCCTACCCGGCACATGCGGCCTTTGGTGGATACAAGGAATCAGGCATTGGCCGTGAAACCCATAAGGTCATGCTCGACCACTACCAGCAGACCAAGAACCTGTTGGTAAGCTACAGCGAGAGCAAGCTCGGCTTCTTCTGAAACTAAAGCACTCGGCATAATGAAACCGAAGGGGGCAGGCAACTGCCCCTTTCCTACTTGGAGACAGACATGGTTGACAAAGTCATTGCCACGCCAGCCGCGCTTGAACTGGTGGCGTTTCTCAAAGCCAAGCACGGACCCGATCTGATGTTTCACCAGTCAGGTGGTTGCTGCGACAACAGCGCTGCAAACTGCTTTCTGCCGGGAGAGATCACCATGGGAGCAGGTGATGTTTGCCTTGGCGACATTGGTGGTAGCCCGTTCTACATTGGTAGGGCTCAGTACGAATACTGGAAGCACACGCAACTCATCATCGACGTGGTTGAAGGTACGGGTGGCACATTCTCTTTGGAAGGGCCTGAGGGTAAGGCATTTCATACAAGGTCAAGGGTGTTCAGTGAGGCGGAGATGAAGGAGCTTTTTCCGGAGTGAACCAATGCTAAAGCTTCACTCGAAATCCTTACCTGTATGACCGCTTAATAGAAGTATGGATGTCGGCTGCTGGTCAAACGTAGGTGCCCACTTTGATGAAATGGTCACCACATTGCCGACCGTCGGTCTGAACATGCGAATGCCCGGTTTCGAGAAGGCAGTTCCGAAAGTCGATGGTCGGCTGAGGGTCTAGAACTGAAGTTCACCCCGGCGAACGTTCACGTCCCCGGCATCCGGCAGTAGTAGACCCTTAGCGGTCAGCCAGCTTGCCGAAATGCCACAGCCAAACCGGGCGTTCAGACCTGCATTTGAAGGCTGGCAATGTGAGTTATTTTCGATGATCGCGGCACCTCCTATTGACCATCTACGGTCGGTCACGAATGACTGCCCCCATGCCCTCAAATAGGGATACCCTAGATGTTTTTCTAATGAATCGCGTGATTTGCCAGTTATCGCAGGATCTGTTCAACCACCAGATCCCTTTTTCGCAATCTCTCCCATTTCCATCCTACCAGTTGAATTGGTCGGCCCCGAGGCTTGCGGCGCATAACAAAAACCACTGGAATCCGCGATGGCCAACTCTTTGCGAGATATGTCGCCGCTGTAACAGCGCATGGATGCGTTGTGCTCCTTGACACCGGATGGAAGCACATAGTGATAAACCCCTTGTGGGAATTCAGGTGTGGGGCTGGTGATGCCATTGCACGCATCGAGCCGCGCGGGTGCAATGGTCTGGCCGTTCATATCCTTGTCACCATAGATCGGGAAACCGTCCAGTGCCACACCAATCAGATGAGAGGGACCATTCACCTGATCGACCATGGAAGTGACGCATTCGGACAGCCCATGATAGTGGTAACTGTTACCTGCGTTGACGGGAGTCGGGTGGCCATTGCACTGGTCAACAAAGCGCGCGGTGGTGGTTGCCCCCTCACGGCTCTTGAAGGTGTAGGAGGCGTTGTCCTTGAGCGTGGTCGCCCGGTGCCCTGTAATCTCTGCTGCACCAAACAAGACCGAGCCTGAAATCAGCACCCCAATGGCGCCGGCGTTGACGGCAGTGGGCACCGGCGCCTTGGAAGGACAAATATTGAACTGTATCGGACTTGTTGCACCCAGACCTTGAAGCGGCGTGACCTCCAGCGGCATGGCACTGACCTTGGTAATGCTGTTTACCTTGTCTGGCCCCGGCCTCTTGCCCGTCAACACTGGCGTCAGGTAATACCCATCTACCGCGTGGCTCGGTCGAGCGCTTGGCCAAACTGTCATGGTGCATTCATTGGGAAACGTGATGGACATGCCCGTTGCCCAGGCAGCCTGTCGGTAGCCGGATGCGAGTGAGTTGGCAGCATCCGGCCTGGGTGTTACCTTGACAGCTATCGAGTTCGCACCCGTGCCAGCCGCATTGCTGGTACTGACGACGCAGGCATATTCGACGCCATTGCCCAACCCCAATACGGTCAGAGGGCTGGCTTCGCCCCGTGCACTCCATGTTTCCCCCGCAGCGGTGCAGCTGGCAACATACGTGGATATGGCGGACTGCCCCGAATACACGGGGGCTTCGAACGCGATGATGGCGCTGGCATTTCCAGGTCTTGCCGTTGTAACGGACGGAGCCCAGGGCAGATTGCCGAATTCACTGCAACCAGCCAGCGCTATCAACACCAGCGCAAACAGTCCGCCAGTGCGGCGCATGGTACGCAGCACTCACTGCACCACAAACTGCCCCATCAAGCCTGCATCTTCGTGGTTGACCATGTGGCAGTGGTACATGTAGGGATAAGAGGCGTCGGCAGCCTCATCGAATTTGGCGACGAAGGTCACCGTCTCGTTGAGCGGCACATAAAAGGTGTCCTTCCAGCCGCTTTCATATGCCTTGACGGCACTGCTGCTGCCGTTACGGGACACGATCTTGAACTGCACGCCGTGGATGTGGAAAGAATGCCCAAAGATGTTTCCGCCATTGACGGTCCACGATTCCGTCGCGCCCAAAGTCACCGTCTGGTTGATGGTGGTCATGCTGAATCCGACGTTGTTGAACGTGAACGGTGCGCCAGGCCCCGTTGCTGTGATGGTCAGTGTGCGGGATGGGGTGTCAACCGCTGCCGCAGGGAAGGTATTGCTGACCAACGCAATAGGCAAGGTGGTGACTGCGTTGGCAGTGGCAGCTGTCACATTGATGCGCAGGATGTTGAACGTTTTGTAGTTCAGCAGGCTGCCAAACTCCCCTGCGGTCGCGTTTTCCAGGCCAGCAAAGCCGAAACTCAAGCCCGCATCGGCACCGTTATAGGACTTCAGGTCGATGGCACTGCCGACAGCATCACCACTCAGGTTGACCAAAATTTCGTATCGCTCGCCGGGGGCCATCACCAACCGGGTCACGGCGACGGGTGCACTAAGCAAACCGCCATCGTTACCAATGACGTAGAAGCTTCGTCCGTCACCAAAGCCGAGGTTGTAGTCACGCTCTATCTCGCCGTTCAGAATGCGCAGGCGCACCAGCTGCTTGGGCAGCGAGACCTGGGCATCCATGATGCCATTGGTCAGCATGTAATCGCCGTAGGCAGTGACGGTGTACTGAAACTGGTTGGCCACGCCATTGGTCGTGGTGAAACGTCGACTGGTCAGAATGAGCGGAATATCGTCTGTGCCGTAGGTTCTGGGCAAATTCAATGCAGCCTCCGCATCATCCTGCACAAGGATGAAACCACCTGCGCCCAGTGTGAGCTGCTTCTGGGTCAATCCATGCAGATGTGGGTGATACCAGTAGGTGGCAGCGTTGTTCTTGACGGTGAAGGCTTCGCTCAGCCAGGTTGCACCTGCGGCCACGATCTGGTGCGGACCCCCATCGACAGGGCCGGGTACCGGCATGCCATGCCAATGGGTTGTGGTGTCTTCGGCAAGGGTATTCTTCACTTGGAACTGTGCCTTGCTCCCCTTCTTCATCACCAGTGTCGGGCCCCAGAAGGCATTGCCGTTGTAGCCGTAGGTCGCGGTTTTGGCTCCAGTTTGGAATTGAACAGAGGACGAAGCCAGGGTGAGTTCGTAGGTGGTCACGCCTGCCGCTGTTGTGCCTGAAAGCAGCGGTGGAATCCACAGCGTGTTGTAGGTCGTGCCACCCGTCGTACCGGGTGTCGTTGTTGAGTCGGTCGATGTTCCAGAAACGGTTGATGTAGAAGAACTGCCAGACCCCCCACCACAAGCCATCAGAACGGCAGACGTGGAGAGAAAGCCCCCCGCAATCAGTTTGAGGCTACCTCTCTTGCTTATCAAATTCGTGTCAGTGAACTGTGAATGCATGGGTGCTCCTGATAACTGTTATTAAAGGCAAGATTGTGAAAAACAATTGTGAGGAAATTGTGTGGTCGATTTTTCGAGCCGCAGGGTTGCCCCGTCATGGATCAGTTCAGCGTCCGCTGTGAGCACGGGCATAGAGTGGGGCGGAGGCGGACGTGTTCCTTGGTCGTGGATCGGCCCAGGTCCGCCACGGCCAGGCAGGCTGACCACACCAGACTTGACTTTCAGGAACAAGACGGTTTGATACCGCTGCCAGACATCTCGGGAAAGCGCCTGAGGCTGGGCGATATGGGTGTGCAGAAACCAGGCGCTCCACCACTCGACACCGTGGTCGGCCACGACCAGGGTATGCGCTGGGTCCTGAATATGCTCAGATAGATTCTTCAGCTCCATCATGGTGGCCTCTTCCAGAACCGGCTTGCCTCCCGGGATCAGGACCCAAGCTGAGCCCCCCAGACCGATGAGTAAGATCAAACTGAGTACCGCTTGCCGCCATTCATTCCTTTTAATGTGAGTCAAAGCAAATGACACAACCCATATCGTGGGGAGCAAAGCGATCAAGTAAAAGCGCATTAACTTGTCCGGGCTAAACCAAGGACCGGTCAGCATGAGAACGGTCAGTGCGCAAGCTGCCACCACGGCGAAATCGGCTGCATCTAGCTGACGGCGTCTGCGCCAGGCGATGATCACGGCGGGCACGACAGCCAGCGCAAATCCGAGAAACGGGAGCCAACCTACCATGCCGACCTGGGTGTGGGGCTGGCCAGGCCTCTGCCGTCCATCCCAAGAGAATTGAGAAGGGTCGGTGAAGGCCGATCCAAGGCGCGCGATGCGGGACGCATCGAATTTCCAAGCCACCAATGCCGATGTCGCAAGCAGAATCAAAACACCTGCGCCTACCCAAGGCAGAATCAGCTTCCAGCGGACACCCTGCCTTTGACAGAGTAAAAATGTCAGCAAGGTTAAAGCCGCTACAAGCAAGCTCGCACCCAGCACGCCGATATGGGTCAGCCCAAGCACGAACAACACAGCTACCAGCGCCATTACGCGCTTTCGAGTCGGTTGCAGCAGCCAGCCGTGCAGGTTGGCCACAAGCAGCGCGAACCACACCATCGCCAGCGAGTTTTTCTGTAATTCCCCCACCACCATGAACCACGGCAGCGACAGGCAGGCCAGCGCCGCGGCAGCAAGCGGCACCGCATCGCCCTGGCTTAGCGCACTTGACCAACGCCGCACCAGCACAAAAGTTGGCCAAGCCACCAATACCGGTAGCACCGCATCGCAAAACTTCACGGCCAGCATGATGGCATCCTCAATCGCCATACCGCCTGCCTTGGTAAGCAACCAGGCTAGCCCGGCCTGCAAGTAAAAAGTCAGGGGCAGGTCCGGTATGCCCAAAATGCCTCTTTCCAGGATGGCCCTGGCTTGGATGAGGTAGTAGGCGCCATTGACACCCGGCACAAAGGGTGTGCTAAACAGCAGCCAAGCCCGTCCTACCACCGCAGTCAGCATGATCCATAAAAGTGGTGGAACTTTTAAAGACGATTGCATCATGCGCTCCACACTGGATTCAGAAAGTGGGGAGCGAGTTGATGCCTTTTGGCCGAGGGACAGTGCCGGTGCAGTCAGCAAGTGAATAGCGGTCATTGATGGTAGGGGTGCCATGATGTTTCAACGCAAGCTGTACCTCAAAATGCGTAGCCAACGGACAAACTGCCCGACACGCTTTGTGGGCTCGTGACGATGGGACTGTTCCTGGCATCGCCGACCAAGCTAGTGGCTTTGATGCCACCGGAAACAGAAATTTTTGGCGTGATCTGGTAGCTCAAATTCAGGCTGTAACTCACGTCACGCAGTCCTGCTGCTGGTGAATACACTGCGTGACCACTCTGTTGTGACTGCGTTGCGTTCACACCAAAGTAGGACTGCATTGACTGCGAATTGGCCCAGGTGGTGGCAACGCCCAAATCCAGACGCCATTGGGGCGCGATGTCCATGGCGTAATTGGCGCCAAAGTTTGCCGTCGCTCCCTCACCGGTGTCGCCGGATCCGTATCGCAGCACCGAAGAAAGTCGCCAATGGCGGTCTGGTGCGTAATTCAAGAAGGCACCATATTCCACCTTGGCATCCATACTGCCCATGCCGGCCAGGGCACCCGTGACGCTTTCTTTTCGACCAAAGTCAACACCCAGTCCCAGACCATATTGCAGGGTCGGGTCCTTGGAAAAGTTGTAGCCCACGCCGCGATTGGTTCCGGCAAACCAGCCATTGGCCCATTGGTACTCCAAGGCTGGCATGACGGCAACTCTTGGCGCATCGCTGCCTGAATAGTCCGCTTTGGATGAGACCCAGAGGCTCACCCGGCCACCCTCTCTGGCGTGATCTGGCCCTTGAAAATCGCCCTCATCCGAGAACTGAGCCGAGGCCAACGATGCAAAGCTGAGGGCAAAAACCAAAAGCGGAAAATTTTTTGAAGATGAAGACATTGTGATGTTCAGAGGAAGTTGGAAGAAGTAAAAAGTAGTGTGTCCACACAGGTGGCGGGTCTCAGAGGTCGATCACCCCCAAGCTCTTTGGAAAAACCAGAATGAGCCCAAGGCCATCGATAAATACGAGGCGAAGCGGGTGGCTTTTGCCAGGCCAATAGGGCCGCCAAGCTGCCTCACATCCCGCATCGCCAGCGCAGCGGTGAATGCAACCGCGATCTGCCCCAGCTCAATGCCCGCGTTAAAGCCGGCCAAGCTCACTACCTTGCCTATGCCGTCCACGCCCAAGTCGCTCAAAGCCCCGGCCAAACCGAGACCATGAATCAAGGCGCAGACAAATACCAATGACAGTCGGATCGCTATCGCGTTCGTCAAGCTGCGATGTGCTGACCAGCGGTCAAACAGTGCCATGCCCACGATGGTGGCGGCAATGGCGGGCTCAACCACGCTGGCGGGCACTGACAACCCATACCAAACACAGGCCACCAGCGTCACAGCGTGACCTGCCGTAAAACAGGTGAGCGCCAGCACCACTTGGCGCATGTTCCAGGCGGCAGCCAGTACCACCAGCAAAAACAACAGGTGGTCCGCACCCGAGAGCACATGAAAGGCACCAAGCCGAACCTGCGCGACAAAGCTGGCCCAGGCAGAGGGCAATACAGACCCCTGTGGATGCTCAGGTGTTAGCGTGATGAGCTGAGATTGCGCACCCCGCGTGACCGCGATTTGCTCAGTTTGCTCATCAACGCGTGTGCCAAACAGCCGCAATGCAAGCTTGAGGTCGGTGGCCTGCGCTGGAATAGCAAAGCGTCCCAAGACCACCAAGTGGGTGGATGGCGCAGAGGGAGCGTTGTCAGGCGGTGCCGTGTTGAGCATGATGCCTTCCAGTGCGCTGCGCCCCTGATCGCTTTCCAGTGTCACACCCTGCTTGATCTGTGACTCGATGCTTGCGCCATGGGCGCGCAGTTCGTTCACTGAAAGCAGGCCGTCTTTGTTGTCATCAAATCCGGACAATGACGATACGGGGAGAGATAGCACCATATAGGCCCCATCCCCCACGATGTTCAACGTGCCGCGTTGCGACACCACCAGATGGGCATGGGCGGCTGTCGCCGCAGCCGCTGCCAGCAGGCAAGCCAGCAGCCATTGGCGCATACGCTTCACAGCTTACCTTTGACGCAGCGCTGCAGGTGGGGGAAGGTATCGGTGGCGTAGTAGTGGTAAATGCCCTTGGGAAATTCGGGTGTGACGCCGGTACGTCCATTGCATTCGTCCAGATCACCCAAGCCGGCCACGTATTCGTAGTCTTGTGTGAAGGTGCCCATCGCATAGGTCGTGGTGGTGGCCGGACGATTGGTATCAGGCGTCGTCTTGGTGCGGTAGCTGGACGTGACCACCTTGATGGCAGAGCTTGCGTCGGTTGCCACCGTGTAGCCGTAGCGCGCATAGATCGGAAAACCATCAGCCGCCCAGCCAATCAGGGTCATGGCCTTGTTTCCGTTGCTCAGCTTCGTGACCAGGCCTTCTGGAATACCGTGGTAGTGATACATCCCGTTGGGCTGCACGTGCGCGTTGCTGGTGTCTGTTCCCCACTTGAAGAAGGTCTGGCCCAAAGCCTCCAGACTCCAAGAGCCCACAGGCTGTCCTCCTTGTTGACAAGTTCCAGTGTCACTGCAAGTACCCGCTGTGCCCGGGTCAAAGGCGATGCCATTCAAAGCGACTCCAGGCTTGTCCATGGCGCCGACACGCGGCGTGACGACCGATGTCGCGGCAGGTGTCATTGTCACAGAGGCTGAGATGTTTTGCGCAGCGATGGTGTTGGGGTTATCGTTGTTGGGGAATGTGCCCACGGCGTGATCTGGTAGGCCATTGGCGGTGAGCGAACGCAGTGTGCTGCTGCAAGACCAGGTTGCCGTGGCGGT
>JAIPCE010000346.1 GCA_021738345.1 Rhodoferax sp. | reverse complement strand
GGTGATTGACGGCAGCAGCAGCAGCAGCGACGCCGTAGTCCTGAACGGCGGCAACTGGAGCAACATGGGTACGGTGGGCAACAGCGGTACCACCTACACCGTGTACAACAGCGACAGCGGGATGGCGGAGGTGCTGGTGGCAAACACGATCACGGTCTTTGCGCAAGGCAAGTACATCGACCTTGGTGCCATCGCTGCTGGTGTCGGTGGCTTTGTCATCAACGGCCAGTGCGCGAGCGACTACAGCGGCATCAGCGTGGCCAGCGCCGGCGACGTCAATGGCGACGGCCTGGCGGACCTGATCGTCGGTGCCAACTGGAGCGACCCCACCGGAGCAGTCGATGGCGGGCGCAGCTACGTGGTGTTCGGCAAGACCGCCAGCACTACCATCAACCTCTCGGCCATCGCGGCCGGCACGGGCGGCTTTGTCATCAATGGCCAGTGCGCGAATGACCAGAGCGGCAGAAGCGTGGCCAGCGCCGGCGACGTCAATGGCGACGGCCTGGCCGATCTGATCGTCGGCGCCATTGTTAGCTCCCCCGCTGGCGGCAGCAATGCCGGACGCAGCTATGTGGTGTTTGGCAAGACTGCAGGCGCCGCCATCAACCTCTCGGCCATTGCAGGCGGTACGGGTGGCTTCGTCATCAACGGCCAGTGCGCGAGTGACAGCAGCGGCGTCAGCGTGGCCAGCGCCGGCGACGTCAACGGTGACGGCCTGGCGGACTTGATCGTCGGTGCCAACTGGAGCGACCCCACTGGAGCAGTCAATGGCGGGCGCAGCTATGTGGTGTTTGGCCAGACCGGCACGACGGCCATTAACCTCTCGGCCATCGGCCAAGCGATCGGTACCGGCGGCTTCGTCATCAACGGCCAGTGCGCGAGTGACTGGAGCGGCGTCAGCGTGGCCAGCGCCGGCGACGTCAACGGTGACGGCCTGGCGGACTTGATCGTCGGTGCCAACTGGAGCGACCCCGCTGGAGCAGTCGATGGCGGGCGCAGCTACGTGGTGTTCGGCAAGAGCACTACCACCGCCATCAATCTCTCTGGCATCGCCGGCGGCGCGGGCGGCTTCGTCATCAACGGCCAGTGCGCGAATGACCAGAGCGGCAGAAGCGTGGCCAGCGCGGGCGACGTCAATGGCGACGGCCTGGCAGATCTGATCGTCGGCGCCATTGCCAGCTCCCCCGCTGGCGGCAGCAATGCCGGACGCAGCTATGTGGTGTTTGGCAAGACTGCAGGCGCCGCCATCAACCTCTCGGCCATCGCGGCCGGTACGGGTGGCTTTGTCATCAACGGCCAGTGCGCGAGTGACAACAGCGGCAATAGCGTGGCCAGCGCCGGCGACGTCAATGGCGACGGCCTGGCCGATCTGATCGTCGGTGCCAGCTCAAGCGACCCCACCGGAGCAGTCGATGGCGGGCGCAGCTATGTGGTGTTCGGCAAGACTGCGGGCACGGCCATCGACCTCTCGGCCATCGCAGGCGGTACCGGCGGCTTCGTCATCAACGGCCAGTGCGCGAGTGACTGGAGCGGCGCCAGCGTGGCCAGTGCCGGCGACGTCAATGGCGACGGCCTGGCGGACCTGATTGTCGGTGCCAAGAACAGCGAACCTGCTGCTGGGAGCGTCGCCGGTCGCAGCTACGTGATCTTTGGCAGCACCACCGGCGCGTTTTACTACACGGCGGTGGACCAACTCGGTGGCAATGGTGACGATAGTCTCACAGGCACCAGCGGCGCCGATGTGCTGGTAGGCGGTGCCGGCAACGACACGCTGATCGGCCGCGGTGGCGCTGACGTGCTTTATGGCGGCGCGGGTGACGATAGCTTTGTCATCAATGGCACTGCCACTACGGGCAATGTGGCAGCGCTCAGTGCGGCCTTTGGCGCCGGCGGCAACACGGCGCAACTCTCGCGCATTGACGGTGGCGGCGGCATCGACACGATACAACTCGATGGTGCGCTCATTACGCTCAACCTGACGACCATCGCCAACCAGGGCGGCAGCACCCCGGGCAGCAGTTCGCGCCTGGAATCGATAGAGCGCATCGACCTCACCGGCAGCGGCAACAACACGCTGACGCTGGCGCTCAAGGACGTGCTCGACATGGCCGGCATCAACAGCTTTAACAATGCCAATGGCTGGCTTGACGGCACTTACAACCTGGCCAGCGGCGGTGCCGGCGGTGTCGCGCCCGAGGCGCGCCACCAACTGGTGATCGACGGTAACGCGGGCGATGCGGTGACGACCACCGGCTGGGGTGCTTCGGTCGGCACAGTGACCAACGGTGGCCACACCTATGCTGTGTACAACCAGGGCAGTTACGCGCAGTTGCTGATCGACCAGACCATCACGCGCACGGGGGTCACATGAGGAGCCAGTTGCCAACTGCTGCGGCACCGGGCACGCTGCGTTTTGTCAGCGCCTCACGCAGCTCGCAGCAGACCTTTGAGCGTGAGGCGTTGCTGTGCCGCTCGCTGGCGCAGGTGGCGCAGTTCTCGCCGCTGGCGTTGCACGCCTTCACCGACAACAGCCGGCCGCTGCCAGACTTGTACAACGAGGTGATTGAGAGCGCGGATGCCAGCGATACCTTGGTGTTTGTGCACGACGATGTGTGGATCGACGACTGGATGGTGGCGCTGCGCCTGCAGGAGGCTCTGCAGAATTTTGACGTGATCGGCGTGGCCGGCAACACGCGACGCCAGGCCAGGCAAGTCTCATGGAACCGGGTGGGCGAAAACCGCGCCTGGGACAACGGATTCTTGAGCGGCGCGATCGTGCACGGTCAGCAGCAGGGGCAGGGCCACTTCAACTTTTTTGGCCCGCTGCCGCAAGCGGTGAAGCTGCTCGACGGCGTTTTTCTGGCAGCGCGCGCCGGCACGCTGCAGCGCAGCGCTGTGCGCTTTGACCCGCAGTTTGCCTTTGATTTTTACGACGCCGACTTTTGCCGCAGTTGCGAGCATGCCGGCCTGCGCATGGGTACCTGGGGCATTGCGCTGACCCATGCCAGCAAAGGTGACATGTCTGCAGCGTTTGAAGCGGCCTACCTGGCCTACTTGAACAAGTGGGGCAGCTGACGTGGCTTTGAGAACCCTGCTGCACGTGGGTTGTGGCCCCCTGACGCTGGCCCTGGCCAAGTTACGCCGAGTGCTGCGACCGCAAGGCCGGGCTGTCATCATCTGCCACTATCTGCATGCCGCCGCGAAATTGATCGCCGAAGACCGGCTGTTCGATCTGATCCACGAGGAGGGTGCCGGCAGTGCGACACCGTTTGACATGCTGTTTTCGCTCCGCGCCATGGCGGGTCGCGAAAAACCCTATATGGCGCACCACTGCGGTTTCACCGCGAGCACGCCGCAAGAAGCGCTGCCGGGTTCCGGCTTTGCATGCAGGCGCTGGAGCGGTCGCAACTGCAGGCCTTGGCAAGCAGGTACCTGAGATGCAGCAAACCCGCAAGCAAGATGAGGTCACCACCCTGTGGCTGCACCTGCGCCAAAACCCGGGCCAGCCTATGCTGTGGCTGGATCTGGCACGCGCCTACGCCAGCCTCGCGCTGCCCTGGCAGGCCGGCTACGCAGCACGCCAGGCACTGCGCCTGAATGCCGGTTTGGCGCCGCAGTTGCAGGCGCTGGAGATCGGGCGCTGGCAGGACGGCACGGGCGGTGATGCCCTGGTCGGGCGAGCCGTCTTGCCCGAGACGGCGGCGCTGGCCGAGCGCTTTGCGACGCAGACGGCAGACAGCGCGGGCGACTGGCTGAGCTGGCTTTACCTGGCGCGGCTGCGCGAGATGGGCGGCGCGGTGCAGGCTGACACTACCGCCGACGCCGTGCGGCAAGCGCAGGCGCTGGAGCCGATGGCGGGCGAGTCGCTGCACTGGCTGGGCGTATGGCGGCTGAACGCCGGTGATGCAGCGGGCGCGGTGGCGGCCTTGTCGGGCTTGCTCGACATCCGGCCCGTGCGTTTTGGCTCCATGATGTACCTGGGCGAGGCGCTGTTGCGCATTGGCAATATCGCCGCCGCCGAGAAGGCTTTTGCGCGTGCCTCGCTGTCGCCGAATGCGGATTTTTTGCAGACGTTGGCGAGTCGCGTTTATGCCCACAACTACTGGCAGGAAGCGATTGACGTGCTGAAGAAGGCGCTTGTGCACAGGCCCCGCGACGTGACGATTTTGCTGGCGCTGGCAAAGATCCAGTCCGAGGTGTATGAGCTGGCCGATTGCCGCGACAGCCTGCGCCAGGTGTTTGCGCAGGATCCGAACCATGACGAGGCCAGTCTGCTCGATGCCGGCTTGCGCGGGCGCATGGGCGACGCCCGGGGCCACCTCGATATTCTGCAAGCGGCCTACGACGCCGGGGGCGACCCGCTCTCGCGCATGGCCTCCAGCATCGCCATGACCCTGCTCTACCAGGACACGCTCACGCCGGCTGAAGTGGCCCAGCGCCATCGCCAGTTGTGCGCGCCGATTGAAGCTGCGGTAACGCAACGAGCAGATTTTGCCAACGACAAATCGACCGGGCGGCGCCTGTGCATCGGGCTGGTGTCGGGTGACTTTCACCGCCAGCACCCGGTGAATATTTTCATGCTGCCGGTGCTGCAAAACTTCGACCCTGCGCAGCTGGAAATCTGCGTCTATCACACCGGCACCATGCACGACGAGTACACGCGCCTGGCGCAGGTCTGCGCCGAGCGCTGGCTCGAAGCAGCGCGTCTGGACGACGGCGAGTTGCAGCGGGCTATTCTTGGTGATCAGGTGGACATCCTGATTGACCTGGCCGGGCACACCTCGACGCATCGGCTGGGTGTGTTTGCGCTGCGCGCGGCACCGGTGCAGGCAAGCTTTCTGGGCTACCCGCACTCCACCGGCCTGAGCGCGATGGACTGGCTGATTGGTGATGCCACGGTCAGCCCGGCCGCGCACGCGGAACTCTTCAGCGAAGGCATTGCGCAGTTGCCCGGCAGCGTGTTTTGCTGGGCGCCGACCGACCACTACCCGCTGCCCGCGCCGCGCGCGGCCGATGCGCCGCTGGTGTTTGCCTCTTTCAACAACGCCATGAAGCTCTCGCCGCCGACCATCGCGCTGTGGGCACGCGTGTTGTTGGCGCTGCCGGGTTCGCTCTTGTTGCTCAAAGCACCCTCGCTGCGCGACCCGGCAGTGCAGGCGCGTTTTGCTGATCTGTTTGCCGCGCACGGCATTGGCCGCGAGCGCTTGCTGATGCGCGGCCCGACCGGGCTGGACGCGATGATGCAGGAGTATGGCGATGTGGACATCGCCCTGGACCCGCTGCCCTACAACGGCGGCACCACGACGCTGCAGGCGCTCTGGATGGGCGTGCCGGTGGTGGCCCTGGCGGGCGGCAATTTTGTTGGCCGCATGGGCGTGAGTTTCATGCACACGCTGGGCCGCCCCGAGTGGGTGGCGCAAGACGAGGACGGCTATGTGCTGGCGGCCCTGGCGCTGGCGCGTGATGTGACGGCTGTGCGCGCCGGGCGGGCCGCCTTGCGCGAGCAGATGGCGGCTTCAAGGCTGGGCGACATCAAGACTTATGTTGCCAGCTTCACGGCGCTGTTGCAGCAGATGTGGGCGCGCCACTGCGCAGGCGATTCGCGTCGCTTGATTGACGCCCATTCTCCTGCAGCGGCGAAGTCGTCAATGCGAGCGAAGCGTGACGTTCCATGAACCCGGCCTGCATGGATTGCCGCGTCGCTACGCTCCTCGCAATGACGAGGGAAAACGGCTTATTGCGATGACGCGTTCGGTTGACGCGTGTCTTGCAACAGCCCAGGCGTGCCTCGCGCGGGGCGAGGGCGAGCAGGCGCTGTGCGCCATGCAGGAGGCGGCGCAGGGGGCGCCCGACAACCCTGCGGTGCTGGCGGGGCTGGGTGTGGCGCTGCGCTTTAACGGGCAACTGGCGGCGGCGGCCGAGGCGTTCTCGCGCTGTCTGGCCGTGCAACCGCAGCGCGCCGATGCACAGGTTTACCTGGGCATGATTCGTCTGGCGCAGGGGCAACAGAAAGAGGGCTGGGCGCTGTACCGGGCACGCTGGCGCTACGCCAACTGGACCGAGAAGCTGCGCTATCCGCAAGAGACGCTCTGGCAGGGCCGGGTTGGCGCTGGCATGCGATTGCTGCTGTGGTGCGAGCAGGGCTTTGGCGATGCCATCCAGTTTGCACGCTACGCACCGTGGTTGCAGCGCCTGTTGCACGCGCAGGGTGGCAGCCTGGTGCTGGAAGCGCCGGCGCCGCTGTGCGCGCTGCTGCGTGACAGCTGGCCGTTTATGGAGATCGTTGCCAGCGGCCAGGTGCGCGGGCGCTTTGATGCGCACTTGCCGCTGCTGGATTTGCCGCTGTGCTGGGGTGGCCTGGTCGGTGCCGAAGGGCTGCCTTATGTGCCGCTGCTCTTGCCCTATCTGTCGGCCTTGCCCGACCCGCGCGCCGAGCAGCGCGGTGCTGTGCGCTTGCCTGTTGTGCAGGAGCGCGCCTTGCGCGTGGGCATCGCCTGGCAGGGCCGGCCCACGCATCCGGATGACCGCTGGCGCTCGGTGCAGCCAGACCAACTGACGGCGCTTTTTGCCGTGCCGGGCGTGCGCTGGGTCAGCCTGCAAAAAGACGGCCAGGCGCATCCGACCTGGCTGCCTGATGACCTGGCACAGTGCCGCGACTTTGCCGACACGGCGCGCATTATCGACACGCTCGACATGGTGATCAGCATTGATTCGGCCATCGCGCATCTGGCCGGCGCGCTGGACAAACCAGTCTGGCTGCTGCTGCCCAGAATCGCCGACTGGCGCTGGCAGTTGACGGGTGAGAGCACGCCGTGGTATCCGGGGATGCGACTGTTTCGTCAGGGCGCAGAAGAAAACTGGGCGGCCGTGGCAACGCGCGTGGCCGCTGCGCTTGCAACGACAGCCGATTGGTCATTGCGTCCCCGGATCAGGTCCGGGGTTTCAGCACCCGCATCCAGTTTTATGGAGCACTCAGTAGCATGATGAATAGGCCAGACAAGCACTTGTATGCGCCGGACGCGGTTCCAGCCGAGACCGTATGTAAATGTTGTGGCGCTGCCAGCGTTGTGGTGGCGCTGGTCGATGCTGGGCGCGGCGGCATGGATGCGCGCGCCGGGCGGGCGCAGCAGACGCTGTCGGGTCAGGCGGTTTATTACTACCGTTGCATTGACTGTGGCTTTACCTTCACGCGCGCTTTTGATCACTGGACGCCAGATGATTTTGCGCAGCGCATCTACAACGCAGATTACCCGCGCCACGATCCGGCGTATGGGCAAGCGGGCGAGGGCGAGCGCGGCGAGCGCACGGCAGCCGACGTGATTGGCCAATTTGGCGCCTATGCGGCGCAGCTTTCGGTGCTGGACTGGGGCAGCGGCGAGGGCAGCTTCGCAGCCAGCATGCGCCGCCACGGCTTTGCCCGCGTCGATGAGTACGACCCTTTTGTATCCGGCGTGGGCAAACGGCCCCAGGGACGCTACGACATGGTGAGCTGCTTTGAGGTGATGGAGCACACACTCGATCCGCTGGCGCTGGTGGCGGACCTGGCGGCACATCGTGCGGCGCAGGGCGCCATCCTGATCTCGACCCTGTGCTGCAGCAAGCAGGTGGTCGATTTCGGTCTGGAGAACTGGCATTACTGCGTGCCACGCAACGGCCACCTTTCTTTCATGACGCCGCAGGCCTTGATGGTGTGTGCACAACAGCAGGGGTTGGTTTCGCACTCCTTCAGCGCGGGCGCCCATGTGATGTTTGACCCGGCAGCCGTGCCGGTGTGGCTGGCGCCCAAACTGGCGCCTTGGGGAGACAAGGCTTGCTGAGCAAACCCGACTTTTTGAAAAGGTTGGAGCAACTGCGTGCTGCCCGCCTGGTCGCGGCCACAGACAGCGCGCATCGCTTCTATGACGCAGAACTGCTCGGCTGGCTGGACGCGGCGGCAAAGCGCCGGCCGTGGGCTGTGCTGCCGGCTTTTCAGGAAGTTGCTGGCAAGGTGCTGCGCGGGCCACTCGACCTGGCCGCGCTGCGGCGCATGGCGGCGGCGTCGAGCTTGCCAGCGGAGACGGCGGCGGCGCAAATCGGGCACCGCCTGCACGGGCTGATGGCGGCGTTTTCGCCAGCCGAATGTTTTGACGATCCGAGCCAGCCGGTCAGCGGTGCAACTGAGTTGGTGCGCTCGTCCGAGGCCGACCTGGCGCGCTGCCGGCCGTTTGTGCAGGCGTTGCAGCGTGGCATCGAACACCTGGAGACAAGCGCGTCACAGACCATTGACATGATCGACGCCGGCTGTGGCCCGCATCTGTTTTGGTCGCTGCTGGCCTTGTGCATGAGCGAGCGCGTGCGGGTATGCGCCATCGAGCGCGATCCGCAGCTGGCGCGCCAGGCGCGTGCGTTTGCCCAGGCGCTGGGTGTTGCACAGCGCATCCGCGTGATCGAGGCGGACGCCACCAACCCGACGGTGGCGATGCAGATTGCCGATGCCTTTGGTGGCGAGACCGTGCCTTTTATGCTATCCGTGGTGCTCTCGGAAACCCATAGCCCGCTGATGTTCGAGGAAGCCGGCGACCAGATTCTGCGCAATCTCAAGCGGCTGTTTCCGGCTGCAATGATGCTGCCCGAGGGGGTTGAAATTGTCGGCGCCGTGGTGGACGCGCAGCGCCTGCGCGATGTGATGGCGGAAACCGATAGCGGCAGCTTTGCGCGCATGGCCGGCATCGCAGAACAGATTGCGCAGTACGCCCAGGTGAACAGTCTGGGCTGCTTTATGGCGAGTGACAGCGCAGCCGATTTGCGGCTGGATGCACAGGGACGCCGCTGCGTTGGACCGCTGGCTGCTCACGGTGCCGCTGGCACGCCGGTGTTTGGCACGCGCCTGTTATTTCCGCTGGAAGTACCACCGCTTGCGGCGGGTGAATCCCTGGGCATTACCGAGTGGCTCTGGACGGTGCAGCCGGCACCGGGCCTGCAAACAAGCGGCCAGTGCCATCTTGTTTCGATCTTCATGCAGCCGGCTGCCCAAGTCGTGACGCTGAGCCCGCAGCAAAGTTGCGAACTCAGTTACGTGATGGGCGCCGAAAAGAAACCGTTTACAGCAATAATCCAAAGCAAGCAACCGACAAGCCAGCGAAAGCACACCATGCAAAACACCGACACCAGCGCCAGCCCCTCTTTCGAAATCATGACTTCGCGCCATCTGCTGGCCTGGCTGGCCGAGCAGAAGCTGTCAATCGCACTGACCACCTACCAGATCGGCAAGCTGTTCTTGCTCGGTCTCAAGGGCAATGGTGAGCTTTCGATCTTCGAGCGCACCTTTAACCGCTGCATGGGTCTGTGCCCGACGGCCAACGGTTTCTACATGAGCAGCCTGCCTCAGGTCTGGCGCTTTGAGAACCTGTTTACCCATGGCGAGTTGCAGGATGGCTATGACCGGCTTTATGTGCCGCAGGTCGGCAACACCACCGGTGACCTCGATATTCACGACATGGCGGTGGACGCGAACGGGCAACTGGTTTTTGTCAACACCTTGTTCGGTTGTCTGGCAACGCTGAGTGAGACGCACAGCTTCAAGCCGCTGTGGCGCCCGCGCTTTTTGAGCAAGCTGGCAGCCGAGGACCGCTGCCACCTGAACGGGCTGGCCATGAAGGACCGCCACCCGGCTTACGTGACTGCCGTGGGTGAGAGCGATGTGGTGGACGGCTGGCGCCAGCACCGCGCTGGCGGTGGCGTGGTGATCGACGTGAACAGCAACGAGACCGTTGCCGGTGGCCTGTCGATGCCGCATTCGCCGCGCTGGCACCAGGGCAAGCTGTGGCTGCTCAATTCGGGTACCGGTGAGTTCGGTCATATCGAGCTGGACAGCGGGCGCTTTGTGCCGCTGACCTTCTGCGCCGGCTACATGCGCGGCCTGTATTTCCACGGCGACTACGCGCTGGTGGGCCTGTCCAAAGCGCGGCAGAACCGCACGTTCAGCGGTCTGGCGCTGGACGAGAACCTCAAGTCGCGCAAGGCCGAAGCCCGCTGCGGCGTGCAGATCATCGACCTGCGCACCGGTGACGCGGTGCACTGGTTCAACATCGAAGGTGTCGTCGATGAACTTTACGACGTCATTACCTTGCCCGGCGTGCGCCGCCCGATGGCGCTGGGCTTCAAGACCGACGAGATTCAGCGCGTGCTGAGTATTGAGGAGTGAGCTTGTCCCGCGCCCTAGAATCCGAGAGCATCGAGATTCTGTGTGAGTCGGTGGCGGGTGCGCGCAAGCCGGTGATGATGTACTCCACCGGCAAGGACTCATCGGTCATGCTGCATCTGGCGCGCAAGGCTTTTTATCCGGCGCCGCCGCCGTTCCCGCTGTTGCACGTGGACACCACCTGGAAGTTTCGCGAGATGGTGGCGCACCGCGACCGTGTGGTGGCCGAGGCTGGCATGGAACTCATCGTCCACACCAACAGGGAAGGTCTGGACGCTGGTGTTAACCCCTTCAGCCACGGCTCAAGCTACTACACCGACGTCATGAAAACCCAGGCCCTGAAACAGGCGCTTGATGCCCACGGCTTTGACGTGGTACTGGGCGGCGCGATGAAGAAAAGTCGCGCGCCAAGGAACGCATTTTTTCCTTCCCTGCTGAGGGCCATCTCTGGGACCCGAAGGCGCAGCGGCCCGAACTCTGGAACCTGTACAACACGCACATCCACGCCGGACAGAGCCTGCGCGTGTTTCCGATTTCGAACTGGACCGAGCTCGACGTCTGGCAGTACATCGCGCAAGAAGGCATTGCCATCGTGCCGCTCTATTTCGCCAAACCACGACCGGTGGTGCAACGCGCCGGCACCTGGATCATGCAGGACGACGAGCGCTTGCCGCTGCAGCCCGGAGAGACGCCGCAGATGCGGCTGGTGCGCTTTCGAACACTGGGTTGCTACCCCTTGAGCGGCGCCATCGAGAGCAGGGCGGCCACGCTGGAGCAGATCATCGCCGAGACCTTCGCTGCCCACACCTCGGAGCGCCAGGGCAGATTGATCGATTCGGATCAGCCGGGCTCCATGGAGAAAAAGAAGCAGGAGGGCTACTTCTGATGGCCACAGCACACGACAAACCAATGCTTTGCTTTATTACCTGCGGCAGCGTGGACGACGGCAAATCAACGCTGATCGGTCGTTTGCTGCTGGAGGCCAACTGCATTTTTGACGACCAGATGCAGGCGATTGCAAGTGACTCGAAAAAGTTTGGCACGCAAGGCGATCGCACCGATCTGGCGCTGCTGGTGGACGGCTTGCAGGCCGAGCGCGAGCAGGGCATCACCATCGATGTGGCGTACCGCTTTTTGCTACCGACCAGCGCAAATTTGTGGTGGCCGACACACCCGGCCATGAGCAGTACACGCGCAACATGGCAACCGGCGCTTCCACAGCGCAACTCGCCGTCATTCTGCTCGACGCACGCAAGGGTGTGCTGACGCAAACGCGGCGCCACTCACGCATCGTCGCCATGATGGGCATTCGCCATGTGGTGTTGGCGATCAACAAGATGGATTTGGTCGCTTTCGGGCAAGCAGTGTTCAATCGCATCGAGTCTGAGTACCGCAACTTTGCCGCTGACCTTGGATTCAAGTCTATTCGGGCCATACCGCTGTCTGCGCTGGAAGGTGATAACGTGTTTGCGCCCAGCGCCAACACGCCCTGGTACCGTGGGCCAACGCTGATGAGCTATTTGAATCAGATCGATGTTGCTGGGTCTGAGCAGACAGAGCCATTTCGCATGCCGGTGCAGTGGGTCAATCGCCCCCATGCCGACTTTCGTGGTTTTTGTGGACGGGTCGCGCAAGGCACGGTGCGCGCTGGCGACCAGGTTCGGGTGCTGCCCTCGGGCGTGCAGACGCAGGTCAAGGCGATTGTGGTCTGGCAGGGGGAAAGCGACCATGCCGCCGCAGGTGACTCGATCACCTTGACGCTGACCGATGAAGTTGCCATAGGGCGCGGCGATGTGCTGGTGGCCTCTGACGACGCGCCAGAAGTGGCGGACCAGTTCGAGGCGCGGCTGCTTTGGCTGGTAGATCAGCCACTGCTGCCGGGGCGAAGCTACTGGCTCAAGCTGCACACGCAGGAGGTCTCGGCCAGCGTGACCGACATCAAGTACCGAGAAGACATTGACAGCGGCAACCATCTGGCGGCCAAGACGCTGGGCATGAATGACATTGCGCTGGTCAAGCTGTCGCTCTCGCAGCCAGTGGTGTTCGAACCCTATGTGAGCAACCGAACGCTGGGCGGCTTCATCCTGATCGACAAGCTGAGCTTCGAGACGGTGGCGGCCGGCATGATCAGTTTTGCGCTGCGTCGCTCCGCCAACATCCACTGGCAGGCTCTGACGGTAGACCGCGCTGCGCGTGCCGCCAGCCTGGCGCAAACGCCGCGCTGCGTCTGGTTCACCGGGCTGTCGGGCTCGGGCAAATCGACGATTGCCAATCTGCTGGAAAAGCACCTGCATGCGCAGGGCCGGCACACCTACATTCTGGACGGCGACAACCTGCGCCACGGGCTCAACCGCGATCTTGGCTTCACCCAAGCGGACCGCGTGGAGAACATTCGCCGCGTGGCCGAGGTGGTAAAACTGATGGTCGATGCCGGTCTGCTGGTGCTGGTGTCTTTTATTTCACCGTTCCGGGCTGAGCGCGAACTGGCACGCAGCCTGTTTGCGCCGGGTGAGTTTGTCGAGGTGTTTGTCGATGCCTCGCTGGCCGAATGCGAGCGGCGCGACCCCAAGGGCCTGTACGCCAAGGCCCGACGTGGTGAGTTGAGGAACTTCACCGGCATCGATAGCCCGTATGAGGCGCCTTCGCAAGGAGGGCACCGCCCTGGTGTACCGCTGTGCCAAGCAGCGCAGCGAACCCACCAGTGACAAGCGAGGCGTAAAAGCTGACGAGATCACACTTACACCACTGGAGCTGATCGACCGCATTGCAGCCCTCGTGCCACCACCGCGCACGCACCGGCACCGCTACTTTGGTGTGCTGGCACCGAACTCGCCGCTGCGCTGCGCGGTCACGGCCATGGCCCTGCCTGCGTTGGCGAAGCAGGCCTTGAGGCAGGCCGAATCGACCAGCACGGGACTTGGCACGCCTGCTCCAACACTGCCGGGCAACGCAGTCATGCCCACGCCCGAGCCCGTACAACCCAAGCGCCTAGCCCATTACCTTTGGGCCCTGCTCATCGCCCGCATCTACGAGGTGTTCCCGCTCTTGTGCCCCATCTGTGGCGGGCAGATGCGGCTGATTGCATTCATCACCGAGGGCACACAGATCCGCAAGATCCTTGATCACATCGGGGTCGACTCCGAGCCCCCGCACATATCCCCGGCGCGCGGGCCACCACTGTGGGACGACTGTGGTGATGCGCAGATGGATGAGGGGGTGCACATCGAGCCCGATTGGGATCTGGCCGCACAACCCGCACCTGACTACGAGGCTGATCAGCGCGTCAATTGGTGATTGGTTGAGGCGACGGTTTTGACAAGCTGCGGGGTAAGTCTGGGCCTTGCGGGCGCGGTGCAGCGCAAATCACGCTCTTGAACACCAAGCTCTGGTGGTGAATCTGGAAGGTGGGGCGGCAATGGCGTGATTCAGGCAGATTGAGGGCGCATTCGTGGTGCGATACTTGGTCTCATGTGGTTGAAACGCCTATCCGTTCACTTCCATGGACCCATGCCCACCACAAAACATGAAACTATAGCTTCCGAATTGCGTGGGGCAATCAAATGACCGCGGCCTTGGTGCCGGTTTGCAGCCCGCTCAGCCGCCATGAAGGTGTAGGCAATGCCCGTGGGCAGCAGGTGATGGCAACTAGTCTTGACCGGGTTTGCTTCCTTTGGACGGGTGAATTTTTCGGATTGCCGAGGGTCGCGCGCAGTGGCGAAGGTTTT
>JAIPCE010000116.1 GCA_021738345.1 Rhodoferax sp. | reverse complement strand
TGTGTTTGAGCAGGCAGATCGTCAGGGGCAAGCCGATCGGGGGAGAAATTGGCCTCTGTTCTCGATGATGGAGAATCCCAAGAGCGCGTGGTAGAGGGCAGGGCGACACGGTCACGGGCGTTTGCTTCTGAGATAGCTGAGCAGTTGCAGGCCCAGGTTTTGCACCGAGGGACGCATACGTTAAGCAACAATAAGGTCGATGCCATTAACTTCATGCTGGCGGTTGCTGCCGGCAAGATGCCGGAGATGGAAGTCGCCTACTGCCGCGATGATCTCGTGATCTCAGTTTTGAGCAATCGCTTGTCCAGCGGTGCAGTTTCGAACGGGACCAGCATGAATGACCGGCTAGATGATCTATCTTGCCTCGCTTTTGTTTGTTTGTTTGTTTGGTTGTTTGTATTAACTTTTGTGGTACACTCCTGTTTCACTAAATAGGACTGAATATGCGTCCCACTGAATTTTCGACCGAAGAGATCGTAAAAGCAGGGCTCGAACTCCAGTCAGCTGGAAGAAACGTCACTGGATTCGCCTTACGCCAGAAAGTTGGCGGAGGAAACGCGTCAAGGCTCCGACAGGTGTGGGACGAGCATCTGAGTGCCCAGTCTATAACGACAGTTCAACAAGTCGTTGAACTACCAATAGAAGTGGCAGAACAGCTTAATCTGGTCACAGCAGCTCTCACTGAGCGCCTTACGCACCTGACAACAGATTTAAATGACAGGGCAGTCAAAGCAGCTGAACGCCGCGTCGCGGAGATAGTCAAAGCTAGTGGTGTGCAAAGATCGGCAGCTGAGCGTGAGCTTGCCGACGCGGGTCAGACTGTCGATGACCTTGAAGAAAAACTTGACGCAGCCACAGTTGAAAACGAACGGTTGCGCAAAACACTTGAGGAAGTCAACGCCAAGAATCAGTCGTTGGCGGTGGAAATGGCACAAGTGAAAGAGCGTTTGATTGCAGTCGAATCGACCTATGAATCCTGTGCAAAACAGCTTCAGCAAGCCCAGCTTCAACACTCGGTCGACTTGCAAGAAATTACAGCTGCCAGAGAGGCGGCGGCCAATTCTGCTGGACGGGTCCAGGCACTTGAACAGCAGATTGGTGAGATTTTTAAAAAATTTACCGTCCAGCCGTAATTTTCGTTGGAGCATAGCGGCCCTCATGCTATTACGCCGCTAACGTTACGGTCGTTAGTCCTTGGGAAGCGTAACGGAAAACGGTTAAAGATTAGCATGAATGAATTCCGCCGACTGGCCGCCAAGATCGATCAACACATGCAACGGCTTGCTGCCGAGGGCGTAAACAATGCCCCCGCCATCATCAATCGTATGCTGGGATAACATCATCCGGTGTCGATAGGAAAGCACGTCGGATTCGATTCCTGGAGTGCTGATCGCGAAACCAGCTGTGGCTGGGCCGATTGAACGGCCCCGAAATTTCTTGCGCATGGGTCTATTCATCATGCAGAAGCTCCATTCACTTGACCTTGACCCCTTGAGTTCCGATGATTCGGCAACTCTGAATAGGGTGCCTCGTCAGGTGCAGCCCCAGTGCAGCCAACGTCGACCTCCTTAAATACTTGGTGAGACGTTGTACGGCGCTCAATTTCAAAGTGATCAGCCTCGATTGGTAAGCTAGGCACCTGCGCCATGTCCATCGACCGCGACCGCACCACGTTAGCATCTATAACGCCCTCAATTCCATCGATGAGGCACAAGCAAAATGCTTCTGATACATCCATCCGATCATCTTTTTGAAACCGCTGAAAAAGATGCTTCTTCAAATCTGCGATTCCTCGCTTGGGATCAAGCCCTACCTTGGCACATTTCTGGACCGCTTTGAGCCATTCTGGCTGTCGGTTTTGGTCGACCTTCAAGATAAAGGTGGTCAGGTCTGCAGCCAGGCACTGCCAGTTCTCCTTGACAAAATGTGTTCTGGTACGCACCTCGTCGAGGAATGCCTGTTCGCCCCCGCTGGAGTCGACCATCCTGGCCATCAGCACGTCCAACAAACGACTGTCCAGTGTTAGGAGTGATTGGGCAAGTCCCATGGAGGCGGCTGCCGTTAGGTCACGTATTCCCGCACTTTCGATCCTCGCAGAGTGGAAAAGCAGGTAGGTCCCACGCTCCACCCGCCGATTGCCCCACTGTCCCATTGCGAGCAAGAATGCTGCCGCACTCGCGCATCTAAACACAGAGGAAACCGCGACCTCGCAACCGCGGCCTGACCAATCCTTCATCGACCGCAGCACGTACTCCAAACCATCCACCGCGCCACCGCCTGACTCGATCGCCAGTTCAATGCGAGTGTATTTGTAGTACCCGAACAAACTATCAAAATGGTTCTGCAAAGCCAACGCGCCGGCTTGGCACATGTCGCCGACATATCGAATGCGGGCCTCATGGGGACCCATCTCGGTGCACTCCACTTTAAATTCAAATTCGTTTGCCATTTAAACCTCTGTCCTTTTTGAGAGCTGGCCGTCACATTGAACTGCCAGAATAAGTCCGTCTTTTGCCCGAAAATTACTTGACTATCGGTTGATAACGCGCCCGGCCCCAGCTGTCTTGCACTGTGTAATAGCACTCCCCCGTCTTTAGGGAGGCTGGGGGTCGCTTAGTGAGAACATGAAAATTACCCCTCGGATCTGGCGGAATGAAACCCATCATGGTCTCGAGAGTGGTCAAATCTGGAGTCCTGAAACACAGTTTTGTGGGAGTGTTGACCAAGATCGAGTCCAGACAACTTGAATTCTTGTAGCTCTGCGCTGTAGCAGCCAATAGTGACGCAATGGATTGCGTCGCAAGAAAGCTGTTGCATCTGAAGGCGCGGCATCGGTCAAGAAAATTGTTATCCCCGGTTTCCGGATCGACCGTAATAAATCGCTGAAACTCGTCACAAAAATATGCGGTAGGTCTGAGCATGTCGACTCGCTCCATGACGGATCGGAAAAAAAGGGACTTGAGCGCTCGACCGACCGTCTCATGGCTGTGGCGGGACTGCGGCTGATAAACCAGTACCGCACCCCGATCAATCAGCTTCGCAATTTCGGTTCTGCTTTTTTTTACCTTACCCCTACGTACGCTGAAGTCCATGAGGTGTGCAGCATCTTCACTGCCCAGGTTTTCTACAATGGTCAAGGCACCACGTGCGTTATAGAAATATTGGTCGTTGCCATCTCTGAGCGCCAGATAGCGCGCCAGTGGTCTCTCAATCTCGGACATGCCAACTCCAACCGTAAGCACGTCGTAAATGTCGGATAGACGCTGGCGGTTCTCGGCGCTGTCCATACCCATGTATAGCAATTTACGCAGTGCCATCCATTGGTTGATCTCGAGATAGGATGTGTCCCCCGTTGCGAGAGTCACCACGCTTTCAAGTAGTCCCTGTCCGCTGGCGTCAAAGAACTTTTGGTCATCCTTCAAAAATGCCACGATGAATTGTTCGGCAAATATTTGCCAGCGATTGTCTTCAGCGTTATCTGCGGTAATGGGAGTGAAGGATTTCACCTTTTCAAATCTGTCAACGAGGTTTACACCGTCGTCGGGATCAAAGTAGGCGATTGGGTCACATTGTCCTAACACCACCAGTCTTTCAAGCTCACCCAGATCGGCGAGCTTTGCCTTGATGGACTCAAGCAGTTCGATTTTGGGATCAATGACGAGCATCGCCGCCGTTTTGCCATCGGCCAAGCGGTACGACAGCATGGCCGAAAGCGCCGGTTCGATAAATGAGACCGTCTTGCCCGAACCGGTACTGCCGACGGCCAGCGCATTGCAGAGTTCACCGAGCTTGGCTTCGCGGCGCTCAAAGAGTGGAGAGTCGAACTTTAACGGTGGCTCCTTGCCAGAATAGGCTATGGGCGCCAATGGTGTTTTTATGAACAAGCTCGCGGGTTTCTCCTTGTAACGTTTTGAGCTGGCTAACTCGAAACCTGGGACTTTCTTGCAAGCCGTCAAAAATAAGTCCAAAACAGCATGCTCCGCAACGGAGTGCGCAACCTCTGAATTGGTAAATCTGCCAAAGTCACGCCGATCCTTCTCACTCGTGACTTCGGTGTTGCGTTGGATTTTGGTCGTCTTGTCTTGCCCCCTGCTGAGCGACAACATGCGGAATGCTTCAGTTTCATCGGAAGCGGTTTTTGCATTGACGTAGCAATCTTTCTTTTCACGCTTTTTGAAACGCTTGACCAATGCTTCCAGCCTCATAACCTGAATGTCGTTCAGGCGAAGAACGGTTTTGCTTGGAGATTCTTTCGGGTGATCACTGTCACTCAATGATTCGATGTGTTCGGACATTTCTTTATCTCCTCACTGACGCTTAGTGTTCACCAAATTGCTTTCAAGTTTGACTTGACTCTTCGAGGTCGTCATGTAGGTACCCCCAAAGCGTTTAAAACTGAAGGCATATTTTGATTCAGTCCGGTATAAATCAGCGCTGGCAGATCGGGAATCTGCGGTCTGAACCAGCGTTGCTTCGAACATCTTCTGAGACGCCAGGCCCATATACGCCGGACCAGTCGCCGCAGTGATACAGTGCACGATTTCACTTGCCAAGTCCGGATTGGCATCGCACGCATTCGCTGCCAATTGGACCATCGTTGCGCCAAGAATTTTGTGCATTTCTAGCTCACCAGCCTGAGTGCGTGAGTACCTGTCGCTGCCACTCTTTGCATACTCCTTGCATTTGCCAATGTCATGCAACAATGCAGCAGTTATCGTCAGGCCGATATTGGCATTTTGGTACTGTTGGCAAGCCATCTCACAATCGAGAGCCACTTCAACTGTGTGTGTCAACAATCCACCCTTTATCGAATGATGATGACCAAGAGACGCCGGAAGACTCAAGAACGATTCGAGAATTGCATCATCGCGAAATATCTGATGGACCAGCGCTTGATACTGCGGATCAAGACCACGCACTAAGCGAACAAACTCGCAATAGGTATCAAACTGGACAGGGTCCAGCCACAAAGGCAGAAATGTAGCCAATGGGTTTTCTGCATTTTCAACAAGACTTAAGTGTTGAATGGAGTAAAGCGACTCGAATCCAGACGTGCACTGGTAAGATTCGATCCGGACAGTTTTACCCACAAATGGCTGCAATTTCTCATAGTGAATTTCTGGCAAGTACGCTTTGCAGTGTTGCCCTCCGCTAAAACAATTCAGCTCCACACGGCAACGTTCCGGGTTGTGGCTATAACTGAGGAGTCTCTGTTCGGAGGATTGAAGAGGGACGTGGATGCCAGTTCGACTCAGACCTGAAAAACTATTGACGTTAATAGGGTGCAGTTCGAGGATGTTTTTTGCGATCATGCTTTTCTCCTTTGATTCATTGGAAATTTAATTTACAGAGAGTGGTTTCATTGCAGTCTGATATTGACGTGCAAACGGAGGCGACAAATGTGTTCAGTGACTTCTTCGAAAGGTCAAAACGACCTTTCGAGTGAACGACCATGTTTCCGATCCTTCCCTTTTCATTACCCTTGTGTGAACCTCCCACGCAAAGCGCCAGGTTTACACTGCAAAACGAATCCTGCTGTTGTAGATCAGGATCAGTTCGCCCAAAAAACGTCACTTTTATAGTTGGCGAATTTGATCGATTGGTCACTGCCTGTCGCGAACCTCTTACTTCCATACCCATGTCATTTCTCCAATGATTGATTAAATTGAACATGTATGGAGTATACGTAGCATATGTGCTACATACAACGCACAAAGTAGAAATTTTTACCTATGTCGCATATTTGCAACATATGTAGCGTGATAATTTGGCGTTTTCGCTGTTGTAATTTGCCTTGAGGAAAGAATGATCCGTTTTTTGTTACCCGAACTTCTCGCCGAGCGTTCCTTCAAAGAGGGTAGGCGATTAGAGTGGAAAGACGTTGCTGAGGCCACTGGAATCCATCGGGCCACGCTCTCGAGGATGGTTAATACCCGTGGATATAACGCCTCCGTACACCACTTAAATGCGTTGTGCCGTTACTTCGACTGTGAGCTCGGCAAGCTAGCGGTGTACATACCTGACGAGCAGATCGAAGGTGCCACAGATGGAGGGTAAAGCCAAAGATGCATGAATGTTCACCACGGGCTCACTATGCATTGCATTCGTAGCCGCCTTTGTTTTTTTGTTTGGCCAGGTTTTTACTTGCCACTATTTCATAGCGCCTCACCGTGGCAGTTGTCACCGGATTTGTTCACGTCTGGAGTTCATATTTCTTCTCGACCAGACCCCGCGCATAAATGCCTTCAAAACCGTGGTCTGCGCTACTTACGTAAGTATTAGACGAAATGAACGAAGGTCAATCAGATTTACCCAAGTCATTAGACTGACTCTTGCAGAGCAGAGCGAAGATCATAGGACACTTTGTAAAGTTTACCCCAATTGCATACTACCGAGGCTTTCAAGCCGCTTTCAAGTTTCATGTCAATGTAATAGATGAATAGGGGCACAACACACCACCGCTATCCGGACGTTCCAACAATCCCAGCTCTGCCAGGATCACCACGTCTTCGTGCACGCGCTTGACATCGCGCCCCACAACGCGGCTGAGCTCGCGTACCGATAATTCACCTTTGCCCTGGGCCGCGCGAACAATCTCCCACCTCTTTTCAGAAAGCTGGCCAAAGAAATGCCCCGGACTCTCAAAATTGAGTATTTCGCCTTGGTATTTTTCTGGCTGGGCCGTTTTGACCATTGCGCGGAGAGCACCCTTCCAGTCAGGCTGCAAAGTGATGGTCAGATAGCGCTCGGTCATGGTGCTCTCCTGGCAGCGACCTCAAGCAACTTGGCTTTATCGTCGAGAACATGGTCATTGAACAATGCGTAGAAATCCAGCCGCTTGAGCTTTGATTTTCTCAAAAGACCGTAGTACAAGTTGTACCCATCAACGTAAACGATCGTGCGCAAACATCATCTCCAAAAATGACAAAGCCGCCCAGAAGGCGGCCTGTCGCCCTAAAAGCACTTAAACGAGCTAAGCGGTTAGAGGGTAAGTCGTAGACGTAATCATACACGGCTTGAGCATTTATTCAAATAGATCTTTGTACGGTTACCAACAACACTAGCGCACACTGACTTGACTTCCCCGCCCCCCAGCGCGTTCATGCCAGCTCCACCACCACACACGGAGATCCACACCAAGCCTCGCCAGGAATCGCTGGCACTGACCAATCTTTCGCGCTAGGGTTTCGAGTGCTACCTGCCGATGCTCAGGCTGCAAAAGGTCCGTCAACGCAAAACGGCGCTGGTGGCCGAGCCCATGCGCATTGACACTGCCAGTTTGCGCCGGGCTGGATAAATACGCACCAGTTCAAGCTCGAATGCGCAGCTCGATCAAAAGGACGCCAACCACAAATCGCAGGATCAGGCGTTGCCCCTTGCCAATCGCTGCTTTCTGCCCTCAGCTTTGATGGCATCAAGTTTCAACGGTACCAAACGTCCGGCACGCATGTCTGCCTGTCCCGGTTCGATGTCAACCTTCAGGGCGGCCAACACCGCGCCTTGCTTGGCACCAGTGAAATCAATATCCCGGTAGGGCTCAGCGACGATTTTTTCATACAAATTCATTGGGGTTTGCTGGCTTTGCAAGACGAAACCAGTCGGTATACATCAGGCGCATTGAGCGTAACGTCACACTAGGCGACGACTTGTTCAATTTGTGTTCTGACAAATTCCGTTGGTTACGCCAACTCAGCGAGCAACTCTGGGTGGCGACTGACAAGCTTTAGCAGACTTTGCGCGGCACCGCTGGGCACCTTGCGGCCCTGCTCCCACTCCTGCAAAGTGCGAACCGACACACCCGTAGCACGAGCAAACTCGGACTGCGACAGGCCAGCCTGAGTACGTGCGGCCAAAAGTTGCCACTGCGGTCCCACCAATACCTCTTGGGTTTGCACCGTGCCATTGGCCAACGTCACCGTTCGGCGAACGCTGCCATCAGCCAACGGCTCAAACGTGGTGGTGCGTGCCGCTTTTCCAGTCTGCAACTCCCGCACTGCCAACAGTAATTCTGCGCCGATATCGCGATTGGCATCACGCGCTTGCAGTTGAGCATCAGTCATCATGGTTTAGCAACTCCTTTAATTGTCTCAACACTGCTGCGGGAATGCTGGTTCGTACGCTCTTGGCATAAATCACCAGCAACAATATCTGCCCCGCAGCGTTTCGTGTGTAGTAACACACCCTTACTCCGCCCGATTTGCCTGAGCCGCCTCGGGCCTAAGCACCTTGCGTACGCCGCCAGAACCTTTGACCACATCACCAGCTTCGGGGTTTTCTAGCAAAAACTGCTGAAAGGCGGTGTAGTCGTCTTCACTGAGGTAGTCGTACACCATTTTGGTGAACAGGCCAGACTCAATGAACTCATAGTGCATGCGTCTAATTATACGCTTTAAGCGTATAAACAAAAGCACTTTGCTGTCAGATTTTGCAGCCCATCGTCAGATGGGATTTCTGCCCAGTCACTCAGCAGCAACTTGATTCCCTCATTCCGCCCAAATTGACTTGATAGCTTGTCCCCTCCAGCGCCAACATGGCAGCAACCACAACAAGTCCAACCCGCCCCAACAATCAGCACTCAGTCCTAAGCACTATGAAGACGGTGCTGGCACGTTGCCACACCCTGGTCGACAAATATGGCCAAAGCCGCCAGCGTTGGCGCATCCGGTTTGAAACCCACATCCATGCCCTGGTGGTAGACGTGAGTGCCCCTTTTCGCACCATAAATGGTACAATTTTGAAGAAATGAACAAAGCAAATGCACTCAAAGACTGCCCCAAAATCACGGCTGATTTTTTTGCCAAGGTGACGGTGGATCTGAGCCTGTTCGTGACTGGTTGAAGTCATTGCCTCAATCTGAAAAGTCCGAAATTGGCAAAGATATTTTGGCTGTGCAGTTTGGATGGTCGCTTGGCTTGCCTCTGGTTGACCATATTGAAGGCGACATCTGGGAGGTGCGCAGCAAGCTGGCCAATCGTATTGCACGCGTTTTGTTTGTTGTGAATGGCAACACCATGGTGTTGCTCCATGGCTTTATCAAGAAGAGCCAAAAAACACCAAAGCCTGATCTGGATTTGGCCAAAGAGCGGTTGAAACGACTGAGAGGTTTGAAATGAAAAGCGAATACATCGGATCGAGCTTTGAAGACTTTTTGCGAGAAGAAGGGCTGTACGAAGAAGTCGAAGCAGCAGCCATCAAAAAAGTAATTGCCTGCATGATTGAGCAAACGATGCAAGAGCGCCACGTCTCCAAAACCGACATGGCCCGACGCATGGGCACCAGCCGCACACAATTGGATCGACTTTTAGACCCGGCATACCCATCAGTCACCTTGGCAACCATAGCCAAAGCTGCATCAGCTCTGGGCAAAAAAATATCCATAAGTTTTGGCGATATTGCTCCCGCAAACACTTGACGGGTAAAGCTCAAATTTTTCCGAACAGGCATCGTTCCCCTGAAGCGGCACCGCAAAAGAAAGGGCGTCAAAGCCGTTCGTGCTGCTCTAGCCCAACAGGTCCGCAAGGACTTGAGGGGCTAAAAGTACGGACCTGGACTTGTAGCGTATGTGGATCGCTACACGACCGAGATACCAACTCTGCTATCAACATATTGAAGCGTGGAGTACAGGCCCGTGTAGCACAAGAATCAGCGACTGTAGGGGAGATGAGAGTCTGTGAAGCTACAGCCAATAAGACTGCTAGGCGACTAGTAGTCGAGGCCGGACATGGCCTTCCTGTAGAGGGAATCCCCTTGCTTTAGCTAGGGGAGGATGTCAAGGTGTTCGACTTGTCACCCGTCATAGGCCCCAACTGCGTACCGTCGCTCCGCACAATCAACTACGCAAACGGACTTCAGGATCGGGAACCTGAAAAAGTAAAAATGGTACTAATCTTTACCTCCCGAGACGACTTTGGGCACAAAATTTTCCCCTTGCGCAGAGCTGAATTGATGCGGTCAGGCCTTTTTACCTCACCACATTCTCTCCTTCAGGTGCTCTTGACACATGCCGTTTTTCTAAGGGCCGATCAGCCGTTTAGCCCAATGTTGCAACCATCTCAATCTTGGGAGCAACGGACTGAACTACCTTTTGGAAGCCATGCCCGGGGCTTGACTGCCGACGTGGATGTGGGGTGAATGGTGCTTTTGCATATCCAGTGCGTACATCGACACCAGAATTCCGTAAAACATGCTGATAGTTGGCATTGATGGCTCCGACCGGTTGCTTGCTACTGAGTTTAATCCTGACCAAACAAGTTGCGGTTGGATAGCGTCCCCTTTTGCCCCAACATCCTTCGCGAAGGGGGCGCCGCTCCAACAGGGGGCAGCCAGATCTTATGCCAGAGAAGGGTTACCCCTTAGTCATCCTCGCAGCAACTGGGCGCCTTCAATTTTGGACGCTCGCTCGTCCAGGGTCAGGAGCGGCCCATGGCCTGTCTGGCTTGCCTGGGCGATGTGGAGGCAGTCCGCAAAGTCTCTTGACCCCGATTGTTTAAACAACCATAGCGCTTGTTCCAAAGCCGGCTCTATCTGGAACTCCAGCTCTTTCGCATCCAACAAGGCATTCAGCGCAGCCGTCACCATTTGCCTGTCATAGTGATACCTCGTGCGCAGCACCCACTCCACCTCTAGTATGACAGTGACGGTGACAAACAGGCGCTCACCCTTGTCAATGGCCGCGTCAAACAGCCGGAGCACCACTGCGCATTGCTTCGCATCATCGTTGGTCAGCCAGCGAACCAATATGTTGGTGTCTAGCGCCGCCATTAATCCCCGCTCAGCCGCATGTCAGAAATGGAGACATGCGCACCTTGCGGCGGCTTTAACATGCCCTTTAAGTCTTTGATGGACCTCGTTTTGGCCCGCATCACCACCGTCCCGTCGGGCATAGGGGTGAAAGTGAGCCGGTCTTTCGGGCCGATTGACATCGACTTTCTGATGTCGGCAGGGATGGTGATTTGACCCTTGCTGGTCAATGTGGCTTCGGACACGAGAAACTCCTTACATTCGTGTGAATGGTAAGGCTAAATGCCAGCCAGGTCAATCATCGAGTTCTCCCCCTATGTGTGACTGAGGTCAACGTTCACCTGAAGCGGCACCGCAAAAGAATTATCACGTAGAAAAAAGGGAAGCGTCCCATTTTCTAACTCTCCGTGGGTTCTCGTTGCAGATCACAAAATGGCAACACCGGCAGCAATTGCCGCCTCTTTAAGTTGTGCATCCTGGGTTGCAATGGGCAAACCGTGCCGCATAGCCAATTCTAGGTAGACGGCATCGTAGCTGCTGAGCTTGTAGCGCATGGCCAACTCAAACAACTGTCGTTGACCAGGGCCAGGGCTTGCATCTATTTCGATCGGCAGGGTGGCCAGGACATCAAGAATCTCCCGGGCTGTATCGACCTTGAGCTTTCCATGTGTACAAGCTGTCTTGAGCACATTGGCCAGTTCTTGCTGCCATAACGCTGGCACCAGTGCTTTGTCGTTTTCGAGTCGGGTTGCGATTGCCTGGCCGTAGCTGCTGGCCTGATCTGGCAAATACCAGCCAGTGACCACCGAGTTGTCGAGTACAAACGGCATCAGTCCCGTCCTGAATCGAGTGCTTGGCGCACCGTGCAACCCAACTCAGCGCCGGAGCCGAGTTCACGCAGGCGCTGCATGGCAACAAGTACACGTTGAGGTTGTTGCGCCGCAACCTGTCCACCAACGCCAAGAGCGATCAATCGCGCCACCGGCGAGCCATGCCGTGTGATGGTAATTTCTTCGCCGTGCGCGACCTCGGCAAGCAACTCAGAAAAACGGTTCTTGGCTTCAAATACGGCGACGGTTTTCATGAATCAAGACCTGCAAATTATGGATAGCCATATTTTGGCATGAACGTGGATGTGATGCAATCCACAGTACTACCTTGGAAAAGGGAAGCGTCCCCTTTTCTCTCCCTTTTGTCTGACGGCACGCGACGCCATGATTTGGTTCCTATTTGCGTCCATAGGTGCTGTCATGGTCAGGAGCTACGGTCAAGAAACGCATGAAATCCCCGTCGCGATACGCAGTGCAACGGCGGGACTGCGTGATTCGCAGGGAGTAGATGGCATCAATGCTCTGCGGTGGCTTCACGCTCACGATTTTTTCCCACTTCAAACCGTTGTCACGGTATAGCTGATCCCAACTTAACAGCCGGATTTTTCGCAGGGTATCAATGGCCGCGTTTCGTTCTGGCTTTTGCAGGCCGAACAGGTGTTCCTGAAAAACCGGGTTGTTTAAGTCAAGGCGAATAGGGGTGTCGTTGGAACCCATCCGCTTTACTCGCTTTGAGCCGCAGTCGCCAGAAGGGTATCCGTTTGAACGTCAGAGGCAGGATGTTGCCTTGACCATTCAAGAGCACGTGTCAAGTCGGAAGCCGCTTGTGCTTCATGCAGCCAGCGTTCGTTATCTGGAATGACCGTGGCGGTGCGAATCAGCCAAACGCCTGCTTCCTGTTCCTCAACCAAAACTTGACGACCAGCAAATTGTTTGCCGAGCGAAATCTGGCCGTTGGCACCGACGACCTTGACAGTTGGGGGGGAGGCGATAGCTTGCATGATGTTCTCCGTGGTGCATTACCAAATTAGTGCAGCACGAAATTATTGTATTCCGTGGTGTCAATCTGTCAAGATACTGTCGGGCTCCGAAAAATCGGGTGCGGTTCGTTTCGAAGAGGCCAAGTCTTCCATACCGCGTGAGTCAGGCGAATTTCTTGATGAAATCCGTCAGAAGATGAACCATGCCTTGGCTGTCTGGCTACGGCTCAGACATCACCATAGCCCAACTCGCCCAAGCAGTCAGCCAGTCAGTGGGCTGCCAAGGTAATATTGAGCTTGACCCCACCCAGCCCGACGGTGCCTCCGCAAGTGGATGGACAGCACCCGCTTGAACGTATTGGGCTGGCAAGGACTTCGTTTTGGCCCGCATCACCACCGTCCCGTCGGGCATAGGGGTGAAAGTCAGCCTGTCTTTGGGGCCGATTGACATCGACTTTCTGATGTTGGCAGGGGTGGTGATTTGACCCTTGCTGGTCAATGTGGCTTCAAACACGTGAAACTCCTTACATTCGTGTGAATGGTAAGGAGAAATGCGAGCTCGGTCAATCAAAGAGTGCTCCCCCCATGTGTGACTGAGGTCAACGTTCACCTGTAGCGGCGGCGCAAAAGAATGGGGGTCCTTCGCGGCGGGGGAAAAAGGGTAGCGACCCCTTTTTCGGCATTACAAACCCAAAATAGACCGTGCTTGGGCCTCGCTCATGCCGTTTTGCAGCAATTTGGTCAGAGCTTGTTGCAAGCCGCGCTGCTCGCCAATCTGCTCCCCCTCTTGTCTGCCCTCTTGTCTGCCGCGCTGCTCACCACGCTGCTCACCGCGCTGCTCAGCCGCAAAGAGTTCAGTGACCTCGTCGCGCAATGCACGTTCTCGCATGAAGGCACGCTGTTGGGTTTCGTCATCGGCGCTGAGGTCTTTGAGCCGGCGCAGTGCTTCTTGTACCGGTGGGTAACTTAGCTGGTTCATGGTGGACTCCTCGCTCCAGTGTTCAAAAAAGGCAATCCAGGCCGCCAGGCCAGGGGTGCAACTTGCAGTTTGGAGCCTATCGGCCTTGTCAAGTTCAACAATGTGGAGCTGCAATTCTGCTCCCAGCCGTGTAGCCGGTTGCCAGCGGTCACGCATCTCAAAGCACCAGTGCGCTTGCTGGATTTGCTCTGGCGCAGTGAAAAGGTCAAAACACAGCAGGTGAATGCCAATCACCGGCTTGAGTTCGAGGTAATTGTCCCCGCTACCGAGCTGTTTGACCAGGGTGTTGGCCAAGTAATACATGCCACGCTGGCTCCAGGCATGAAAGTGTCTGACCTGCATCTCGATGTTGAATAACTGGCCTTGCTGATCCTTCGCTAGCACATCGAGAACGATGAACTTGCC
>JAIPCE010000001.1 GCA_021738345.1 Rhodoferax sp. | reverse complement strand
TCAGGGTGTCCCGGTTTTCCCTCCGTCGAGGTAGGCGTGGCTGTGCGGATTATCTGCCCTGCAAGGTGCCTTTGTTCGCCTGCGGTGCTCTGGCCAGCACTTCAAGCCCTTGCGCCCCGCGTGAGCCAATCAGGTGCCCGTAATGCTGCTCGATCATCTTCAGGCTTGTTCCCGACAACTGAGCGACCGTCAGCAGGTCTAAGCCACTGTGCACCAGGTCGGTGATGGTGGAGTGCCGCAACGTGTACAGAGTCACATCAGGCCCGAGGCCCGCCGCCTTGACAGCAGCGCGAATCGGCTTTTTCCAACTGTCCTTGTTCCACGGTACGCCGTCCGCTCTTGTGAACAAAAAGGCCGTCGGTAGCTTGTCAACGGTTTGCAGTGCGAAAATATCCGCTGTGGTCTGTGGCAAGCTGATCTTGCGCGGCCCTGTCTTGTCGCTGCCAATGCAAAGCACGTTCAACCTGCGGTCAAAGTCTGCAACCCGCAGCGTCACAACAGCGCCCGGTCTTGCCGGTATCAAGGACAAGGCACGGACCAACGTCTCCAGGCCGTCCGAGCATTGCTCCAGCAGTCGCGCGCGCTGCTCACGGTCAAGGTAAGCATTGCGCTGTCGATCTGCATTGGCAATGGGTTTGAGCTTGGATCGCCACGCGGCATCCGTGGTGACAAGGCCATCCTCCAGCGCCAGGTTCAGTGCAGCGCGAAGTGCAGACATATCCCGGTTCATTGTCGAGTCTGTGCGTAATGCTCCCCGGTTGGAGCCAGCCACGGTCGGTCGTTTGGACAATGCTTTGCGCCAGTCAGTGACGCGCGCAGCAGTCAGCTTTTGTAGCTCTGTCTCGGATAGCCGCTTATCGTCCAGAACATAGGCATTGAACCTGCGCATGGCATCCTTAGCCGCGCCAGGCTTGCCCCTGCCTTTAAGGTGTTCAGCATAGCGGGTGCACGCGTCCTTGACGGTGTAGGCGATTACGGTGCCGCCCTGCCCGAGGTGGTCAAACCAGGCGCGCGCATCTTTGCAAGCTGCCTTGAATCGGTCGGACGGTATCAGGTGGTCATAGTCTCCCAGCGCCTTGAATTGTTGTTTGCCGGTGTCGGATAGGTATCTTGCAAGCCAGTTGCCGCCTGATCCTGCGGCCATCTTGCGAAACCCGACAAAGCATCCCGCCTCCAGCTTTTGGAAATACGGGTCGCGCCGTGGCTTCAGCTTCTCGCGCCCGACTACCGAATCAAGCTGGGTCATTCCTCATGCTCCTAAATTGTGAGTATGAAAAAAGTATGAAAAACCGTACTGCACAATAATGCATCAACTGGCACAGTTTCACCCTGTTTTCACTGTGCGGGATTGTATCGGGTTGTTCGCCAATTGTGGATAACCCAGCATTGACATGGTAGGGGTCGTTGGTTCGAGTCCAATCGCGCCTACCAAAAAACTTATTGAAATCAAGCACTTAGCGGTAACACTAGGTGCTTTTTTTTCGTCGGTGTCTAATAAGTGTCTAAATCGACGGCGAATAGCGTTGAATCGAAGCATCATCACTGCCATGGTGGGCTTTGAGATTTGAAGTGAATCTGCTTCAGCAAATCAGCCCTGTCGGTTGATGCCGATTGTCCAGATGTAGATCATCTTCGCCTGGTCGAACGCGGGGGAGACGGGTATGCTACAGAATGAAGCACACATCAATTACGGAATGCCCTCAGCGCAAGGGCAACTTATGATGTGCTGTTGTTTCAGCGCATCTTCTGCGCCGTGCCGGGCGACCTCAGTGCTATGCGTCAAGCGGCACGTTCGGGACTGCCCTCGCTTTCCAGCAAAGACGCGGCGAACGCGTTGATGGCGTTGATGTCGGGCGGGATTTTGCTGTAACGCATGCCTTCGCGGATGAGGAGACTGCGCAAACCGTGGTCAATATTGCGCGCCTGCTCTTCGTCCTGGAAGCGCCCTGTGCGCAGGTAGCGCTTGTCTCCGCGCTCCACCAGGATATTGACATTGTTATGCTGCTTGTACCACTCCAGAATCTGTGCCCGGGTTTTGGCAATGTCGCAGATGTTGTCCTCGTAATGCTCGTTGTAATAGAGTACTTGTGGGAGTGAACATTCAGTGATCAGAAACTGCACCTGGCCATCGAGCAGGTTGATCATCTCGAACTGCCGCTGGGCAATGAAATACTGGTTTTTTAGTACTTCGAAGTTTTGCTGCCATACAAGTGACTTGGCGTAATCCGGGATCACCTCGACCGTCTTCTGGTGCAGGTTCAGATACAGCACGATGGCCGACGAGTACAGCGATTTGTCGCTGCCAGGTCCACCAATGACATTGATGACCCGCGTCGGATAAAGCCGCATCTTGTTTTCGGGCATGTGGTTGGCGACAGTGGTGTAGCGTATGGTCATGGTCAGTGGATGAGGTTGCAGATGCAAGGCAATGGTAGTGGGCGCCTCTGAGTTGCGCAAGGGTACCGGATAATTGGGGCAACTTCTGGGAGTTCGATTTGGATTTAGTTTTGCTGATGAAGGCCGCCGTGATGGGCGTTGTCGAGGGTTTGACCGAGTTTTTGCCCATTTCTTCGACCGGGCACCTGATATTGGCCGGTGCGCTTTTGGGTTTTGATGATGAAAAAGCCAAGGTCTTCGACATTGCGATCCAGACCGGGGCAATCTTTGCGGTGATCCTGGTGTACTGGGACAAAATTCGCTCTACCCTGCTTGCCTTGCCGAGCCAGGCGCAAGCCCGAAAATTCGCGCTGAACGTGCTGATTGCGTTTACTCCAGCTGCCGTTTTGGGCCTGTTGTTTGGTAAAGTTATCAAGTTGCATTTGTTCAATCCGGCCGTAGTGGCCACCACTTTCATTGTGGGTGGCTTCATTATTTTGTGGGCTGAGCGACGCCAGGTGAGCGGCGCGGGTGCAGTGCGGGTGCACGATGTCGACGATATGACCGCGCTGGATGCGCTCAAGATTGGCATCGTGCAGTGCCTGGCCATGGTTCCAGGCACCAGCCGCAGTGGTGCCACCATCATCGGTGGCATGGTGCTCGGTTTGTCGCGTAAGGCAGCCACAGATTTCTCGTTCTATCTGGCAATTCCGACCTTGATCGGGGCGGGGGTCTACAGTCTGTACAAGGAGCGTGCGCTACTCAGTGTGGGAGATATCCCGATGTTTGGCGTGGGCCTGCTGGTTTCATTTTTGAGCGCACTGCTGTGCATTCGCTGGCTACTGCGCTTTATTGCCACGCATAGCTTCAATGGCTTCGCTTACTACCGTATCGTGTTCGGTGGGGTGGTGCTGTTCACTTCATGGACCGGACTCGTGGTCTGGCAGGCCTGAGGACCGTGCCAATCTGGTGTGCAAGCGCGACCTAGATCAATTTCTCTTGTGGGGTGGTGATCTTTCGCAGGGGCAGACTGCGGGCAGAGGACACCATCAGTGGAATCTGGGTTTGCTCGCCATGCCACATCGGGTCTTCAATGCTGTCAAAGACCTCACGCAGTTTTTGTCCCCAACTGCCATGCAACATTTGAAAGTAAGGGTTGTGTTCATCGATGCACACGATTTTGTCGGTTCGAAACTGATTGGCCTCGTAGACCACCAGGTCCATTGGCAGACCCACTGACAAATTCGACTTCAGGGTAGAGTCCATCGACACCAGCGCACACTTGGCCGCTTCATCAAGGGGGGTGTTTGGCGTGACCACACGGTCAAGGACCGGCTTGCCGTACTTGGATTCGCCGACCTGGAAATAGGGGGTCTCGGGTGTGGCCTCGATGAAATTGCCGGCGGAATACACCTGAAACAAGCGCATGCCCTCGCCCTGGATTTGTCCGCCGAAAATCAGCGAGACATTGAAGTCCACTCCGGCCTGTTTAAGGGACGCTCCGTCGCGCTCCTGCACCCTGCGAATGGTCGATCCCAACACCCGCGCTGCGTCAAACATGCTCTTCGCATTCCAGATGGTGACGCCTTCATTGTGCTCGTCGTCTTTGAGCTTTTCGACCTGAAGTATTTCCCGAATGGATTGCGAAATGCTCAAGTTGCCAGCAGACAGAAGCACCATAAAGCGATCGCCAGGACGCTCGTAAACGATCATTTTGCGAAACGTACTGATCTGGTCCAGACCTGCATTGGTGCGGGAGTCGGAAAGAAACACCAGTCCGGCGTTGAGTTTGATGGCGACGCAATAGGTCATAAGTGAGTGAATCTACAGTTAAGGCAAGGAGACGATCGGACTGGCGTCCGGCAATCTCCTAGTGTATCGGGTCACATGACGCGATCAGACCAGACCGGCTTTGAGTTGGTACAAGGCATCTAGTGCCTCCCGGGGGCTCATGGCGTCCGGGTTGAGAGCGGCTACGGCGCGTTCGAGCGCCGAGGAGTCTGGGGCTTCTGGCACGGGCGGCACGGCGAACAAGTCAATTTGTGCGCGGGATTGGGTGGCTTGCGCCTCCAAGGCCTCCAGCACATGGCGTGCCTGTGCCAGCACGGAAACAGGCATGCCAGCAAGGCGCGCCACTTGCACGCCGTAGCTTTTGCTGGCAGGCCCACTTTGGATTTCGTGCAGAAAGACAATGTCACGTCCGGACTCGGTGGCGCTGACATGCACGTTGAGTGCCCGGTGGTGGGTGGCCGGAAATTCGGTCAGTTCAAAGTAATGCGTCGCAAACAGCGTGAAAGCCAGGGTCTTGTCGTGCAACTGGGTTGCGATTGCACTGGCTAGGGCCAGGCCATCGAAGGTGGACGTGCCGCGACCGATCTCGTCCATCAGCACCAGGGATTGGGGTGTGGCCGCGTGCAAAATTTGCGCGGCCTCGGTCATTTCAAGCATGAAAGTGGATTGGGCATTGGCCAGGTCGTCGGCTGCACCAATTCGGGTGTGAATTGCGTCGATCGGTCCCAGTCTGCAGGCGGCTGCCGGCACGTAGCTGCCGATGCTGGCCAGCAACACGATCAAGGCGACCTGTCGCATATAGGTGGACTTGCCGCCCATATTGGGGCCGGTGATGATTTGCATGCGGGCTTTTGGTCCCAGTCGCGCATCGTTGGCAATGAAATTTCCACTCGACAATTCCGCCAGTCGGGCCTGCACCACCGGGTGACGACCCTGCGTGATGTCGATGCAGGGTTCGGGCACAAAGCCGGGAGCACACCAGTCCAGCGTCAGCGCGCGCTCGGTTAGTGCGCACAAGGCATCTAGCGCCGCCAAGCCGCGCGCAAGGCGGGTGAGTTCTGGAACAAAGACCTGCAGGCGGTCCAGTATTTGCTCAAAAAGGTATTTCTCCCTGGCTAACCCACGTTCCTGTGCACTCAATGCCTTGTCTTCAAATGCCTTGAGCTCGGGTGTAATAAAACGTTCTACGTTCTTGAGGGTCTGGCGACGCCGGTAGTCGCTCGGCACCTTGTCGATCTGACCTTGTGTGACTTCAATGTAAAAGCCGTGAACCCGGTTGAATTGCACGCGCAAGTTGGCAATGCCGGTGCGGGCTTTTTCCCGCACTTCCATGTCAATCAGAAACGCGTCGCAATCGGTCTGGATGGACCGCAACTCGTCGAGTTCTGCATCGAACCCGGCGGCGATGACGCCCCCGTCGCGTACCAGTGCTGCGGGTTCTGGAGAGATGGCCTGTTGCAGCAAGCTGGTGCATTCGCCTGGGGGCTGCAAATTCTGAAAAATCCGCCCTAATAAGCCGTCTGCCGTTTGCAGTTGCTGTGCCAACTGGCCGGTTTTAAACAAGGTCTGAACCAATGCGACCAGCTCGCGCGGGCGTACCTGGCGCAGCGAGGTCCGCGCGGTAATTCGTTCCACATCGGCGCAACCCTTCAGTCCGGCGCGCAGAGGCTGCCATAGGCCCAGGCACAAACTGCCGATTGCATCGAGTCGCTGCTGAGCTTGTGCGCGGTCACGGCGAGGGCTCAGTAGCCAATCCTTGAGCTGTCGGCTTCCCATGCCGGTCATGCAGGTGTCGAGCAACGAAAATAGCGTGGGCGCGTCTTCGCCGCGCAGGGTTTGCACCAGCTCAAGGTTGCGCCGGGTGCTGGCGGGCAGGTCGATCAGTTCGTCGTCGCGTTGAATGAGAACCTGGCTGATATGGGTCAGCTTACGTCCCTGGGTGTGCTCGGCGTAGCCCAGCAGCGCTGAAACTGCGGCATGGGCCAACGTCAGGTCCTGGGCATTCCAGGTGCTCAGGCTGGCAGCCTGCAGCGCCTCCAGCAAGCGGCGCGCGCCCAAGGCGCTGTCAAACTGCCACTCAGGTCGACTGGTCAAGAACACGCTCGAGCCCTGACGCAGACGCCTGATACGTTCTTCAAAGCTTTGGGTCACCCCCGCGCTATAGGCCAGCTCACTCGGCGACACCCGGGTCACCCAGCTTGCCAGCTCGTCCGGGGTGCACTCAGCCAGATGCACCAGCCCCTGGGTCATGCTCAACCAGGCCAGGCCGCAGCGGTTGCGTGGTCCCTGGTGAACGGCCATAAGAAACGATTCAGTTTTCTCGCTCAACAGCTCCGATTCGGTCAATGTACCGGGAGTCACCACCCGAACCACCTTGCGCTCGACCGGCCCCTTATTGCCGACTTCTCCAACCTGTTCGCAAATGGCCACTGATTCGCCCTGACGGATCAACTTGGCCAAATAGCCTTCCATGGAATGGAACGGTACCCCTGCCATCAGAACCGGTCGACCTGCAGATTGCCCGCGCTGGGTCAGGGTAATGTCGAGCAGACGGGCCGCTTTTTCGGCATCCGCATAGAACATTTCATAGAAATCCCCCATGCGGTAAAACAGCAGGGTATCCGGAAAATCCTTTTTGAGCCCGAGGTACTGCTGCATCATGGGAGTGTGCTTCTCGACTCCCTCGGAAACTGGCTGCATGTCGCTATAAGTCATTGATTTTTATGAATAATCAAAGGAGTTGGTGCAAGCGAGAATAGCACGCCGCACCCTGTTCTTAGTCCGTCTGCTTCTTTGGCGTGGCAAATTTGGGTGCTTTACGCCTTGCACTGCGTCGCGCCCGGCACCCATAAAACGGACCATCAGCTTTTTCCGGATCCCGAACGGGTCGAATTGATCAGCTGTAATGCCGCCTGGTGCACCTGAAGTCGCCAGGTGGCAGAAAAGCCAAAGCGGGAGGTGCGCGCGCACTCAAAATCCGCCTAAACTTGACCCTGTGGATAGTCTAGCCCCTCACCCCATGATTCCGGCAATGTCCGGGGACCTTTTCAGGACGATGTTTTTCGAAAGTCCCGAAGCCATTGTGCTGTCACGCGCCCACGACGGTTTGATTGTTCAGGTGAATCAGGAGTGGTTGGCGTTGACGGGCTACACACGAGAAGCGGTATTGGGCAAGACGGCTTTGGAGATCGGACATTGGCCCGACGAACAGTCGCGTGAGCTAGGCCTGTACGGTCTCAAGAGCCACGGACGTCTGCACGATGCCGAGTTGACCCTTTTGATGCGCGATGGCAGTCCCCGGGTTGTTCGCCTTAATGCGGTGCTGATCGAAGCCGATGCGGTGGTTTACATCCTTGCGCACCTCAGAGACATTACGGCCGAGCGCCTGGCCCAGGAGGCCTTGAAAGCGGGTGAATTGGCGCTGGAGCATGTCAACGAGAAGCTCAACCGGCAGGTAAAGGTCTACGAGATGACCGAGTCGGTCGCGAAAGTAGGGCACTGGGTGACGTATCCAGGTGATGCGGCGGTCCATTTGTCACACGGTTACGCCGAAATAGCACGGCTGGGGCCGCTGCGTACGGCCCCGATCGGCAGACATCTGGATCAGGTGCTGGAAGAGGATCGCGATCGGGTGCGGGCGGCGTTGCAGGAAATGGATGGACAGGTTGTGGAATACCGCTGGCGCACTCCAGATGGCCAAGCCATCTGGATACGATCCAAGATGCAACGCCATATGGACCACGGCGTGCTCAAGGCGGAGTTTGGCATTGTTCAGGAAATTACCGCCGAGCAGGAAGCTTTGCAGGCCGTTCGCGCGCAGCTTGACTTCATTCAGAAGATCACCAGCCGCGCACCCGGCGTGCTCTATGAACTCCAGATATGGCCCGATGGTCGGCGCAAATTTCCGTTTATCAGTGCTGCGATCGAACCTTTGATAGGGGTGTCTCCGAAGGCGGTGCAGGAGCACGCGTCGGAGTTTTTCAAGCGGGTTTTGTCGCAAGACTGGCCGGCAATGGAAGAAGCAACCAGAATCTCGGCACGCGATCTTTCGCTTTGGCAATGCGAATTTCGGGCGCTCGCACCTGACGGAAGTTTGCGCTGGCTGTTGGGCAGCGCAGTTCCACAGCGCTGTGACGACGGTTCCGTACTGTGGTGCGGGTCGGTGATCGATATGACCAGCCACAAAGACACATTGGCGCGGCTGCAAGAAAGTGAGACGCGCTTTCGAAGCCTCACCGAATTGTCATCGGACTGGTACTGGGAGCAGGATGCACAGTTTCGTTTTGTGCGGGTTGACGGCAGCCTCGTAGGAAGTAGCAACGCTTTGCGTGAGGACTATATTGGGCGTAAGCGCTGGGAGCTCAATGTCCTGGGCGTGAGCGACGCACAGTGGGCGGCGCACCGTGCCGCCTTGCAGGCACACCAAACTTTCCGTGATTTTGAAATGCAGCGTCTGGGCTCTGACGGGACGCTGCGCTGGGCATCGGTGAGTGGTACACCGATCTTTGACGCCACTGGACAATTTACGGGTTACCGGGGCACTGGCAGTGACATTACCCTGCGCAAAAAGGCCGAAGCCGATATTGAGCGGCTGGCATTTTTTGATGCGCTGACCGGCCTGCCGAATCGGCGATTGCTGCTCGATCGCTTGCAAAAGGCGGTGGCTACCAGTGCACGGCGTGGTACCCATGGGGCGCTATTGTTCATTGACCTCGACAACTTCAAGATTCTGAACGACACCCTGGGGCACCACACGGGCGACGAATTGTTGAAGCAAGTCGCAGTGCGCTTGTCCGAGTGTGTGCGCGGCATCGATACCGTGGCGCGGTTGGGCGGTGACGAATTTGTGGTCATGCTCGAGGAGCTCAGCAAGAGTGACATCGAGGCCGCAGCGCAAGTCGAGGCGGTTGGCAAGAAAGTGCTGCTCGCCTTGAACCAGCATTTTCATCTGGAGGGTCAACTGCACCATAGCTCGCCCAGCATCGGTGTCACACTTTTTTATGAACACCTGCACGGGGTCGACGAGCTGCTCAAGCGCGCGGACCTGGCGATGTACCAGGCCAAGGCAGCGGGGCGCAATACGCTGCGCTTTTTTGATCCGGTGATGCAGGCAGCGGCGACCGCGCGTGCCACGCTTGAGGCTGACATGCGGCTCGGGTTGATGCGCCAGGAATTCCGGCTGTTTTACCAGCCGGTGGTGGACGAGCAGAGGAAAATCATGGGCGTGGAGGGGCTTTTGCGTTGGCAGCATCCGGAACGGGGCATGGTGTCGCCGGCTGAGTTCATCCCTGTGGCGGAGCAAACCGGCCTGATTTTGCCCTTGGGGCAGTGGGTGCTGGAGGTGGCGTGTTCCCAATTGGTGGCTTGGAGCGCGCAGCCGTCGACACGCGGTTTGATGGTTGCGGTCAATGTCAGCGCGCGCCAGTTTCGGCACCCGGAGTTCTCCAACCAATTGCTGGCGCTGCTGCGCAGCAGTGGTGCAAACCCCTATCGACTGAAACTGGAAATTACCGAGAGCATGCTGGTCAGCGATATGGGCGATGCCATTGCGAAGATGAGCGAGCTGCGCTCCATCGGGGTCAACTTTGCGCTGGACGACTTTGGTACCGGGTATTCCTCGCTGTCTTATCTGAAGCTGTTGCCCTTGGATCAGCTCAAGATTGACCAGTCGTTTGTGCGTGATGTGCTCAAGGACCCTAACGACGCGGCGATTGTCCGAACGATTTTGAATCTGGCCGCAAGCCTAGATTTGGGCGTGGTCGCAGAAGGTGTCGAAACCGCAGGTCAGCATGATTTTTTGTTGCGCAATGGCTGCAAGGCGTTTCAGGGCTATCTTTTTGGTCGCCCGGTCCCGGTCGAACAACTCCCTTTATAGGAATCTAGAGCGGTGCCTCGTCGGCTGGATTACCAGAGGGGGCGGGTGGCGCTACCTGCAAATTTTGTCGCGCTGCCGCCTTTTCACCGGCGGTGGCAAATTTGCTGTACTTCGAAAGCACACTTACCATTTGTCCATAGACCTTGGGGTTGCCGGCCAGGCATTCACCTTGCTCGAGGAATTCGGCCTCGCCAGTGAAATTTCCAACCAGGCCACCGGCCTCGGTCACCAAAAGAGAGCCGGCTGCCACGTCCCAGGGCTGCAAACCCAGTTCAAAAAAACCATCCGTGAAGCCAGCGGCTACGTAGGCCAGGTCGAGTGCCGCGGCACCAGGGCGGCGCACACCGGTGGTGCGCTGCATCATGTCGCCCAGCAGGGCCAGATATTGTGGGAAGTTTTGATCTGGCCGTGAAGGAAACCCGGTAGACACCAAGGCCTGGCGTAACTCAGTGCGCTTGGAGACACGCACCCGCCGGTCATTGAGGTAAGCGCCTCGGCCTTTGGTGGCGGTAAACAGGTCGTTGCGAGTCGGGTCATAGACCACTGCTTGCTCAACCCTGCCTCGGACCGCCAGCGCAATGCTCACGCAATAAATAGGCATGCCATGGATGAAGTTGGTGGTGCCGTCCAGTGGGTCAATCACCCAGACAAATTCGGAATCCCGGGCGCCATGTTCACGTCCGGTTTCCTCGGCCCAGATGCCATGGCCCGGATAGGCGGCGAGCAATGTCTCAATGATTGCTTGCTCCGCTGCGTGATCGACCTCGGTCACAAAATCGTTGGCCTTCTTTTGCGAAACCCGGACTGATTCAATGTCGAGCGCAGCGCGGTTGATGATGGAGCCGGCAGCGCGGGCGGCTTTGACGGCCACGTTGATCATGGGGTGCAGATTGGGTGACATGGGTAATTGAATTTTTGGAAAGATTGCTGGCGCTGCACGCGAAGTTTGGGTGTCTTTGTGGGAGACATCGGGCTACCGTTTGCGACGGGCGGCTGGGCCCGCACCAGGTGCGAGGCGACAATCGCTCTATTTTAACGGCTGATGCCCGGCCCTATGGGTTTACCTGCCCGAAGGATTGCCACACAGATCATGTTGACCCGATTCATACTTATCCAGGCCAGCCACGCTGGCAATGTTGGTGCTGCAGCGCGCGCCATGAAGACTATGGGTTTTGACGATCTGGTGCTGGTTGCACCGCGCTGGAGCAATGTATTGCGCCGCGAGGAAACCATACAGCGCGCGAGCGGTGCGCGCGATGTGCTCGAAAAATGCCGCATTGTCGACACGCTCGACGAGGCGTTAGATGGCTTGACCCATTTGTGCGCAACGGCCATGACGCCGCGCGACTTTGGCCCGCCAACACGCACGCCACGTCAGCATTTTGAAAGTCTGACCCGCTGCGCAAATTTGAGGGCGCCAGATCGGTTCGCAGTTGAGACGGACTCAAGGTTTGGCATACGTGTACCTGCACAGGCTGAGGTAAGCTGCCCGGATGGCGTGGGCTTTCTCTTTGGGTCCGAGCGCTTTGGCATGCGCAACGAAGATGTTTACCGCTGCCACGTCTGTTTAAGTATTCCCAGCAACCCCAAGTTTGGATCGCTCAATATGGGGGCGGCGGTGCAGGTGATTGCCTACGAGTGGCGCCTTGCCCTTGGTGGTTTTGTTGATGGGTCGCAATCCGGGTGCACGCCATCATGCGCCGATGCCCGGGAAGTGTCCGGCATGCTGACGCACCTGGAACAGTCGCTCGTGGCACTGGAGTTTCTCGACCCGGAGTCGCCCAAGAAGCTGATGCCGCGGCTCAATGGAATGTTTAATCGCGCCCAGGTGACACGGGAAGAAATACATATTTTGCGTGGCATTGCCAAGGCAATACTCCAGCTAAGCGCACGACGCCAATGAACGGATAGACTCTAAAGCATGTTTTCCCGTATTCGCACCGACATTCAATGCATTCTTGACCGCGACCCTGCTGCCCGCAGCACCTGGGAGGTCATCACCTGTTACCCCGGTCTGCACGCGGTTGTGTTGCACCGGCCCGCACACTGGTGCTGGACCCATGGGTTCAAATGGTTGGGTCGCTTCATTTCGCATTGCGCACGTTGGTTGACGGGTATCGAGATCCATCCCGGTGCGGTCCTTGGCGAGCGCGTTTTTTTTGACCACGCGATGGGGGTGGTGGTGGGCGAAACCGCCGAAATTGGTGACGGCTGTACCATTTACCAGGGCGTGACGCTGGGCGGCACGTCCTTGTACAAGGGGGCCAAGCGCCACCCGACATTGGGTAAAGACGTTGTGGTCAGCGCGGGTGCCAAAGTATTGGGCGGCTTTACAGTGGGTGATGGCGCAAAGATCGGCAGCAATGCCGTGGTCATCAAACCGGTGCCGGCGGGAGCCACTGCGGTTGGCATTCCGGCGCGGATCATCCCGAGCAAGTCGGGTGAGAGTGCCGATGTCACGTCAACCCAACGAAAATTTACCGCCTATGGCATCACGCAGGAGGACGATCCTGTCAGCCAGGCCTTGCATGGCCTGATCAATTCGGCGGGCGCGCAGGAGCACCAAATTGCAATGCTCTGGCAGGCAGTCGAAAAGCTCTCCCACAATCCGGCTGCGACGGACTGTGTGCCGGGTGATGCGGCGTTGAACGAATGCTTTGAGACACAAAAGCTCAACGCGTTGGTGGGCGAGTAAACCCTCAGGCTGATTTGTCAAGCGGTTGCGGGCGTAGCGCACTCTTTGGGCGGAATGCCTTGCACACTTCGTCCCGAGATTCCAGGTACGGCCCACCGATCAGGTCAATGCAGTAAGGCACCGCCGAAAATATGCCGGGGACCAGGGACTTGCCGTCGCTATCTTTGAGGCCCTCTAGGGTCTCGGCAATCGACTTGGGCTGTCCAGGCAGGTTAATGATGAGACTTTGCTTGCGAATGACGGCCACCTGGCGCGACAAGATGGCCGTGGGTACAAACTTGAGGCTGATCTGGCGCATTTGCTCGCCAAACCCTGGCATTTGCTTGTGCGCAACGGCCAATGTGGCCTCGGGTGTGACATCGCGCAGCGCTGGCCCGGTGCCACCCGTAGTGAGTACCAGGCTGCATCCCGCATCCACCAAGGCAATCAAAGTTTCACTGATGGTCTGAAGTTCGTCGGGTATCAGGCGCTGCTCGAAGTCCAAAGGGTTCTGCAGTGCGCGGCGCAGCCAGTCTTGCAGGGCAGGCAAGCCCTTGTCCTCGTAAACTCCACGCGATGCCCGGTCGCTGATCGACACCAGGCCGATCTTTACCGTATCAAGGTGAGGCAAGGGGGGGGAGGGCGAATGCATCGTCAAGGTCCTTGGATAAGGTCGTGGGGGGTATCGGTGGCAATCGGGGTCAATTCGGCGGTTCGTGTGGTCTGCGGCTGCGCCAACTGCTCATGCACGAGGGTAAAAATGTCGCGGTAGGCGCGCCCATGGCGCTGCGCCAGGCCGGGTTTCTCGGGCTTGTGGTCCTTGCGTGCCTGTCGTACCAAGGCGCGTAGCTGCTGTGCATCAGTCGATGGGTCGAGTGCAATCCAATGTCCGATTGCGTCATCGTCCGCAATGAGGCAGTCACGCCAGTGTTCCGCCTGGTGCAAACGCAAGGTTTCCTGCGCCGTTGGTGTGTGCTGCTCTTGCAGTGCCACCCGAATATGCGTGAGCCGGTCGGGCTCAAGCTGTCGCATCAGCTTGCCAATATATTGCATTTGCCGGCGGCGGCCCTCGAAATGGGTGATGCGCCGGGCGTCTGCGACCGCGTCGACCAGTTTCTCCGGCAAAGTGAGCCGGGCCAGCAAGTCGGTGCGCAGAGTCAGCAGGTCTTCGCCGAGCTTTTGTAGTTCGGTGCTTTCGCGTTTGAGATCGGTGCGGCTTTGCTCATCGGTGCCCTTTAGTTCGCGTTTGAATTCAAGGTCGAGCTCGCTGCCCTCGGCAACAAATTTGCCCTTGACGAAGTAGCCTTTTTTAAGTTTGCGTGCCATGGCAAGTATCATAGCTCCCGCCATGCTTAAACCCCAGACCCTTTCCCAAACCGAATCCATGCCATCTGACAGTGGTTTTGCCTTCACCCGAGTTTTTTTTGAAGAACTGGTCGATACCGCGCTGTCGCATGCAACGAAACTCGGAGCGACCGATGCAGGTGCCGAAGTTTCGGAGGGCTGCGGTCTGAGTGTTTCGGTGCGCAACGGTGCGCTTGAAAATGTGGAGCGTAACCGCGACAAGTCCCTGGGCGTGACCGTCTATGTGGGTAACCGACGTGGCAATGCCAGCACCTCGGATTTTTCCACGCCGGCAATCAGGCAAACGGTCCAGGCGGCGTACGACATTGCGCGGTTCACCGCTGAAGACCCATTTGCCAGCCTGCCGGACACCCGCGACATTGCGCCTGAGATTGAGCGTGCACGTAATCTCGATCTGTTTTTTCCCTGGACCATCACCAGTGAGCAGGCAGCGCATCTGGCACTCGAATGTGAGGATGCAGCGCTGGCGACCAGCAAACGCATTCGCAACAGCGAAGGCGCGGGCGTTTCAGCCCAGCAGTCCCATTTTTTTAGCGCGCAAACCCGTGGATTTCGTGGCGGCTACGCGACATCGAGGCATTCCTTGTCGGTGTCGCCAATTGCTGGTAAGGGTGACGACATGCAGCGTGATTCATGGTACAGCTCCATGCGCCATCCGCAGGCACTCGCGTCGCCGCAGGCAATTGGACGGTATGCAGCGGAGCGGGCCTTGAGTCGACTTCATGCGCGAAAAATTGCCACGACCGAGTGCCCGGTGCTTTTCGAGTCACCGCTGGCGGCGGGTCTGGTGGGTGCGTTTGTGCAGGCCATCAGTGGCGGTGCCTTGTACCGGAAAAGCACTTTCTTGCTCGACTCACTCAATAAGCAGGTGTTCCCGAAACACATTGACTTGCTAGAAGACCCGTTCGTCCTGAGAGGCAAGGGAAGCTCTCCTTTTGATAGCGAAGGGGTCAGTGTCAAGGCGCGTAAGGTGGTCGATGCTGGGCGCGTGCAAGGTTATTTCCTGAGCAGCTACTCGGCGCGCAAGTTGGGGATGCAGACCACGGGCAACTCGGGTGGATCCCATAACCTGATCTTTTCTTCCCGCCTAACCCGTCCGGAGGATGACCTGGACGCCATGTTGGAGAAATTGGGGACGGGTTTGTTTGTGACTGAGCTGATGGGGCAGGGCGTGAACTATGTGACGGGTGATTATTCGCGTGGTGCCAGTGGATTTTGGGTGGAAAACGGAAAAATTGCTTACCCGGTGCATGAAATCACGATCGCCGGCAACATGAAGGCCATGTTCAAGGGTATCGAAGCGGTCGGGGCAGACACCTACAACCATGGAGCCAAGACGGTGGGTTCAATTTTGGTGAATACCATGAAGCTTGCCGGAAGCTGATTCTTCAGATTGGGTGGGCGTTTTGTTTTCCTGGGAGGGCAAAAATACGAACTTTTTGGCACTCACTGCTTCAATCAAGGGGTGACGCGCCGCGACGCGCGCGGTCGCGGCCAATTGCGCTGACAATTCAATCATGACACCTCAAAAAAATCATTCCAAACTTTCCATGCTCGATCTGGTGGCAGTGCGCGAGGGATCATCGGTCGCGGACGCACTGGCGTTGAGCCTGCGCACGGCGCAACATGCTGAAAAGCTGGGCTTTACACGCTATTGGCTGGCCGAACATCACAATATGGAAAGCATTGCCAGCTCTGCGACGGCCGTGCTGGTCGCTTATATCGCTGGCGGCACACGCCGGATCCGGGTCGGGTCTGGCGGCGTGATGTTGCCAAACCATGCGCCGCTGGTGGTGGCTGAGGCCTTCGGAACCCTGGCCGAGTTATACCCCGGCCGGATTGACCTGGGTTTAGGGCGCGCACCAGGTACCGATGCCCACACCATGCGTGCATTGCGACGCAATCGTCTGGAGACCGAGGCCGACTTTCCCAGAGACGTCAGCGAATTGCAGGCGCTGCTTGGCCCGGTCCTTCCGGGACAGCGCCTGGTGGCTAACCCGGGGGCGGGTACGCAGGTACCGATCTGGCTGCTAGGTTCCAGTCTTTTTTCTGCGCAATTGGCGGCGCAAAAAGGCTTGCCCTATGCGTTTGCCTCGCACTTTGCGCCGCAAATGATGATGCAGGCGATCGCTCTGTACCGTGATCTGTTTCAACCATCCGAGGCGTTGCGGCAACCCTATGTTGCGATTGGCGTACCGTTGGTGGCGGCACCGACTGACAACGAGGCGCAATTCCTGGCCACTAGCATTTATCAGCGGGTACTCGGAATTTTGAAGGGGGACCGAAAGAAGTTGCAGGCACCTGATCCGGACTTTCTTTCTTCGTTACGAGACGGAGAAAACGCCGCCATTGCAGAATTCCTGGAGATTGCCGTCATTGGCGGGCCTGATGCGGTTCGGGCCGGATTTGAGACGCTCAACCAGGTCACACGGGCCGATGAATTCATTCTGGTCTGCGATGTGTTTGATCCTGATCTGCGCTTGCGGTCGCTTGACATTGCCCAACAGGTGTGGCTTGCACCATGAATGTTGTCCCCTACTACCTGCAACACACCGCGTCCCACGTGCCCATCGCGCTATTTGAGGTGCGCGGGCCAGGCCATCGCCTGTGGCGCGGCGGTGTGCATCGGGTTTGGCAGTGCGACTGGCGTGCGCCATGGGCCAGGGTGCATTCTGCATGAACCCGATTGACGTCGGCGGCGAGGCTACGACGCCTGCCGGAGTCTCTGAGGCCGTCAAGTCCACCCTTTTGGTCGTGGATGACGAGCCCTTGTTCTTGATGGTTCTCAAAGATCTTTTGCAGTCCCACTACCTTGTGCGAGTTGCTTGTTCGGGTGCCCAGGCGCTGGGTATTTTGGCAATTGAGCCCCGACCTGATCTGGTGCTGTTGGATGTCCTGATGCCCGACATGGATGGTTTTGAGGTGTTGCGGCGCATGAAAAACGATGCGGCAATGCGAGAGATTCCGGTAATATTCATCACTGCACTGAGGGACGAAGGCAGCGAAGAACGTGGTCTGGAATCAGGTGCCGTGGATTATGTGCACAAGCCCCTCAAGAATCCGCTGGTGGTGCTGTCCAGAATTCGCGCCCAACTAGACGCCAAGTCGGCACGCGACATGCTGCGCCAAAACAACTTGCGTCTGAAGTCTCAGGTGGCACAAGGGGCCGACGCGCTCGAACAGGCGCAAAGGCAACTGCTGCATTCGGAAAAAATGGCGGCGATGGGCCAATTGGCTGCTGGCATCGTGCATGAGATCAATAATCCAGTCAGCTTTGTGGCGTCCAACATTCAGAGCTTGACTGCTTATCTGCAGGACCTGTTGGAGCTGGTGGACGCCTTTGAGCGGGCAGCTGGTACGGCAACAGCCTTGGATGCAGCGCGTGCATTGCTGCGAGACAAGGACTACACATTCATTCGACGTGATGCCCTGTCGCTGTTGAACGAATCCAGCGACGGTTTGGCACGTGTCCGGAAAATTGTGCGTGACCTGAAGGACTTTTCTCGCCTTGACGACCAGAACTGGCAGTGGGCAGATCTGCATGCTGGCATTGACTCAACCCTCAATATAGTGTGGAACGAAATCAAATACCACTGCAAGGTAACAAAGAGCTATGGTGATTTGCCCAATATCTATTGCCTTGCGTCCCAGCTCAACCAGGTTTTCATGAATTTACTCGTGAATGCGGCGCAGGCCATCGATAAGCAAGGTGAGATTCACATCAGCACCGCCTGCGTGGGCGACGCGGTGTGCATCCGGGTCGAAGACAACGGTTCAGGGATTTCGAAAGACCATCTGGACCATGTTTTTGAGCCTTTTTTCACCACCAAACCGGCAGGTAAGGGAACCGGCCTTGGGTTGTCACTGTCCAGAGGGATTGTGCAGCGACACCACGGCACGATCAAGGTCAAAAGTGAGTCTGGCCGGGGATCAGAGTTCACCATCGTGTTGCCGATCGATGCGCGAAACCACGTGCAGGCCCATGAAGATGGATGTTCAACCATGCGCGCATGCCAGGACGAAAACGATGCCTGACAAGCACTATGTTTCGGTCGATGACTTGCGCGCTGGACTGTACGTCCATCTCGACATGAAATGGTTTGAGCATCCTTTTGCGTTCAGCCATTTCAAAATCAAGTCCCAGGAGCAAATTGACATTATTCACAGTCTGGGTCTGAAAACAGTGCGTATCGACCCAGAGCTTTGCGATGCTGTGCCGGTGCAGTCGTCGCAGACCACGGTGGCAACACCACCGTCTGGGCTGACGGTCCAACAGCGCGAGGCAAGCGCCGCCGCGTCACCCATCATGGTGGCCAAGCGCGCCATGATGGAACAAATGCGTCTGCGCAGGGAAGATGCCGAGCGCGTGGAAAAAGCATTTGTTGACACGGCACAGACAATTCGTGACATCGAGAAAAATCTTTACAGCCGCCCCGCTGAAACCGTGGCGCAGGCGACGCAGCTGGTCACAAAAATGGTCGACTCGATTTTGAATGCACCAGAGTTGGCGATACAGGTCATGGGCGACAAGATGGGTGGTGAGGAGTTGTATTTTCATTCCCTCAACGTCACGATGCTGTCACTGATGATCGCGCGCGCGATTGCACTGCCAGTGGATGCAGTTGGAATTTTGGGTATTGGCGCTTTGTTGCACGATGTGGGTCACAAAGAGGTGCCTGACAAGATTTTGCGTAAAACTACGCCGCTGACGCAGGCCGAGCGCAATTTCTACGAATTGCATTGTCAGTTTGGCATCGATATTGGCAAGCGTTTGAAACTGGCCGCTGCGGTGCTGTCAATCATTGGGGAGCACCATGAATTTTTTGATGGAAGCGGTTTTCCTGCCAAACTGAAAGCGGAGCATATCGGGGTATTGCCGCGCATCGTGGTGATTGCCAACTACTACGATGAACTCTGCAATCCACCGTCAATTGCGGATGCGCTGACGCCCCATGAGGCACTGTCGCTTATGTTTTCCAAGTTGCGGCCCAAGTTTGATCCCAAAATGCTGCAAATTTTTATCCGTTGTCTTGGCGTGTATCCACCTGGCACGATTGTGCAGTTATCCAACGGTTTCATCGGGATGGTGACCAATGTGAACACGGCACGCCCGATGAAACCCATGGTCATGGTCTATGACGCTGAAGTTCCGAAAGACGAAGCCTTGTTGCTGGACATGGACCGTGAGGTAGATGTCAACATCGCCAAGGCGATCCGTCCGATGCAAGTTCCTCGGGAGGTTTATAACTACCTCAGTCCGCGCAAGCGGGTCAGCTATTACTTCGACGCAGGCGCTACACGCAAAGAGGTACCAAAACCGTGACCCTGCATGGTTTGCTCGCTTGCGCAGTGCCTCTGCCTGCACCCGTGCGGAGTGCCTCATGATTGACCTCGCGCGGCTGATGCTTGACAACACGCCAGAGATGCTGATGCTGGTGGACCCGATTTCGTTACAAATCACGATGGCGAATCAGGCCGTTTGCAAGACACTCGATTACCCCTTGGAGCGCTTGCTGGGGCTTGCAATTACTGAAATTGAAAGTGCCTTGCCAGACGTTTTTTATTGGGAGGATGTTCGCAACGGGCAATACACCGAGATTCATCAGCAGGAAGGCCAATATTGTCAGGCCAATGGTGAACTGTTGACGGTGAGCAAATCGATACGGGTACTGCAGCAGGACGGTCAGCGACTGATGCTGGTGCATGCGGTGCAGACGCAAAGTGTGCGCGAAGTGCAAGACGCCCTGGCGCAGACGCTGTCGCAATTGCGTGCCACCCTTGAATCGACCGGCAACGGCATTCTTGTGATCGATTGGCGCGGAAGGATCGAGAGCATGAATCGGGTTTTTAGCAAAATGTGGGGTATACCGCAGCAGCTTTTGGCGGGAAACGACGATGAGGGCATCCTGGATTTTCTTGCCAACCAGGTGATTGAGTCTGATGTTTTCCGGATGCGACTGAGTGCCATTGTGGACAGTGGCGAGACCCAGGACTTGCTGCACCTGTCTGACGGTAAAGTCTTTGAGGCTACGTCACGACCTCAGTTTCTGGGTGAACAGATCATTGGCCGGGTGTTTGGATTTCATGACATCACCGAGCGTACCCTGGCAGAGCGGGCATTGCTGGAGTCGCGTAACCTGCTGGAAGAGCGGGTTTTAACCCGTACCGCAGACCTCAACGCCGCTAACGAGACTCTGCTGCAAGAAAAAGAGCGCCAGGTCACCCTGATTCGCAAGCTCGAGGAGGCCCAAAACCATTTATTGCAGTCAGAGCGTATGGCTTCCATTGGACAGCTTGCGGCTGGCGTCGCCCATGAAATCAACAATCCCATCGGGTTTGTCACTTCCAATTTAGGGTCTTTGCAGCGCTATGTGACCAACGTGCTCAAGTTATTGGCATGCTATGAGGCGGCCGAGGGCCAGTTGCCTGCCGAGTCAATGCAAACCATTAGCCTGGTCAAGGATGAGATTGATCTCGAATTCCTCCGAGAAGATATCGCCTCCTTATTGAGCGAGACACTGGAGGGTTTGCAGCGTGTGACGCGCATCGTTCGTGATCTGAAGGATTTTTCGCATGTAGACGAGTCCGAAAGGCAGTGGGCCGATCTGGAACTTGGCCTAGAGAGCACCCTGCGCGTGGTGTGGAACGAGCTCAAATACAAGGCGAGCGTCGTCAAGGAGTTTGCTGGCATTGCACAAATTGAGTGTTTTCCTTTCCAGATGAATCAGGTGTTCATGAATCTGTTGGTCAACGCGGCACATGCCATTGAAGGCAGCGGGACGATCACCGTGCGCACAGGACAGGACGACACGCAAGTTTGGGTGGAGGTGGAAGATACCGGAAAGGGCATCAAGCCCGAGCATCTCGGACGAATCTTTGAACCCTTTTTTACTACCAAGCCGGTTGGCAAAGGCACTGGTTTGGGACTCTCTCTTGCCTATGGAATCGTGCAGAAGCACGATGGAAAAATTGAAGTTCAGAGCGAATTGGGTAAGGGAACCTGCTTCAAGGTGGTGTTGCCCAAAAAAAACCAAAAATGCAGCCTGATTGCCTGAGCGCTGCATCCATGGATCCTCTGGATTTGACCGCAAAACCGCCCCTACTCGTCGTCGATGACTTCCCTGATAACCTGTCATTTGTAAGCGGTCAACTGAGGAATCTAGGTTCAAGTCAGCGCCTTTGAGGTCAGCTCAAGCTGTCAAGGCCATTTTTACCGCTGCGGAAACCGCTGACATGTCGGCCTTTCCAGACAATCGTGTTTTGGCGCTTGCCATGACCCGGCCCATGTCACCGGGTCCGCTAGCCCCAAGTTCAGCCACCATCGCCCGCACTTCAATCAGCACTTCCTCAGGTGAGAGGCGTTGTGGCAGGTAGGTTTGCAGTATTTTGAGTTCAGCCGACTCCTTGTCCGCAAGGTCCATCCGATTGGCCTTGGTGAACGCTTCGATACTGTCTTTGCGCTGCTTGATCAATTTATCCACCAGTGCGACGACTGCGGCATCGTCAAGTACGATACGTTCATCGACTTCGCGTTGTTTACATGCAGCCAGCAGCAGACGTATGGTGCCCAGGCGCTCGGTATCCTTGGCGCGCATGGCTGCTTTCATATCCTCAGTGATCTGATCTTTGAGCGACACGGCAAAACTCCTGTGGTGAGAATGAACAAAAAAGCCCGCCGGAGCGTCCCCTGGCGAGCTTTGAATCTGGGCGATGGTCGTTGCTTCGCACCGCTGTTACACGGGCCTGACCATCGCATGATGCGGCCCAATCCAAACCCGGAAGTTTCAAAATCTGACTTGAAACCTATCGAGGCGGTAAACCAAGCTGAGGCTTTAGAACATCTTCTTGGGCAACTGCATGCTGCGGATGCGTTTGTAATTGCGCTTGACCGCTGCCGCTTTTTTGCGCTTGCGCTCGGCGGTGGGTTTTTCGTAAAATTCGCGCGCCCGCAGGTCGGTCAAAAGGCCTAATTTTTCTATGGTGCGTTTGAAGCGACGCAAGGCGACATCAAAGGGCTCATTTTCTTTTACACGGATCGTTGTCATTAGGTAATGGATTCCAAAATGTGCTGTCGCCAGTCGCAGGGGGAAGATCGGGCCCCGTGCCCCACGTTCAGCGGTATTTCCCGTCTTAACTAGTATTGGCCGACGGGAGACTGCCATAAAGCCCGCGATTATAGCGTTTTTAGGTGGGTTGCGCATGCAAATGCACTGGCCCAGGCCCACTGAAAGTTGTATCCGCCTAGCCATCCCGTCACATCGACCACTTCACCAATGAAATACAGTCCCGGCTGCCTGGATTCCATGGTTTGGCTCGAAAGGCAGAGGGTATCGATCCCGCCGGCGGTAACTTCGGCTTTGCCGTATCCTTCTGTACCCACTGGGACCAGTTCCCATTGGCTTAAATGCCTTGCCAAGGTCGACAACAGCTTGTCGGGAATCTCGCGAATCGGTCGCTGCAGGTAGTTTGCCAATTGCGTATCGGTTGCTACCCAGGCCTCCGCTAGGCGAGACGGCAGCACAGCGGAAAGCGCGTTGGCAATACGTTTTTGAGAGGTCGCCTTGGCTTGCAGGAGCAGTGTGCCGAGGTCATGATCTGGTGCAAACCTTATCTGTAGTTGGGTGCCGGGCTGCCAATAGCTGGAGATTTGTAACGCAGCCGGACCACTGAGTCCGCGGTGGGTGAAGAGCAAATCCTCGGTAAAGTGCGTACGGTGTTTTTTTTCACCCGTGGAAATTTGCACCGGGAGCGATACGCCGGACAATGCGGAATATTGTCCGCACCATGTCGGATCGCAGATGAAGGGAACGAGTGCCGGCTGGGTTGGGACAATGGGCAATTCAAATTGCTGGGCTATTCGATAACCCAAATCGCTGGCTCCCGCTTTGGGAATCGACAAGCCTCCTGTGGCGACGACGATGGCACCGCACTCCACCTGGCCACGGTCCGTGGTGATTCGGTATCTGGTGGCAGGTGCCTGGGTTCGGTGATCAGCTTGGTACTGGATTACGTTCACTTTGCAGGGGTTCCAGCACGCCACCTTGCCGACAGTGCATTCGTCGAGCAGCAAGGAAATGATGTCTTGTGCGGAATCATTGCAAAAAAGCTGACCCCTGTGCTTTTCGTGAAACGCAATATGGTGCTTTTGCAAGAGCGCAACGAAATCCGTCGGACTGAAGCGTGAAAGTGCAGACCTGCAGAAATTCGGGTTACTGCTGAGAAAATTTCGAGGCGAGGTGCCAAGATTGGTGAAGTTGCAGCGACCGCCACCCGAGATGCGAATTTTTTCTGCCACTTTGTGGCTGTGGTCGATCACCAGAACCTTCAAACCCCTTTGGCCTGCCACTCCGGCGCAAAATAGTCCAGCTGCGCCGGCCCCGATAATGACTGCATCAAAACATTCCATAGAACAGGGTGCGATTCAAAGTGATGTGGATTCTTGTTCCCTCGCCCCAGCGGAGAGAGGGTTAGGGTGAGGGGTGCATGTTTTGCATGATTGAAAGAAATCTGGAACCTGTGGCAGCCCCTCACCCCAGCCCTCTCCCCGCTGGGGAGAGGGGACAAAACCGACTTGCCACATTACTTTGAATCGCACCCCATAGAGCATGGGAATTTGCTGCGCGCCTCGCAGACGCTCCAGCCAGGGCAGAATCTCCTGGCGGCGCGCGGGGTCCAGGGCCGCGAGTGGTTCATCATCGAGTAACAAACTGGTCTTGCCCGATCCGGATGACCCAAAAACCACTGCGATACCCTGTGCCGGCGCAGTGAGGTCGACTTCCAGTCTGCCCGATACTCTTGGCAACAAAGAGAATGCCAACATGCACCCTACGAGCCAATGGGCCTGCGGATAGTTCTGTGCGTCCACATGCCCATAGATTTGTGTCGAAACCATCTGTGTTTGCCTAGGGATATTGTGATCGATCATCGGCACCACTCCAAACTCGCCCATAGTAGGGGTAGAGCTCATGATCGCGGTCGTGGCCAATCCGGGTCGTTCGTGCGGCAGTGTGCCTGAAAAAAACGCATCTATCGGACTTACGCGCAAGGTGACGGCCACTTCCATGGGACGTCTTTCCTTGGCCACGAACGTATTTTGTATGGTTTGTACGGCAAACGGTAGCGAGTAGATGATCGCTCCAATCAAACGATTGCCAAAGGTAAAAGGCAGGTTTCGCCAACCCAGAACTTGGTACCACCCAGGCGGAACAGGTCACCAGTCGCCCATTCTCAAAGCCTTGAGACAGTGCCACGAATTCCATCGGCACCGTACCTGAGGCTATAAACTGATGCGTCTGGGCAATATCTTGCTCCAGCAAAATGCGGGTCCGCAGTTGGGGTGACAAGCCCTTGTGGAGCAATACCTCCTGGGCTGCCCGTCCATAGGGCGCGACTTTGCGATATGCCATGGCCAAATGGGAAAAATTGCCCTTTTGCAGCACGTTACGGGCCGGATCTACCAAATTGATCAGCGGACTCCACAGCACCAGCCGAACGTTTGCATACGTGAAGTCAGATCCGCGCACTGCAAGTTGATCTTTGAGCAGCTGCGCCGGGGGGTGTGCGTCGCCAGACAACGGCACCTGAAAAGGTGCGCCGTTCACAATCTGGGCGTAAGGCCAAGGCGAATTCGAGTGAGCGCTTGTAAAAGGCAGAATACATGGTCCGGGATTCCTTGGGGTAGCGGTGCGGAAGACTTGTGCTACTGAAGTGTGGTGCGTCCGCCTAGAGGTACAGACGCTTCACTTATTGTGACTCAACTGCCTGGCCTACACTTGCCTTGCCGGCCCAATCCCGCAACGCCCAAGTGCAGCGGGTTCCATGGCGTCGGTGGCAGCGAGGGATTGCGTGCAGGGTCCTTACTTTTAGGAGGCTAGGTGAAAACCAGTCAATTGGTTCTGGGAATTGAGTCCTCGTGTGACGAGACCGGAGTCGCACTTGTGTTGTCGACGGGGTTGCAAGTGCCGGCACTGCTGGCGCACGCCTTGCATAGCCAGGTCGAAATGCACCAGGCCTATGGTGGCGTGGTGCCTGAATTGGCCAGTCGGGATCATGTTCGCCGGGTACTTCCCTTGATTCGGAACGTTTTACAGCAAGTACAACGGCAAATTGAGCAAATTGACGTGATTGCCTACACGCGCGGCCCGGGCTTGGCCGGAGCACTGCTAGTGGGTGCAGGTGTTGCGTGCTCCCTAGGCGCCGCGCTGGGTAAGCCGGTGCTCGGGGTGCACCATCTCGAGGGGCACTTGCTTTCTCCGTTTTTGAGCCGTGACCCACCTGAGTTCCCTTTTGTTGCCTTGCTTGTTTCGGGAGGGCACACCCAACTTATGCGCGTGGATGCCGTGGGTCAGTATGGCTTGCTGGGCGAAACGATTGATGATGCTGCCGGAGAGGCCTTTGACAAATCAGCCAAGTTGATGGGGCTGGGCTATCCCGGGGGGCCAGCGCTGTCTGCTTTGGCCGTGGACGGCAATTCGGCAGCTTTTGCGCTACCGCGGCCGTTGTTGCACAGCGGAACATTGGATTTTTCGTTTGCGGGTCTGAAAACGGCGGTTTTAGTGCAAGCGCAAAAGCTGGTGTTGGCAAACGGTGGTGATGCCGGGGATGCTCGGTCGTTGGCCTCTGGGATGTCGGTCGCCTTCGCCGCGCTTCCACGGCTAGTTCGCGCCAATCTTGCAGCGTCAACCGAGGCGGCTATTGTGGACATTCTGCTAAAGAAGTCGCTCGCTGCGTTGGAGCAAACGGGACTCAGGCGGCTCGTGGTAGCGGGCGGAGTCGGGGCCAATCGAGTGCTGAGAAACCGTCTCAATGCGGAGTGCGAGAAGCGTCAGGTGCGTGTGCACTTTCCCGAAATCCATTTGTGCACCGACAACGGAGCAATGATTGCAATGGCTGGTGCAATGCGGCTCCAATCGGGCCTGCAACAGCCAAGTACGAACTATGCTTTTGACGTAAAACCCCGTTGGCCATTGTCGGCTCTGTCGCAATCTAAGATACTGGATAGCATTCTGCGCAACACTTGAATCTTGGGTTTTTGCGCGATCCTTAAGGTATCTAGTTCAATTTTGTCTGGATTTTTGGGATATCACCCCTTGGTGAATCTTCAGTACTGCGTCCAGAACCGGGGTGATCAGGCTTAGGGTTACAATCGCCCGGCTTTGCACACGGCAAGGCGCACGTTCCAGACAGTTCCAGTTTGGGGCGCAAGTTCAAAAATCGGGGAGCCTTCAAGGCAAGGCCCCCACACTACAGGAAATGAAATGATTGCAACCAGCATCAAAGCTGCGGTCGTAAAAGACAATGCGCGCCAGGCCGGCGACACCGGTAGCCCCGAAGTGCAAGTGGCATTGCTTACCGCTCGCATCAACGAGCTCACTCCCCACTTCAAAACACACGCAAAAGATCACCACGGACGCCGTGGTTTGTTGCGCATGGTCAGCCGTCGACGCAAGTTGCTGGACTACCTGAAGAGCAAAGACGCTGACCGCTACACCGCGTTGATTGCCAAATTGGGTCTGCGCAAGTAAGCGTTGCATTGAATGGCAGACGCCTGAGTTAGGTCACTAGCTCAGGCGTTTTTTACTTCGGATAAGGCATGAGCGGAGCGAAGCTGTGTCATTCCATAAGGATTCACCCTACAAGGGTATGAGTCGTTGTGGAATGGCATCGTGTTCTGTCAGGCTGACTCCGAGTTCGGGTAAGGTGGCCGTCACCTCCCTTATGGTTTCACAAATTCTCAGGAGATAGACAATGACGATGTTCAAGAAAGTAAGCAAGACCTTCCAGTGGGGGCAACACAAGGTCACGATGGAAACGGGCGAGATCGCTCGTCAATCCACGGGTGCCGTTATGTTGGACATGGAGGGCACGGTGGTGCTAGCTACCGTGGTTGGCAAGACCGAAGGCAAGGCGGGGCAGGATTTCTTTCCCCTCACTGTGGATTACCTGGAAAAGAGCTACGCTGCGGGGCGGATTCCCGGTAGCTTTTTCAAGCGCGAGGGGCGTCCCAGCGAGTTTGAAACCTTGACCAGCCGTTTGATTGACCGCCCGATTCGCCCCTTGTTTCCAGAGGGGTTTTTCAACGAAGTGCACGTTGTGGTACACACCGTGTCATTGAACCCTGAAGTGGACGCCGACATTGCCTCGCTGATCGCCGTGAGTGCTGCCTTGTCGATCAGTGGTATTCCGTTCAATGGTCCGATCGGTGCAGCGCGCGTCGGCTATGTCAACGGTGAATACGTTTTGAACCCCGGTCAGACGCAAAGAAAAGATTCAATCATGGACCTGGTGGTTGCCGGCACACAGTCTGCTGTCCTGATGGTTGAGTCCGAAGCCCAACAGTTGTCCGAAGAGATCATGTTGGGTGCCGTCGTGTTTGGCCATGAACATGGCAACATCGCAGTCAATGCGATTCATGAACTCGTCAAGGACGCCGGAAAACCGATGTGGGACTGGAAAGCCCCCGCAAAAGACGAGGCTTTGATTGCAAAAATCGATAGTCTGGCCAAAGACAAGCTGGTGGCTGCCTATCAAATTCGTAACAAACAGGCACGCACTCAGGCATGCCGCACCGCCTACTCGGACGTCATGAGCGCTTTAAAGGCGGAAGGAGTCGCGTTTGACAGTGTGGCAATTGAAGGCCTGTTGTTTGAAATTGAGGCCAAGATCGTACGCGGGCAAATATTGGCTGGCGAGCCACGCATTGATGGCCGAGACACCCGCACCGTACGTGCCATTGAAATCCGAAATGGTGTGTTGCCGCGTACCCATGGTTCTGCATTGTTTACACGTGGCGAAACCCAGGCTTTGGTCGTGACCACCCTGGGTACCGAACGTGATGCGCAACGTATTGACTCGCTTAGTGGTGACTATGAAGACCGCTTCATGCTGCACTACAACATGCCACCTTTTGCAACTGGTGAAACAGGTCGAGTTGGCACACCCAAGCGCCGGGAAATCGGCCACGGCCGCCTGGCCAAGCGTGCCCTGGTCGCCTGCTTGCCTAATAAGGAAGATTTCCCCTACACCATGCGTGTGGTCTCGGAAATTACCGAGTCCAATGGTTCATCGTCGATGGCTTCGGTGTGCGGTGGCTGTCTTTCGCTGATGGACGCTGGTGTACCCATGAAAGCGCACGTTGCTGGCATTGCGATGGGCCTGATCAAGGAAGACAACCGCTTCGCCGTATTGACTGACATCTTGGGCGACGAAGACCACCTAGGCGACATGGACTTCAAGGTGGCAGGTACTACCAACGGTATTACCGCACTTCAGATGGACATCAAGATTCAAGGAATTACCAAGGAAATCATGCAGGTCGCCCTGGCGCAAGCCAAGGAGGCGCGGATGCACATTCTTGGGAAAATGCAGGAAGCGATGGCAGAGGCCAAGACCGATGTGTCGAACTTCGCGCCTCGCTTGTTCACCATGAAAATCAATCCGGAAAAAATCCGCGATGTGATCGGCAAGGGTGGCGCCGTGATCCGTGCATTGACCGAAGAAACAGGCACCCAGATCAACATCGAGGAAGACGGAACCATCACGATTGCTTCAGCCGATCCCGCCAAAGCGGAAGAAGCCAAACGCCGCATCGAGCAAATTACCGCTGAGGTTGAAATTGGCAAAGTCTACGAGGGCGCGATCACCAAGCTGCTGGATTTTGGCGCCTTGGTCAACCTGCTGCCAGGCAAAGATGGTTTGCTGCATATTAGTCAAATTGCACACGAACGGGTGGAAAAGGTCACTGACTACCTGTCCGAAGGACAGATTGTGAAGGTCAAGGTACTTGAAACAGACGAAAAAGGACGCATCAAACTATCAATGAAAGCCTTGTTGGACCGTCCTTCGCAAAACCCTGATCAGAGCTGATGCCTCTATTGCGTAGTACAGCAAATCTTAAGCGCCAGGTGCTCGACGATGCTTCCTAAAGTCATGAACGTTATTGAGATCGCCTCCTTCGGCGGTCCTGAGGTGCTGCGCCTCGCGCAGCGCCCTGTTCCGCAGGCTGGCACTGCGGAATTGTTAGTGCGTGTCAGTGCAAGCGGGATTAACCGACCGGATGTGCTCCAGCGTGCGGGCCTGTACCCGCCACCCGTTGGTGCTTCGGATCTACCGGGTCTGGAGGTTGCAGGTGAAGTCGTTGCCGGTGATCTGGCTGTCATGCAGGCCGCCCATATCAAAGTCGGAGACAAGGTGTGCGCCCTAGTCGCGGGCGGCGGTTATGCAGAGTATTGCGTTGCTTCGGTGGGCTTGTGTCTGCCGGTGCCGAACGGGCTCAGCGACTGCGAGGCGGCATCGTTGCCAGAGACTTTTTTTACCGTTTGGAGCAACCTGTTTGACCGGGGCCGGCTGCAAAGTCAGGAGACCCTCCTGATTCAAGGGGGCTCCAGTGGTATCGGAGTCACTGCGATCCAGTTGGCCAAGGCGTTTGGGGCTAACGTCATCGTGACGGTGGGCAGCGACTCCAAGGCTGCTGCGTGCCTGGAAATTGGTGCTGACCATGCTATCAATTATAAAACCGCTGATTTCCAAACCGAAGTCTTGGCTTTGACGCAAGGCAAAGGTGCGGATGTCGTGTTGGATATGGTGGCTGGGGATTATGTCGCACGGGAGATCGCTTGCATGGCTGAAGATGGTCGCCTGGTCATGATTGGGGTGCAGGGGGGTGTCAAGAGCGAGTTCAACTCCGGTGTCGTCATGCGCAAGCGACTGACGATCACCGGATCGACCTTGCGGCCCCGATCAGTCGCCTTCAAGGAGGCTATCGCCAAGGCTTGCCGTGAACAGGTTTGGCCGAAAATAGCCTCTGGAACAATCAAACCCATCGTGCACAGCGTGATCCCGGCAGTGGACGCCTCCCATGAAAGTGGCAGCGGTGCGTCTAGGGCGCATGCTCTGATGGAGTCCAATACGCATGTCGGGAAAATTGTTTTGAACTGGAGTGCAGCATGAAGAAAAAACTGATTGCAGGAAACTGGAAAATGAATGGATCACTGTCCGCCAACAAGACTTTGGTGGACGCACTGCTGGCGGGTTCTCGCAACGCGCAATGCCTGGTAGCAGTGTGTGTGCCGGCACCTTATCTGGCGCAGGTGCAGCAGTTGGTGGATGGGAGTGTGATTGCGCTTGGGGGGCAGGATGTTTCCCAGCATGACCTGGGCGCATTCACCGGTGAGTTCTCGGCGGCCATGCTCAAGGACTTCGGCGTGCGCTACTGTTTGGTGGGCCATTCTGAGCGGCGCCAGTACCACGGCGAGACCGATCAGGTGGTGGCAGCCAAGGCGCAACGTGCCCTGGCTGCCGGAATCACGCCAGTGGTATGTGTCGGAGAAACCCTGGCGGAGCGGGAGGCGGGTCACACGGAAGAAGTCGTCAAACGGCAATTGGCTGCGGTGATTCATGCCAATGGACATTGCATCAGTGAGATCGTTGTCGCCTATGAGCCAGTATGGGCAATAGGTACCGGTAAAACGGCCAGCGTCGAACAAGCGCAGCAAGTCCATGCCGTACTGCGTGGTCAGTTGCGGGCGGCGACTGCGCAGGCCGATCGGGTGCACATTCTCTACGGTGGGAGTATGAATGCGGGCAATGCGGCACAACTATTGGCACAGCCAGACATTGACGGGGGCCTAGTAGGTGGGGCGGCACTGAAACCCGCAGATTTTTTGGCAATCATTGCGGCCGCGCAGTAATGCGCACGTCCGTGGAAAGAATAGGAGTCTGAGATGAATGTGGTTTTAACGATCATTTTGACGGTACAGATGCTCGCAGCGTTGGCAATGATTGGGTTGATTTTGGTCCAGCATGGAAAAGGTGCAGATATGGGGGCCGCTTTTGGTAGTGGTGGCTCTGGAAGCCTGTTTGGTGCCAGTGGCAGCGCCAACTTCCTTTCACGTACCACTGCGGTTCTGGCGACGGTCTTCTTCGTGTGTACGTTGGCGCTCGCCTACTTTGGCAACCTTCGGCCTGCCAGCACAGGGAGCGTTCTGGAGGGCGCGGCGGCCGTAGTGCCTTCAGCCGAGGTACCGGTGGCTCCGGCCTTGCCGGCCTCTGGTGCGGGACAAATTCCCCTCAAGTGAGGGACCTGCAGTAGGCTACTTTAATTGCTTCGTTCAGGAGGAAACTGGGGCAATTTCAGGGTAAACTCTAAGCTTGCTTGAAAAGCGAAACACCTTAGGGTTCCTCATGCGATTCAGGTGAAAAAAGCCGCCGTCGTGGTGAAATTGGTAGACACGCTATCTTGAGGGGGTAGTGGCGAGAGCTGTGCGAGTTCGAGTCTCGCCGACGGCACCAAGTGGTTTTTGCTTATTCCTTCTGCGAGTAAGCTTGTAACAGTGACAAGAATCACATGATGAGCATCGATCAATATCTGCCAGTTCTTCTCTTTATATTGATTGGTATCGTGACTGGGGTAGCGCCCCAGATCATCGGCTACATACTAGGCCCGAATCGACCCTACCAAGCCAAAAATTCTGCCTACGAATGCGGGTTTGAAGCATTCGGTGATGCACGCATGAAATTCGACGTGCGTTATTACCTCATTGCAATTCTGTTTATTTTGTTTGATCTGGAAACTGCACTGCTGTTTCCTTGGGCGGCGTCGCTCAAAGATTTGGGCATGGTCGGGTTTTTGGTTGGATTGGAGATAGTCACCATTCTCACCATCGGCTTTGTTTACATGTGGATCAAGGGCGCCTTGGATTGGGAGTGATGCAATGATTGAAGGTGTTCTCAAAGAAGGCTTTATCACCACCAGTTTCGACTCGGTCGTGAATTGGGCAAAAACGGGTTCAGTCTGGCCCATGACCTTCGGTCTGGCATGCTGTGCTGTCGAAATGATGCATGCGGCGGCTGCACGCTATGACATCAGTCGTTTTGGAGCAGAGGTGTTTCGCCCCAGTCCACGCCAGTCCGACCTGATGATCGTGGCGGGAACGCTGACCAACAAAATGGCACCGGCTTTCCGCAAGGTATACGACCAAATGGCAGAGCCACGGTGGGTCATCAGCATGGGTTCATGTGCCAACGGTGGTGGCTACTACCATTACAGCTACTCTGTGGTAAGGGGCTGTGATCGCATCGTTCCGGTCGATGTTTACGTGCCGGGTTGTCCGCCCACCGCAGAGGCGCTGATTTACGGGATATTGCAGTTGCAGCAAAAAATTCGCAGAACACAAACGATCGCCCGGGTCTGAGAGACAAACATGACAACTCTTTCCGTTGTGCCAGAAGATACCTTGAAGGCTGTTCAGGCTGCTCTGGGTGACAAAATAAAAAGTTTCAAAGTGGTTTTTGGTGAGGTCACAGTGTGGGTCGCTGCGACTGACTACCATTCGGCTGCGCTCGCACTTCGGGACGCGCCGGGCTGCAGTTTCGAGCAACTGATCGATCTCTGCGGTGTCGACTATTCCGAATATCTTGATGGATCTCCGCAAGGCCTGCGGTTTTGTGTGGTGCTTCACCTGTTATCGGTGAATCTGAATCAGCGCGTGAGGCTAAAAGTATTTGCGACTGATGATTTGGCGCCCATGCTGCCAACAGTGATTGACATCTGGAGCGCGGCCAATTGGTTTGAACGTGAGGCTTTCGACCTGTTTGGTATTGTGTTTGACGGGCACACGGATTTGCGTAGGATTTTGACTGACTATGGTTTCATCGGTCATCCGTTTCGCAAGGATTTCCCTAGAACTGGTCATGTGGAGATGCGCTACGATTCCGAGCTGGGTCGCATTATTTACCAACCCATCACGATTGAAGAACGCGAGACCACGCCACGCGTCATTCGCGAATCCAATTATGGAGGCCTGCAATAAGCAGCGAATGCATGGCTGAAATACACAACTACACCCTGAACTTTGGTCCGCAGCACCCCGCTGCGCACGGTGTTTTGCGCCTGGTTCTGGAGCTTGACGGCGAAGTCATTCAGCGCGCAGATCCGCATATTGGGCTGCTGCACCGTGCCACCGAAAAGCTTGCTGAGAGCAAGACCTATTTGCAGGCCTTGCCCTACATGGACCGTCTTGACTACATGTCAATGATGTGCAATGAGCATGCCTATTGCTTGGCCTTGGAAAAAATGCTCAAGCTGGAGGTTCCTTTACGCGCGCAATACATCCGCGTCATGTATTCAGAAATCACTCGACTTTTGAATCATTTGCTATGGGTCGGGGCGCACGCAATCGATTGCGGTGCCATGACCGTGATGTTGTACGCATTTCGCGAGCGCGAGGATTTATTTGACATGTACGAGGCGGCCAGTGGCGCCAGAATGCATGCTGCCTATTTCCGCCCCGGTGGCGTGTACCGTGACTTGCCAGATGCTATGCCAAGGTACCAGCCCAACAAGATACGTAGTCAGAAATCTACCGCAGACCTCAATCGAAATCGCGGTGGCAGTCTGCTGGATTTCATCGACGACTTTACGAGTCGGTTTCCTACATTTTTAGGTGAGTACCACACGCTGTTGACCGACAATCGGATATGGAAGCAACGGACGGTTGGCATCGGTGTGGTGACGCCTGAGCGTGCCCTGAATCTTGGTTTTACCGGTCCGATGTTGCGTGGATCCGGCATCGCATGGGATTTGCGCAAAAAGCAGCCTTATGACGTCTATGACCGCCTGGATTTTGACATTCCAGTTGGCAAAACAGGTGATACTTACGACCGCTACCTAGTGCGCATGGAGGAAATGAAGCAATCCAATCGCATTATCAAGCAGTGTGTCGATTGGTTGAGGGTGAATCCAGGCCCGGTGATTACTGATAATCGTAAGATAGCGCCGCCAGACCGCGAATCGATGAAGTCAAATATGGAAGATTTGATTCACCATTTCAAGTTGTTTACCGAAGGCTTCTGTGTTCCAGCGGGTGAAGCGTATGCCGCGATTGAGCACCCAAAAGGTGAATTTGGAATTTATTTTGTCAGCGATGGCGCCAATAAGCCTTATCGCATGAAGATTCGGCCACCCGCTTTTGTGCATTTGGCCGCGTTGGATGAAATGGGTAAAGGTCACATGATTGCGGACGCGGTGTCCATCATTGGCACCATGGATATAGTGTTTGGGGAAGTGGACCGATGATTTCTGAAGAATCCAAAGCGCTTTTTGCGCGTGAAGTGGCCAAGTATCCACCTGACCAGAAGCAGTCGGCTGTAATGGCGTGTCTGGCTATTGCACAAAACGAATCTGGATATGTAAGTGAAAATGCGGAGCGTGAAATTGCGCTTTTCCTGGGTATGCCGGTCATGGCAGTGCATGAAGTCACCACTTTCTACAACATGTACAACCAGCAACCCGTTGGTAGGTACAAGCTCAATGTATGCACCAATTTACCTTGTCAACTTCGTGAAGGCGTGAGCACGTTAAAGTACCTTGAACAAAAGCTTGGAATCGCGATGGGCCAAACCACCTCAGATGGGATGTTTACCTTGCAGCAAAGCGAGTGTCTTGGTGCGTGTGCGGATTCTCCCGTCATGTTGGTAAATGACAGGTCGATGTGCAGCTTCATGAGTCCGGACAAACTGGATCAATTGATTGATGGTTTACGTTCGGCCGGAGGCAAATAATGTCTGCAGAGTCTGTTATTTCACAATTTCGTGCGACGGGTGTGCAGACCTGCTTTCATGGTCGCCACATTGAACCTCAAATTCTTGCCGATTTGAATGGCTCCAACTGGCACTTGAAAGACTACGAAGCACGCGGTGGATACCAGGCACTGCGCAAGATATTGGGTAAAGATGGTAGCCCCCCCATGACTCAGGACCAGGTGATAGCGGTGGTCAAGGAGTCGGCTTTGCGGGGGAGGGGTGGTGCCGGCTTTCCTACCGGCTTGAAATGGAGCTTCATGCCACGTCAGTTCCCTGGACAAAAGTATCTGGTGTGCAATTCAGATGAGGGTGAGCCGGGTACCTGCAAAGACCGTGAGATTTTAGACTTTAATCCCCATATTGTGATTGAAGGTATGGCGATCGCTGCGTTCGCGATGGGCACCACGGTCGGTTATAACTATATTCACGGAGAGATTTTTTCAACCTACCAGCGTTTTGAAGAAGCGTTGGAAGAGGCACGTAAGGCGGGCTATCTGGGCGACAACATTTTGGGTAGTGACTTCAGCTTTCAATTACACGCGGCCCACGGTTTTGGCGCCTATATTTGCGGTGAAGAAACCGCGCTGCTCGAGTCCTTGGAGGGAAAAAAGGGACAGCCTCGTTTTAAGCCTCCTTTCCCGGCCAGTTTTGGACTGTATGGCAAGCCAACCACAATCAATAACACCGAGACCTTTGCTGCAGTTCCGTGGATTATTCGCAATGGCGGGCAAGCCTATGTTGCGTGCGGCAAGCCAAATAACGGTGGAACCAAAATCTACTCGGTCAGCGGAGATGTTGAGTTGCCCGGGAACTTCGAGGTGCCCATGGGTACTTCCTTTGCCAAGTTGCTGGAACTTTCGGGTGGAGTGCGGGCCGGGCGTAAGTTGAAGGCGGTCATTCCAGGTGGGTCGTCCTCTCCCATACTTCCTGCGTCCATCATGATGGATTGCACCATGGATTACGACTCCATTTCCAAGGCGGGTTCGATGTTGGGCTCGGGTGCGGTGATTGTGATGGATGACAGCCGTTGCATGGTCAAGAGTCTTCAACGACTTAGCTATTTTTACATGCACGAGTCGTGTGGTCAGTGCACACCGTGTCGCGAGGGTACCGGTTGGTTATCGCGGATTGTTGACCGTATCGAAAACGGACAAGGTCGAAAGGCAGATATGGATTTGCTCGACAGTGTGGCTGAAGATATTCAGGGTCGTACGATCTGCGCGCTCGGCGACGCTGCAGCCATGCCGGTGCGGGCCATGCTCAAGCACTTTCGCCCCGAATTTGACTACCACGTCGAGCACAAGACCTGCATGGTCCCGGCTTACGTTTGATTCTGCTCCCATGAACCACCCTGATCACTATTCGTTCGCTGTTACCCCAGGCTGGCCCGAATCACCCTTGGGCAGTTCGACGAGAGGCTAAAGATGATTGAAATCGAACTCGACGGCAAGAAGATTGACATAGTTGAAGGCAGCATGATCATGCATGCGGCCGAAAAGGCGGGGTCCTATATTCCCCATTTCTGCTACCACAAGAAGCTAAGCATTGCGGCAAGTTGCCGCATGTGCCTGGTGGATGTGGAAAAAATGCCGAAACCCATGCCTGCCTGTGCCACACCGGTGACAAAAGGTATGGTTGTGAGGACAAAAAGTGAGAAGGCAGTCAAGGCGCAGAAATCCGTCATGGAGTTTTTGCTCATTAACCATCCGCTAGATTGCCCGATCTGTGATCAGGGCGGAGAGTGTCAATTGCAAGATTTGGCGGTCGGGTACGGTGGTACTTCTTCGCGATATGAAGAGGAGAAGCGAGTTGTCTTTCACAAGGATATCGGACCATTGATTTCCATGGAGGAGATGAGCCGCTGTATTCATTGCACGCGCTGTGTTCGTTTCGGTCAGGAAGTGGCAGGTGTGATGGAACTTGGGATGTCGCACCGAGGCGAGCATGCCGAAATAGAAACCTTTGTCGGACAATCAGTGGATTCAGAGCTCTCAGGCAACATGATTGACATTTGCCCCGTGGGTGCGTTGACGAGCAAGCCCTTCAGGTACAGTGCTCGAACCTGGGAACTGTCGCGTCGCAAATCCATCAGTCCGCATGACTCAACCGGTGCCAATCTGGTCGTGCAGGTCAAAAACCACCGTGTGATGCGCGTGGTACCCTTTGAAAACGAAGCCGTCAACGAATGCTGGATCGCGGACCGCGACCGTTATTCCTATGAAGCCTTGAATGGGGAGCAGCGCCTGACGGCGCCGATGATCAAGCAAGGCGGCGAATGGAAGCAAGTTGACTGGAAAACTGCCATGGAGTATGTGGCGCACGGTTTGCAGAGCATCAAGAGCAACCACGGTGCAAATTCTATCGGCGCACTGGTAAGTCCCCACAGTACGCTAGAAGAGCTATACCTCGCGGGTGCCCTTGTACGGGGCTTGGGTAGCCAAAACATTGACTATCGCTTGCGTAATGCCCAATTTGAGGCGGACGCTCCTGGCGGGCGGTATCTTGGCATGCCAATTGCAGCGCTATCGACTCTGCAAAGTGCGCTGGTGGTTGGCTCTAACTTGCGTAAGGACCATCCTTTGTTTGCGCAACGAATACGGCAGGCTGCCCGGGCTGGCTGTACCGTGAGCGTGGTGAATGCCACTGCCTTTGACTGGGCGTTGCCAGTACGCCACGTTAGTGTTTCACCTTCTGGTACCTGGGTGCAGACCTTGGCCGATATCGCGGCGTCAATCGCCGTGGAGAAGAAAATTGATGCGCCTCAGGCTGGGAAACCGAGCGAGCTTACCAATGCCATTGCCCGTTCGCTGATCAAAGGTGAACGTAAGGCCGTGCTGTTAGGCAATGCTGCTGCACACCATCCTCAAGCCCATTCTTTGCTGGCGCTCGCGAACTGGATTGCCGACCAAACGGGCGCGCATGTGGGATACCTGACCGAATCGGGCAACACAGTAGGTGCCCAGTGGGTGGGTGCAATGCCCGGACCAGGGGGGCTGAATGCAGGGCAAATGCTATCAGGAGCTCTTAAAGCCGCTATTTTGCTCAATGCTGAGCCTGAGTTTGATGCTGCCGGCGGAACAGATGCCGTTGCAGCCTTGAAGAAGTGCGAAATGGTGTTGACCTTGAGTCCATTCAAGGCGAATCTGGATGTCAGTGATGTGGTTTTGCCGATCGCACCGTTTACCGAAACGCCCGGAACCTTTGTGAATGCCGAGGGTCGAGTGCAAAGTTTCCACGCTGTTGTGCGGCCCCTTGGTGAGGCGCGACCGGCTTGGAAGGTGCTGCGAGCACTAGCCGATGTTTTGGGTCTGCCGGGTCTTGGTTTCGATTCGGCGCAGGAAGTATTGCAGCAGATCCAGACCGGTCATGTTTCTGATGCACCGCAATGGGTGCCTGCGAATCTGTTGAGCAATGCGCCGTCGAGGACCGTGCCTGTGTCAGGCCTGGATATTGAGCCCTGCGTAGCGGCTATTTATCAGATCGACTCTATCGTGCGCCGGGCGCCATCACTGCAGTTGACCGCAGACGCACGAACCACTCAAATGCAGGAGGTGGCAGCATGAGCGACGTGGTCTTTGCCTTTGGTCAGGGGCTTCTGGCGGCTCCCTGGTGGGGTGAGTATGCATGGCCCATGATTTGGGCGATGGTCAAAGTGAGTCTGGTTCTGATGCTGGTCATGTTGGCTGTGACATATGCCACACTTTGGGAGCGGAAATTGTTGGGCTGGGCACAAATCCGGCCCGGCCCGAACCGTGTTGGTCCATGGGGTCTGCTCCAGCCGATTGCAGATGCCCTGAAGCTGATGACCAAAGAAGTGCTTCGACCGACAGCGGCTGATAAATCCCTGTTTTATATTGGTCCGGTCCTGACCGTTGCACCTGCATTGGCAGCTTGGGCAGTAATACCTTTTGGCCCGGAGGTCGCGGTCGCCAATCTCAATGCAGGATTGCTTTTCCTGATGGCCATTACTTCCATGGAGGTGTACGGCGTGATCATTTCGGGTTGGTCGTCCAACTCTAAGTACGCCTTCCTTGGTGCCTTGCGGGCCTCGGCGCAAATGGTCAGTTACGAAATCGCGATGGGGTTTTGTTTCTTGATCGTGCTGATGGTATCGGCAAGCCTGAATCTTTCCGATATCGTGGCGGGTCAGGGTAAAGGTCATTTCGCACAGATGGGACTGTCGTTCCTATCCTGGAACTGGCTGCCTTTGTTGCCAATATTCGTTATTTACTTTGTCTCGGGTCTGGCAGAAACCAATCGGACCCCATTTGATGTGATTGAAGGCGAATCCGAAATTGTGGCCGGCCACATGGTGGAATACTCGGGCATGTCATGGGCCATGTTTCAGATGGCGGAGTACGCCAATATTTGGTTGGTGTCCGTTCTTGCGACCGTCATGTTTCTTGGTGGCTGGTTGTCGCCGATAGACAGCTCGCTTTTCAACTGGATACCGGGCTGGATCTGGTTGGGACTCAAGACGTTTTGCGTGATGACTATGTTCATCTGGGTGCGGGTGACATTTCCGCGGTTCAGGTACGACCAGATCATGCGCCTCGGATGGAAGATTTTTATTCCCGTCACACTCGTCTGGCTGGTGTTGGTGGGGGTGTGGATGCAGACCCCGTTGAACATTTGGAAGTAATTCGAGTTGTCTATGTCTACCCCAACTTCAAAATCTGTCAGTAGTTCGCCGGGAAGCGCCTTTTCGCTCAAGGATTTTCTGTCAAGTTTTCTTTTGACTGAGCTTTTCAAGGGCATGGCCCTTACCGGGAAGTACGCTTTTCGCGGCAAGATCACCCTGGAGTACCCCGAAGAGAAAACGCCGCTGTCCCCTCGGTTTAGAGGATTGCACGCCCTGAGACGTTACGAAAATGGCGAAGAACGTTGCATTGCGTGCAAGTTGTGCGAGGCGGTCTGTCCCGCGATGGCTATCAGCATTGAATCAGAGGTGCGTGACGACGGATCTCGCCGAACCACCCGCTATGACATCGATTTGAGCAAATGCATTTTTTGTGGCTTTTGTGAAGAAAGCTGCCCGGTGGATTCCATCGTCGAAACGCATATTTTGGAATACCACGGTGAAAAAAGGGGCGATTTGTACTTCACTAAAGAGATGTTGCTTGCGGTTGGTGATCGTTACGAATCTGAGATCGCTGCAAATAAGCAGGCAGACGCCAAGTACCGTTGAACTGGCGCGAAAAGGAAATCGAACCATGAATGTGACGACCGGTCTTTTCTATATTTTTTCGACGGTGCTGTTGATTGCCGCCTTCCGTGTAATTACTGCGCGCAATCCCGTCCATGCCGTGTTATTTTTGGTGTTAACTTTTTTCCAGGCAGCGATGATCTGGATGCTGCTCAAGGCTGAGTTCCTTTCGATTGCCCTGATCTTGGTCTACGTGGGCGCAGTCATGGTTCTGTTCCTGTTTGTTGTGATGATGCTGGATATCAATATCGAGGGAATGCGTGTGGGTTTCTGGAACCACTTTCCACTTGCTGCAGTGGTCGGTGTGGTGATAGCCCTGGAGATGGCCGCTGTGCTGATGGGCGGTTTTCGAATCTCTGACACCGCAGATGGAAACTCCGGCGCTGCCATGGTGGGGGCCGTGCAACAGTCCAATACCAAGGAATTGGGATTGCTTATGTACACCCAGTATATTTATCCTCTGGAAGTTGCGGCGGCAATTTTGCTTGTGGCAATGTTTGCCGCGATTGCCCTGACTTTGCGTGTACGCAAGGACACCAAGTATTTAAACCCGGGCGACCAGGTTCGCGTCAAGGCGAGCGATCGTTTGACCGTCCTCAAAATGGCGCCAACCAAGACCAGCGACCCTGCACCGACCGACTCGACTCCGGAGACGCAAGCATGACATTGACACTTGGCCATTTCCTTTCATTGGGTGCAATGTTGTTTGCGTTGTCTGTGGTCGGGATATTCCTTAACCGCCGCAACCTGATTGTTTTGTTGATGGCCATCGAATTGATGCTATTGGCAGTCAATACCAACTTTGTAGCATTCTCACATTACCTTCACGACATGCATGGTCAAGTGTTTGTGTTTTTCATCTTGACGGTTGCGGCTGCCGAGTCCGCCATAGGTTTGGCAATTCTGGTACTGCTGTTTCGCAACAAGTCCGGCATCAGTGTGGACGAAATCAATACCCTAAAGGGTTAACAAAGATATGAGTCAAACCCTGTCAACTTCTACATTGCTGATGGTGCCGCTTGCACCGTTGGTGGGTTCCGTACTTGCGGGTGTATTGGGTACCAAATTTGGTGGCAATCGCATAGGTAGGACCGGGAGCCATACGCTCACCATACTTGGTGTTTTCATCGCTTTTGTGTTGTCAGCGCTCACCCTCAAGTCAGTAGCGCTGGACGGTGCGCGTTTTAATGAAACCATTTACACCTGGATGGTCGTGGGTGGCCTGAAGATGGAGATCGGGTTTTTGGTCGATGGTCTGACAGCCATGATGATGTGCGTAGTAACATTTGTTTCTCTCATGGTTCACTTGTATACGGTTGGGTACATGGAAGAGGATGAGGGCTACAACCGTTTCTTTTCCTACATTTCGCTGTTTACCTTTTCCATGCTGATGCTTGTGATGAGCAACAACATGCTTCAACTGTTTTTTGGTTGGGAAGCTGTTGGCTTGGTTTCTTATCTTTTGATCGGTTTTTGGTATAACAAACCGACGGCGATATTCGCGAATATGAAGGCCTTTTTGGTCAATCGGGTAGGGGATTTCGGTTTTATTCTAGGAATCGGCCTGATCGCGGCGTATGCGGGCACCTTGAATTACACCGAGACTTTTGCCAAGTCGGGTCAACTTGCTGCTTTGACTTTCCCTGGTACCGACTGGATGCTCTTGACCGTGGCCTGCATTTGTCTGTTTGTTGGAGCGATGGGTAAATCCGCTCAGTTCCCCTTGCATGTGTGGTTGCCGGATTCGATGGAAGGCCCCACACCCATTTCAGCGCTGATTCACGCTGCCACGATGGTCACTGCGGGTATCTTTATGGTGGCAAGGATGTCGCCGCTGTTTGAGCTAAGTGACACTGCACTAAGTTTCGTGATGGTGATTGGGGCCATTACAGCGTTGTTTATGGGCTTTTTGGGTATTATTCAAAACGACATCAAGCGGATTGTGGCGTATTCGACGCTGTCTCAGCTGGGCTATATGACGGTGGCTCTGGGTGCCTCCGCGTATTCAGTGGCCGTGTTTCACTTGATGACCCACGCCTTCTTCAAGGCTTTGTTGTTCCTCGCTGCCGGATCGGTGATTATGGGGCTGCACCACAACCAGGATATCCGATGGATGGGCGGTGTGCGTAAGTACATGCCTATCACCTGGATGACTTCGCTGCTGGGTTCTCTGGCACTGATTGGAACACCGCTGTTTGCAGGTTTTTACTCCAAGGACAGCATCATTGAGGCGGTGCATGCCAGTCACCTGGCAGGTGCCGGGTTTGCGACTTTTGCCGTGTTGGCAGGGGTATTCGTGACCGCGTTCTACTCTTTCAGGCTGTATTTCCTGGTGTTTCATGGCGCGGAGAGATATGACCAAAACCCTGACGCACACCATGGTCACCACGGTGGTCACCATAACCCCCATGAATCGCCCTGGGTCGTGACGGTTCCTCTGATTCTGTTGGCGATTCCATCCGTGGTGATTGGTTTTATGACCATTCAACCGATGCTTTACGGTGATTTTTTCAAGGATGCGATCTTTGTCAATAGCCAGCGACATCCGGTCATGCATGAGTTGGCGCAAGCATTTCATGGCCCCCTGGCCATGGCGACCCATGCACTGGGGACGATGCCTTTCTGGTTGGCCTTGGCGGGTGTTGCTACTGCCTATTACATGTATATGGTGAATCCCGCGTTGCCAGCCACGATCAAGCGCGCGGCCATGCCTGTCTTCACCTTGCTTGAAAACAAGTACTACCTCGACTGGATCAACGAAAATGTGTTGGCTCGTGGAGCGCGAGTTTTGGGTTCAGGGCTATGGAAGGGCGGTGATCAGGCGCTCATTGACGGCCTGCTTGTCAATGGGTCCTGGAAGGTGGTGGCCTGGTTGTCTGGCACGGTGCGCAAGTTGCAGTCTGGATACCTGTATCACTATGCGCTCGCCATGCTGTTGGGCATTTTGGTGCTGATGACTTATTTTGTTTGGCTCAAGTAGGAGAATAAAAAAATGGGAATGTTGAGCCTTGCAATCTGGACACCTATCGCGTTCGGAATTGTGTTGTTGGCATTGGGCCGTGACGATCAGGCACCTGCAGTCCGATGGGTGGCCTTGATTGGTGCAGTCGTTAGTTTCCTCGTCACTTTGCCGTTGTATGGGCAATTTGATGTGTCGACAGCGACGATGCAATTTGTTGAGAAAACCTCCTGGATAGAGCGCTTCAATGTCAATTACCACCTCGGTGTGGATGGCATATCCTTGTGGTTTGTCTTATTGACTGCTTTCATCAATGTGGTGGTGATTATTGCCGGTTGGGAAGTGATCAAGCGCAACGTGAGCCAGTACATGGCCGCTTTCCTCATCTTGAGCGGTTTGATGATCGGTGTGTTCTGTGCCTTGGACGGTTTACTTTTTTATGTCTTCTTTGAGGCTACCTTGATTCCCATGTATCTCATTATTGGTATATGGGGCGGTCCGAACAAGATTTATGCGGCGTTCAAGTTCTTTTTGTACACCTTGTTAGGTTCTTTGCTGATGCTGGTGGCCTTGATTTATCTGTATTCAAGTTCTGGTGGAAGCTTTGATCTGGCGGTGTGGCATGCGCTGCCATTGGGGCAGACTGCGCAAACCCTTTTGTTCTTCGCATTCTTTGCGGCCTTTGCGGTCAAAGTGCCCATGTGGCCCGTGCACACTTGGCTTCCGGACGTGCACGTAGAGGCACCTACTGGTGGCTCTGCCGTCCTTGCAGCGATCATGTTGAAGCTTGGTGCTTATGGTTTTTTGCGGTTCTCGATGCCGATTGCCCCTGACGCTACCCATCAATGGGCATGGTTGATGATTGCCTTGTCACTGGTCGCTGTGGTGTATGTTGGGCTCGTCGCATTGGTTCAGCAGGACATGAAGAAACTCGTAGCATATTCGTCCGTAGCGCATATGGGTTTTGTGACCCTCGGCTTCTTCATTTTCAGTTCACTTGGCATGTCTGGCGGCATCGTCCAGATGATTTCGCATGGATTTGTGTCGGCGGCCATGTTTCTGTCGATCGGCGTGTTGTACGACCGCGTGCATTCCCGTGAGATTGCAAGCTACGGTGGTGTCGTAAATACCATGCCAAAGTTCTCTGCCTTCGCGCTTTTTTTCGCGATGGCCAACTGTGGTCTTCCGGGGACGGCTGGATTTGTGGGTGAGTGGATGGTTATTCTCGGCGCGGTAAAGTTCAATTTCTGGATTGGATTTGCCGCTGCGAGCGCGCTGATTTTTGGTGCTGCCTATACCTTATGGATGTTCAAACGCGTTTACTTGGGGCCCGTCACCAACGACCATGTAAAGGAGTTGGTGGATATCAACGGCAGAGAATTTTTGGTGATGGCATTGCTCGCGGCCGCGGTACTTTATATGGGGGTGTATCCCAAGCCATTTACCGATGTCATGGACGTTTCAGTGACAGAGTTACTGAAGCATGTAGCAATTTCAAAGTTGAATTGATCAAACTGAATTGGGGTAATAGATGATTGACAAACTCAGTTGGATCACGGCATATCCTGAAATCGTGCTGATGGTAATGGCGTGCGCGATCGCCCTGATTGATCTTGGCGTGAAAACCCCATTGCGTGGGCTGACTTATGCACTGACGATGCTGACCCTGGCGGTCGTTGCCTGGATGCAGTGCGATTTGGCGCTGAGTGGCGAGACATACTACGGTTTTGGAAATATGGTAGTCAGTGATGCAATGGGAAACTGGCTGAAATTTTTCGCGACCATTGCGGTTATGGTAACGATGGTATACGGTCGTCCCTACGCAGCCTCTCGGGATATGTTGCGCGGGGGTGAATTTTTCACCCTTGGCATATTCTCCTTGCTTGGCATGTTCGTCATGATTTCGGGCAATAACTTTTTGGTGATTTATCTGGGTCTTGAGTTGTTGACCTTGTCAAGTTATGCATTGGTAGCGCTTCGACGCGACCATGCCGCCGCAACCGAAGCAGCGATGAAGTATTTTGTTTTGGGTGCCATGGCATCAGGTTTCCTTCTGTATGGAATGTCGATGATGTATGGAGCGACTGGCTCACTGGATATAAATGCTGTCTTTAAGGCTATTGCATCGGGCCAACTCAGGCATCAGGTTCTGGTGTTTGGTCTGGTTTTCATTGTGGCTGGGCTTGCATTCAAGCTAGGTGCTGTTCCTTTCCACATGTGGATTCCTGATGTGTACCAGGGTGCACCAACGGCGGTCACTCTGATGGTGGGTGGCGCGCCAAAGCTTGCTGCCTTTGCGGTCGTGATGCGGCTGTTGGTGGAGGGCATGTTGCCCTTGGCGTTTGATTGGCAGCAGATGGTGATGGTGCTGGCGATTGCGTCCTTATTTGTGGGTAACTTGGCGGCAATCGCGCAGACCAACGTGAAACGCATGTTGGCGTTCTCGACGATCTCTCAGATTGGTTTTGTATTGTTGGGTGTCATGTCGGGGGTGGTGAACGGAAACGCCTTGCCTTTTGCTGCGAATGCCTACAGTTCTGCCATGTTTTATGTGATCAGTTACGTTCTTACTACACTGGCGAGCTTTGGCGTGATCATGCTGTTGGCGCGAGAGGGTTTTGAAAGTGAGGAGATTTCAGATTTCGCTGGTCTCAATACTAGAAGCCCGCTGTATGCAGGTGTGATGGCGGTGTGCCTGCTGTCATTGGCGGGTATTCCACCGATGGTTGGTTTCTATGCCAAATTAGCAGTTTTGCAGGCTTTGATTGCTTCTGGTCAGAGTATCTATCTGGGTTTGGCAATTTTTGCGGTACTCATGTCTTTGATTGGCGCCTTCTATTATTTGCGTCTTATCAAGGTCATGTATTTTGATGCACCCATTACTGTTAGCAGCGTAGTTGCACCACTGGATGTTCGTGTTGTCTTGTGTGCCAATGGCGCCTTGGTGCTGATTCTCGGCTTACTTCCCAGCAGCTTGATGGCGCTGTGTGGCAATGCAATTCGTCAGATGTTGGGTACCTGAGGTTTTATGAGTGACCGGCATCTGGTCGAGGTTCAGAAGTCACATCGGGAGCTGTTCAGGGGACAATTATTGCACGCCTTTAGCGATACGGTTGCCTTGCCCGATGGCAACTCCGCGGTGCGTGAGTATGTTGTGCACCCAGGTGCAGTCATGGTGATTGCGCTGCTGCAAAATGACGACGGACCATGTAGCATCGTCATGGAACGGCAATTTCGTTATCCCGTGGGTCGTGTCATGATCGAGTTTCCTGCCGGAAAACTGGATCCAGGTGAGTCACGTTGGGAGTGTGCGCAACGTGAACTGCGTGAAGAAACCGGGTTTGTTGCAGATGAATGGGCGCACGCCGGAATCATTCATCCCCTCATTGCCTATTCAACCGAAGTAATTGACATTTGGTTTGCACGTCATCTGACGCTTGGCCCGCGACAACTTGATGGCGGCGAGTTTTTGGACGTTTTTGTGGCAAGTCCTGTTGAGTTGCTTGAATGGTGTTATTCGGGGGCGGTCACTGACGGCAAGACATTGAGCGGTGCGCTATGGCTTCACAATGTCCTTTGTGGGACCTGGCAGCTCGACTGGAAGTCTACCGAAGTGATGCGAGGTGCAGTCTCTTCATGAAAGTTCTGGATCTTCAATGTGGTAATGGACATGTCTTCGAAGGCTGGTTTGGCGGCGAAGACGACTATTTGGCGCAACAACGTGGCGGTCTGATTCAGTGTCCTGCCTGCGCTGATCCGTCGATCAGCAAGCGATTGAGTGTTCCTCGTCTGAAGTTCTCAAAATCTGATTCAAATCATGAACCTGTCCAGCCCTTGGCGAGCAATGCGGGTGAGGGAAAGCAACTGCTGTTGGACTGGTTGGATCTTACCCGGCAGGTATTGGCAAGTACTACCGATGTGGGAACCCGGTTTGCGCAAGAGGCAAGGAAGATGCACTATCAAGAGACGCAGACACGGAGTATTCGCGGCACTGCAACGCGCGAAGAGACCATGACGCTGTTGGACGAGGGTATTGAAGTCTTGCCGCTTCTGTTGCCAGAGGCGCTCAAAGGAACGTTGCAATAAACGGGTGGAGGAATGGTCTGCGACGAAAAAATGCGCCAAACGGCGGCGCGTTAAATGTGCATGTTATTGCTTGGCCAGTCCTAAACCCGTATATTGAGTACCCGACCTGTTGACTGACCCTGTGGATTGACGATGGGCGATGCGGTTTCATCGTCTTTCAGGGTGTTGCCACTTTGTTCGCGCTGTTGACGCGTAGAACGGTACAGATTTTCAATGAAGTTCTGAACTTTTACCGGGGTTTCGGCGCTGTTTGAACTCGCCGGAGAGGTGTAGATCGGGTTCTGCAGGCGGTTGTTGGCAGCGACTTTTCGAACAGTGTCTCGACTTTGAACCGCTTCCTGCTCGGCTTGGTCGGCCTGCTCGCGCAATTGCTGGGCGGTGTTTTCCGCCCGATCTGCCTCACGCTGCGCTTGCTGCAGCCGCGCCTTGTTCAGGGTAAGCTGCAGCGAGACGGTGGCGCTATTGGTTGCAGTGATCGCTACCATGGCAGATCGTCCAAGCGCAAAGAATGTATCAAGCCTTCACATTGAGGAGTCTTCCTGTCGTCTGGCCTTGGGAATTCACTGTAGGGCGCGCGTTGAACTCAGCCAGCTTCTTTGGCTGATCCTGGGGAACCGGTGTTGGTTCACGTTGCTGGGTTTGATTCACCCGTTTTGGGGCTGCTGTGGATTGCACAGCATACTGGTTACTGCGGGAAACGTCCATACTGAACTCCTGAATTGTATTATTTGCATTTTAGGAGCTGGGAACATCGTTTTCAATAGCCATTCGTCGGACATCGTCGTGTAGTGTCTTTGGTCATCAGCTATTTTCGCAATCCCTTAGGCATTAAATTGCAGGGCAGCGAGGCCGGCATAAACACCGCCACGGGCAACCAGTTCGGCGTGGGTGCCGCTTTCCACTAGGTGACCGTGGTCCAGAACCACAATCTGATCGGCCTTTTGTACGGTCGCCAGACGGTGCGCAATCACCAAAGTGGTTCGGCCTCGCATCGCGGACTCTAGTGCCGCTTGTACCATTCGCTCGCTTTCCGCGTCCAATGCACTGGTCGCCTCATCAAGCAGCAGCAGTGGAGGGTTTTTTAGCATCGCACGGGCGATGGCGATTCGCTGGCGTTGCCCACCTGACAGGCGCAGTCCGCGCTCGCCCAGAAAAGTGTTGTAGCCCTCTGGAAGGGCAGTGACAAAGGCGTGTGCAAACGCGGCCTTTGCAGCAAGGAAGACTTCTGCGTTAGATGCATCGGGTCTACCATAGCGTATATTTTCGATGGCACTGGTGGAGAAAATGACCGCATCCTGCGGCACGATACCAATACGTTGCCGCAGTGCGTCTAGTGACAGAGCACGTGTTTGCACGCCATCAAGCTCGATGGTGCCCTCTTGTGGATCGTAAAAGCGAAGCAAAAGCTGAAAGATGGTACTCTTCCCCGCACCACTTGGTCCAACGATCGCCACCGTCTGGCCCGAATCAATATGCAAAGAAAAGTCGGACAAGGCGGGTTGTAACGGACGGGAAGGGTAGCGAAAGCCGATGTTGGAAAATGTTACGGTGCTACCAGCCTTTGGCAATGGAGCCAGCGTGGGCAGCGTTGGCGAAACAATTGGTGACTGCGTATTGAGCAGCTCTATCAGACGTTCGGTAGCGCCGGCGGCACGCAGCAAGTCGCCATATACCTCGCCCAAAATGGCAAAAGCGCTCGCAAGAATAATCACGTAAACCACGGTTTGACCCAAGTGCCCGGCGCTGATTCGACCAGCTGCCACCGCTTGCGTACCCTGGTACAAGCCCCACACAAGGGCTGCTGAAGTCGCAATGATGATGAACGCAACCAACAGCGAGCGCGCCTTGGTTCTGCGCACCGCCGTTTCGAAGGCTGCATTGGTCGATGCAATGTACCTCTGGGCCTCGCGGGTCTCTGCCGTGTAACTTTGGACGACGGGGATTGCATTGAGCACCTCTGCCGCGATCGAACTGGAATCGGCGATGCGGTCCTGACTGGCACGCGACAGCTTGCGGACCCGCCGTCCAAACCAAAGGCTGGGGACAACTACCAACACCAACACGACCAAGACCTGCAGCATGACATAGGGATTGGTCCAAACGAGTATGCCAAGCGCGCCCAGTCCCATCACCGCATTTCGCAGGCCCATACTGAGCGATGAGCCCACCACTGTTTGAACCAGTGTTGTGTCGGCGCTAAGCCGTGACAGCACTTCACCGGTCTGAGTGGTTTCGAAGAATTCAGGACTTTGCTCCAGCACATGGCTATAGACCGCATTGCGCAGGTCCGCCGTGACCCGTTCGCCGAGCCAACTGACCATGTAAAAACGCGCTGCCGAGAACACTCCAAGCGCCACCGCCACGCCAAAAAGCGCGGCAAAATGCTCGCGCATCGCCATCGCTTGCGCATCTTTGTCAGGGTTCACCAAGCCGGTGTCGATCAAGCTGCGTAACGCGATCGGAAATGCCAGAGTCGAGACTGCGGCCATGACCAGAAAGACCAATGCCAGTGCGATATGCCCGAGGTAAGGACGCAAAAAAGGCAGCAGCCCGGACAGCGATTTGGGGCTAGGGGATACAGTACGTTCAGGGGTCATTCTTATGATTTACATCCGAATAGGAGCCGAATAGCCGGTCATTTCCAGATAACCGCGGCCAACCCTGACATGCAGGGGGTTCAATACATCGCACAATCCCTCCCAGTAAATTGCGCCGGTAGAGGAGCGACTATCCAGTTCTTGGTTGTCGACTAGCGACCGAACGGTATAAGAGCCTGCTGGGGTTGTCACGGCCCACTCCACTGGATAAATTGCCCGGCTCGCAGGGCTTCTCCAGGTACGCAGCGGCTTGAAATCGACCTCGTCTTGCTCGAAGGTGCGCAGACTGGCACCATCGCGGAAAGTTGCTCCACCCCAGAGGGCCGCACCGCTTTCGTCGCGTAGTCGAAATGCCATCAAAGCGTTGCCGTCGTCCAAGTTTAAACCAATCCAATCCCAACCTACGGCCTGCGGATGCAGCATCTCCTGGCTCCACTCGTGGTCCAACCAGGCCGCGCTGCCGGTCTCGACTTTGATTTTTCGTCCCTTTAAACTCAGGTCGCCATGAACCTGAAGTTGCGGCAAACTGTAGTAGTAACTTGCCTGTGCAGGATCTGGCCCCTTGCGTGAGAGACCCTGGTCTCCGTGCGCAAGGAGCGATTGCCCCATGGTTGCAGTCAGGTCCAGCGAAAACACATCATTGACCACGCGGGTGCTTAGCGTGTGGTCGTTGCGTTTCAAAGTCCAGTTTTTGAGCACCACCGACATATCCTTGGTGCTGCAAGATGCCAGGTCTGCCGGGTTGTGGCCCGGTTCCGCGCCCGAGGAACGGGCGATGCGTTGGTCATGCCATAGCTTTTCACTTGCGACATCGGTTACGGCGGCGTGGGCAAAGACCAGTTGCCTGGCTGCCAGATCGGATTTCAGTGCCTGTGCTTGGGGAACTCGGCTACGGAAAAAGGTCACCTGAAAGCCAAATGCAGCCTCCTGCACTGCGGTATTGATAAAACCTGTGAGGTACCACCATTCGGTGCTGAATTCGGGATGGGCGCCATGGTCTCTCGGAAACTCCAATCGTTTTTTGGCTAATGCAAATGCGGACTGGTTTCCCAATGCCGACGCGACCCAAAGGCTTAAAAGATGACGACGAGCCAGTAGAAAGCGAGAGGTGAGCAAGGGCACGGCAAGTCGAGCGAATCGGGTGGTGTGCATTATGGCGTGAGTCTGGATGAAAACAATCTTTGCTATCCAAATCGCAAGCGATGGATTGCGGTTGTACGATGGTGCGTAGAAGGATACAACCATGTTCTTCAAAACGACCCTGACCCCAGGTAAATGCTTTAGATTCCCGAACCTGCGCTCTGGCTGGTTAAGTTTTTTGATTGACCCACTGCCCATTGGGAAGTGCAAACACAGCACAGTAAGTGGGACAGTGTGTGGCAACGATTTAATCGCCAAGCACAAAAAGACAACGCCGCCATGCATGACGCTGGCGGCGTTGCTGAGTTGGACAGGCGCTGTACTAAGACGGCCAATGCATTCCTACATCGAGAGTGTCGTCCCTTGAGTCTTCCCATAGCGCCTCGTAAAAGCGATCAATCTGCGCGCCGTAACTCGCCTCAAAGCGATCAAGCAACTAGTGAATGAAATCATGCAGCTCAATGACCGCCTCATCACTTAGCCTGGGTAGCGTCACGCGGGCACGCTCATCATGCCCATCGTCATGACGAAAGGAAATAGGACATGATGAGAATCAGTATTAAATGGTCACTAAACGCATTAGTTGCATGCATCGTGCTGTTGCCGCTGCTGGCTACTGCGCAATCAGCCATTGACGGGCGATGGAGGTCAAAAGATTCGGACGAAATCGTAAGCTTCAGGACCGAGAGCGGCAGCGTCACTATGGCGGCTAGCTCCGGTGTCGGATACACCGCGAAACTTGATGGCAGCGACGCGCCGGTCAAAGGGGACAAGGATGTTGATACGGTCTCGGTCGTGATGCTTGACAATGGCACGCTGGTCGAAACCAACAAGAAGAGTGGCAAGGAGTGGCTCACGATGCGCATGCAAGTCGATTCCAGCGGCAGGACAGCCAAGGTGACCTGGAATAACCTCAAAACCGGAAAAAGTGGCATTTACGAAATGCTTAAGCAGTAGCCCTGTTGCCACACACCGCACGCTGAGGCCTAACACCGTGCATGGGATGCAGTAAACACTGCAGCACGTCTTGACAGCCGTGCCGGTCACTCAGGCAAGTTTTCATACGAGACTAAAGCAGAAAGCATCGCTGGGAGGCGGGTACGTTGTTCCACCCTCGAACTGACCCTTCCATCCAGCAACGGCACTGATGGCTTGAATCGATTTGTTTCTCTGAGACTGGCAATCAGATTGCGTTAGTCCCAGGTCGACTATTGGCAACCTACCGTTGTTTCACGTAACTGCCGGGCGCGTCTTCGATAGATCGATAGCCTTTACGTGACGCCCCAAGTTGAGGGGGCTCGGTTTGACCACTGGAATGTGCCTGCAGCCATTGCTGCCACGCTGGCCACCATGAACCCGGTTGCTTTTCTGTTGTCTGCAACCATTCCTGGTTTTCGATGTGCGCTGCTTTCAGTCGCTTGGTTTTCAGTCGGAAGTGTCGTTTTGGATGGACGGGGCCGGCAATAATGCCTGCGTTGTGGCCGCCCGAGGTCAGTAAGAAGGAGTAATCGTCAGACCGGACCAGATTGCCAATTTTGTAAACCGAAGTCCACGGTGCAACATGATCCGCCTCGGTGCCAACTACAAACATGGGAACGCTGATGTCCGACAGCGTGATCACTTGTCCATTCAAAGAAAATTTGTTGGAGGCAAGTTCGTTATTCAAATAGAGACGATGGAGGTACTCCGTGTGCATCCGGTAAGGCATGCGAGTGCCATCCGCATTCCACGCCATCAGGTCAATCATCGTATCGCGTTGCCCCTTGAGGTAGTTATTGATGATGGGCTGCCAGATCAAATCTTTTGACCGCAGAAGTGCAAATGCACCCCCCATTTGAGCACTCTCAAGTACTCCCTTTTTGTACATGGTTGCCTCCAGCATGGCTAACTGGCTTGCATTGATAAAGTAGGCTAACTCGCCCGGTTCAGAGAAGTCAGCCTGCGCGGCAAACAAGGTAACCGAAGCGAGACGCTCATCGCGTTCGTGAGCCAGCATCGCCGCGCCAATTGATAGCAACGTTCCGCCAATGCAGTAGCCCACTGAATGCACTTTGCGATCGGGCACAACGGTTGTTACTGCATCAAGTGCTGCCCGAAACCCCTTGTTCAGGTAGTCATCCATGCTTACATCGCGATCCACCGGACTTGGGTTCTTCCAAGAGATCATGAACACAGTGTGACCCTGATCCACGAGAAACTTCACGAGTGAGTTTTTCGGACTCAGGTCCAGTATGTAGTATTTCATGATCCACGCGGGAACGATGAGTAGCGGCTCCGCGTAAGTCGTTTTTGTCGTAGGTGAATACTGGATCAGTTCAATCAGGTCGTTACGGAAGATGACCTTCCCGGGTGTGACCGCAACGGTTCGGCCAACTTCAAACTCATCGGTTCCTTCCGGGGGAGCACCATCCAGGGTGCTCTTGAGGTCCTTAAGCCAATTCCGCATTCCACGAACCAAATTCTGGCCTTTTTCCGATTGGGTGAGAGCCAACAGTTCAGGGTTGGTGCCAAGGTAGTTCGATGGCGCGCTAGTGTCCAACAACATCCGCACCGAAAACTGAACCAATTTTTCCTGGTATGGGTCAACCCCATCCACACCTTCAACTGCCTTGTTGACCAGCGCGACACTGTTTTGATACGCCCTCGCGTAGACGTTGAACGGCCATTTTGTCCAATCCACTTTGCCAAAGCGTGCATCCGATGCACCGTCAAATCCTTCACTAGGTGCTACGGGCGCGCCTGTCATAGCTTTAAGCGCGAAGCTCCATGTGTCTTCGGTTCGAGAAAGCAATTCCTTCCTGAGTTCAAGCTGTCGTGAAGGTGAGATCGCCAAATGTGCAGCCCAGTCGGCCCACGCGCTCGAAAACGCCGTTGGCGAAAGCCCGCCTGTTAACTTCGCGATCTGGGCGCGGAACTCTCGGTCAAAATCTATCCTGTTCGGAGGCTGGGGTACGGATGTCATCGCTGGTTTCCTCATCAATGCACGTCTGCGACACAAATGTTACGGGGGCCCATCGCGACGTGTTTCACCTCAAGCAAAGGCAACGGGTCCCATCGACCTATTCTTGACCGGCAAAACAGGGCTGACTCACGCCAAGCTGTTCTAGTAACCGCCCAAGTAGATTTGTGTTCAATAAATCCTAGGCAGAAAAGTATATCCTTAACGTCCGCTTTGGCTTCTCGCAGAATGATCATGAAAGGCTGGTCTTGACTTACACGAGGAATTCGCAGGTTTATGGACACTACGCTACCACTGAACACACTGCAGTTTTTCAAGCGTGCAGTGATCCAGACCGACCCCGCCAGCAAGGAGTTGCCTCCACTCGCCATGGACGGCACTCGGCGCCCATGCCGTCGGCCCGGAGTATTAAAAGGAGGGTGCCATCTGTGACCGTGCTTCGGGACGGGAGCGCCGACTTTCTGGCTTTACGAATGGGGGTTGACGAGCCTTGACCCCGGCACTGGCTCTACAGTTAGGGCTGCTTGGTTCCCCACCTGACCCGGTTGGCCGCTTCACCATGCGGGAAGGCCCGTCAACGCGTATTGTAGCCAATGCACCGCAGCGTATCTCCGACAATGCTACTAAATCGCATACGTTCGCCGTTCCAGCCAGGCCAGGGCGTCGCCCTGGAGCAGAGGTCTGAGGCGCTCACGGACCGTGGCGTGGTACTGGTTGAGCCAGTCGATTTCGTCCTGGCGCAGCATGCTACGTTCAATGCACGACAGGTCAATCGGGCACAGCGTGAGCGTCTCAAAAGCGAGCATCTGGCCAAAGCTATCGTTTTCAGGGGTGCTGAACGGCACATTGAGCACCAGATTTTCGATCCGCACACCCCATTGCCCCTCACGGTAAAGGCCGGGTTCAATGGACGTAAGCATGCCAGGCAGCATTGCGTGCTGCGGCTCGGGGGTGGCTCGGCTGATACTTTGCGGGCCCTCGTGTACGTTCAGAAAATAGCCTACGCCGTGGCCCGTGCCGTGGAAATAGTCGAGGCCCTCAGCCCAGAGCGGCGTGCGCGCAATCGCATCGAGAAATGGTGACAGCGTTCCCAGCGGGAAGACGGTTCGACTGAGTGCCAGCGTGCCTTTCAACACGGCGGTGTAGCCACGTCGCTGGCTGTCGGTGACTGCGCCGAGCGCCCAGGTGCGCGTGATGTCGGTGGTGCCACCCAGATATTGACTGCCCGAGTCGATGAGCAGAAAGCCGTTGCCCTGAATCGTTGCATGCGACTCGGGTGTGGCGCGGTAGTGGGGTAGGGCGCCATTGGCGTTGAAGCCGGCAATCACCGGAAAGCTCAGGTCCTTGAAGCCGGAGCGTCTGGCACGGGCGGCACTGAGGTGTTCGGCGACGTCGATCTCGGTGAGCGGCTGCGTAAACAGTGCCTTTTCAAACCAGGCGTAAAACTCGCACATGGCGGCACCGTCTTCGCGCATGGCCTGGCGTATGAAGTCGGCCTCAACATCGGTTTTGCGGCTTTTGAACAGTGTGCTGGGGTTAACGGCCTCGACCACCACCGCGCCCGCTTGCAGGTTCTGGCGCAAACCAAAAGTCACCCGGCGCGGGTCGAGCAACACGCGCGCACCCGCTGGCAGCGCCGCCAGCGCCGATGGTGCATCGCTGTAATTGGCCAAGGTGATGCCGTCGGCGGCAAGTTGGGCCTGCAGGGCAGCGTCGATTTTGCCTAGCGTGATAAACAGTGTGCATTGTTGCGCAGTGACCAGCAGATGGGCAATGAACACCGGGTTAAAACTGACATCGGTGCCACGCAGGTTAAGGATCCAGGCGATGTCGTCCACACTAGAGACAAAGTGCAGACCACATTGCTTCTCGGCCATGGCTGCGCGCACCCGTGCCAACTTGTCGGTGCGCGATTGTTCGGCATGCGGCGGCAAATGCGCATAAACCGGGTCCAGGGGTACCGCAGGGCGATCTTCCCAGACCGAATCAAACACATCGACATCGGTGCGCAAACTGGCGTCCACTGCATCGAGCGCGGTGCGCAAGGCCTTTTCTGCCGCCAAGCCGAGGACCTGGCCGTCTACCAGCACGACTCCAGCCTGGCCTGCATGCCGGGCGAGCCAATCGATGTGGTGTGTCGCGGCACCAGTAGGGATTTTTTCCAGTTGAATTCCGGTGCCGCGCAGCTCTGCTTCTGCCTGACTCCAGTAACGGCTATCCGCGAACAGGACCGCATGTTCCAGACCCACCACCAAGGTGCCCATGGACCCGGTAAATCCGCTGGCCCACTCGCGGCATTGCCAGCGCTCGGGCAGGTATTCGGACAGGTGCGGATCGGCCGATGGCACCAGCACGGCGCTGGCACCATGGTGTTTCAGGACTTCTCGAATACGGGCAATGCGCTGTGCAATGGGGTGGGTGCGGGTGTCCATGAAAGTCCTTAAAGAGGCGGGTCGGTGGGAATGGCTCGGCGCGATGGTAAGCTGCAATTTTATGGTGTGCGCACTAGCCCAGAGGAGAACCCATGAAACGCACGATTATTCTGTATGCCCTGAGTACTGCTATTTCGGGTGCCGTGTTGGCCCAGGTCAATGAGCAGCGCAGCACGGCGGCGGACCAAAAGGAGGTAGCGGTCACTATTTACAACGAGAATTTGGCATTGGTGAAAGACCAGCGTAGCCTGCTGCTTCCGCGGGGACCTTCGGCCTTGGCATTTAGGGATGTCAGCGCCCGCATACGCGCAGAAACCGCTTTGTTGCGCAGCATCTCTGCACCTGGCAGCCTGTTGGTCCGGGAGCAGAACTTCGACTTTGACTTGCTGACACCACAAAAATTGTTGGAGAAATATGTGGGCAGGACAGTTCAGGTGGTTCGCACCCAGCCGATTACTGGCGTCGAGACCATAGAAACGGCTGAGGTACTGTCTGCAAACAGTGGCGTGGTGCTCAGAATTGGCGATCGCATCGAAACCGGCGTACCCGGGCGCATCGTGTACGGTGACGTACCACGCAATCTGCGCGACCGCCCGACGCTGGTGATGTCGCTCGACAACTCTGGCCCCCTGCAGCAGACGGCAGAGTTGAGTTATCTGACCGCTGGCCTGGCCTGGCGCGCGGACTACGTGGTGGAGCTTGGCGCGGCCGAAGATATGCTGGACATCTCCGGTTGGGTCACGCTCACCAACACCAGCGGTGCTAGCTATCCCAATGCGCGTCTGCAACTCGTGGCGGGCGATGTCAACCAAGTGTCCCAGCGCTTTCAGAACCAGGCCAAGGGTGTCGTGATGTCGGCTGCGCCAGTGGCCAGAGCTGAGATGAGACAGGAGTCGCTATTTGAATACCATCTGTACTCGCTAAGCCAGCCGACGACGATTGCCGAAAATCAGACCAAGCAGGTCGCCTTGCTGACCGCGTCTGGCGTGCCGGTGCGCAAGGAGCTGCTCCTGCGTGGGGCAGATTACTACTACCAGAGCAGCGTTGGGGACCTGGGTCAAAAGTTGAAAGTCGGAGTGTTTCTCGAGTTTGACAATGCCGAGAAAGCCCAGCTCGGCATGCCGCTGCCCAAGGGCATCGTTCGTGTGTACAAAAAAGACTCCCGTGGCAATGCCCAATTCATCGGTGAAGACGCCATTGACCATACGCCCAAGAATGCAACGCTGCGGCTGAAACTTGGCAACGCGTTCGATGTGACCGCCGACAAAACCCAGACCGATTTCAAGCGCATGCCCGGCAGCGGAAAATACAACGCGCTGTTTGAGAGTGCCTACGAAATTGTGCTCAGGAACGCCAAAAATGAGCCAGTGCAGGTGACGCTACAAGAGCCCATGCCCGGTGACTGGCAAGTGGTCAGCGAGAGCCACCCCCACCGCAAGGGTTCGAGCAACACGGCGATCTGGAAACTGACCGTCCCCGCCGAAGGCAGCACCAAGCTGGTCTATCGCAGTCTGGTACGGCTCTGAGGCGCAATGCACCACCATTGGTACTGTTGATCTCCGTTCGGGCTGAGCTCGTCGAAGTCTTTTGGCCCTTCGACGGGCTCAGGGCGAATGGGCGATTGAGTAAGCAATTGCGATTAAACCAGTGCGATTGACCACGGACCACGCATTTCGCACTGTTCTGGTCGATTCAGCCCATGAATTCTGTCGACCGTCGCTTTGCGCTGGCAGGACGCGACCGCGGTCTATTAAGCTGGCAGTCGTAGGTTGATTAAGCGCAGCGCAACCGTCAGCAAGCTTGGATAGCAGCAACACAGAGACTTGGCAAACATGTTCAAAACACTCGGCACATTCATCCACAAAACACCCTGGTGGGCACTGGTCTCTGGCGGCTTGGGCGTGGTGCTGGGCCTCGTGCTGTTTGCAGTGCCGATTCAGGTCATTCGTTTGCACGACACCGGCGCCACGCCGCAGGAAAAACGCGCGATTGAGCGCGAGATTAGTATGGCATTTGGCGGTACCGCACTGAATTTTGCGGAAGAGGTGGTGCGTGCCATGCGCGCACGCGCCACCGACCCCGACCGCCAGGTGGATCTGAGCCGGGCGCTGGCCGAGATCGCCCGCGCCAAACAGGATTTGTTGGCGGCCCAATCGGATGCCAGCAAAGCGGTGCGCGAGTCTGCCAAGGACTCCGCCGATGCCGCCATGGTGGCGGCCCAGGATGCGGCACAGGCCGCGCTGGATGCGGCCGTCGAGGCGCGCGAGGCAGTGGAAGAGGCGCGCGATGATGCGATTGCGCTGCTGCGTGATCGGGGTCTTGATCCGAGTGCCACCGAGCGTTCCTTTGATGGCATGCTCAAGACGGCCAGCGACAATGAAAAGGCGGCCCGTGAGGCGCTGGAATCCATCACCGCCATCCTGAAGAATCCGCCCTTTGATCCAGGAACATCGAAGCGCTCCAGGGCGGTAGTCATTGACATTCCGGCACAAGCCGGACTTCCCGTCTTGCCAGAGGGATTGCGCGGCGAAATACGTGACAAGGTGGACAGTGGCATCTGGCGCATTGGGGTCGGATCCGCGTTGATTCTTGCGTTTATCCCGCTTTTTGTGGTGCTGCTGATTGCCAAATACTTTCTTGGCCGTTCGCGCCGTGCACTGGCAGTGGCCGAAGAAAAGACCCAGGAAGCGCAACTGAGTCACATGAGTCGCCAGGTCACTGAAGCGCGTTTGCAGGCTTTGCAAGCACAAGTGGAACCGCATTTTTTATACAACACCTTGGCGAATGTGCAGGCGCTGACCGAGGTGGACGCAGCGGCCGCGAACCGGATGGTCGGACATTTGATTGCTTACCTGCGCGCGGCCTTGCCCAAGATGCGCGAAAACACCTCGACGGTCGGGCAAGAACTCGAATTGGTGCGCGCCTACCTCAATATTTTGCAGATGCGCATGGGGCAGCGTCTGCAGTTCTCGATCTCTGCGCCGCCGGATGTGCTGCGCAATTCATTTCCACCCATGATGTTGCCCTCACTGGTGGAAAACGCCATAAAACATGGCTTGGAGCCCCTGCGTGAAGGCGGGCGTATTGATGTGGTCGTAGAGCGTGAAACCACACCGGCGGGCGACCGTATCCGGATGCAGGTGCGTGACACCGGGCGGGGCTTGTCCGATGCACCGGTGCGCGCCGGTGGCGGTGTGGGTTTGTCCAATGTGCGGGAGCGCTTGGCAGCCATTTACGCGGGCAATGCGCGCTTTAGCATTGAGTCGAATGCTCCGCGCGGCGTGCTTGCGACCATCGATGTACCGACCGAAGTGCCAACGGCAGAGCCAAACGCCACCCCAAGTCGCCTCGCCAAGCCCCTTTTGCAGCCGGTCCAGTCGGGCTGGATGCGCGCCCGCAGGTTTGGTAGCCAGTCGCATAGTGCCTGGAGCCGGGTGGTCGCGCGCACCTTCATTGTCTTGATGAGCGTACTGTGCGTGGCATTTTTGCTTGGCCTGGTCGCCCTGTACGCCGGCTGGATGCCGGTGCAGGTGGGCCACCTGCACTTGGACGGCCTGGAAGGCATGGCCCTGGGCTCGGTCGGATTGCTGGCCGCGTTTGGGGTGGTGGCGCTGGTGATCTTGTTTGTAGTAGCGCTGTTGTATGGGCTGGGGTTTTTCTTCGCGGCGTTGCTGCTCTTCATTCCTCTGGTGGTTCTGATCTCCTTGTTTCCCGTGCTGGCGCCAGGCATTGTGGTCGGCCTGGCAATTTACTGGTTTGCCAGGCGGCGCAACAGGACCCGCCATTAAAATATCTCAAAATCCCCACAGCCCTGTCGCCGAAAAAAAGGGAACCTCTATGCCATTTACCGCCATCATTGCTGAAGATGAACCCATATTGCGGGCACAACTCAAGGCAAAATTGGCCCGACTGTGGCCCGAATTGCAAATCGCTGCCGATGTCGGGGACGGTGAGGCCGCACTCGAGGCCATCGATCAGTACCACCCCGACCTGGCATTTCTTGACATCCAGATGCCGGAGATGACCGGCGTGGAGGTGGCGCGCAGCCTGGCCGCCAATCCCCAACTGAAATGCCATGTGGTGTTTGTGACCGCCTTTGACCACTACGCGGTTGAGGCATTCGAGACCGACGCAGTGGACTATGTGCTCAAACCCTACACCGACGAGCGTTTGAAGTCTGCAGTGGACCGGCTGCAGGCGCGCCTTGGCAGGGTGCCGGCCGCACCACCGCAAGACCTTGAAGCGCTGGTAGCCCGCCTGTCAGCCAAACTGTCCTCACCGACCGAGCAACTCAAGTGGATCAAGGCCAGCGTGGGGCAAAACCTGCGCTTGATTCCCATTGACGAGGTCTTGTTCTTTCAGTCGGACGAAAAATACACCCTGGTGGCCACGGCCGAGTTGGACGCGCTGATTCGTACGCCCATCAAAGAAATTGTGGAGGGTATCGATGGCAACAAATTCTGGCAAATTCACCGCTCCACGATTGTCAATGCGGCTGCCATCGAGTCGGTGTCACGCGACTTTCGGGGTCAGGCGACCGTCAAAATCAAGGGACGCAAGGAAAACTTGGCCGTGAGTCGTCCGTTTTCCCACCTGTTCAAGCAGATGTAGGGTGCAGGGTCGGAAGTGTGCGCACTGCGCGGATGACCGGATGCTGCCAGGCCCAGGCGGCCAGCAGCAAGGCAGACAGTCCACCAAAGCCCAGGGAGTAGCGCAGCCCCAGGTGCTCTCCCATGTAGCCGCCGAGGAGCGCGCCGGGTCCTGCGGGAATCAAAATGAGCCAACGCATCGTGCTGGTCATACGGCCCAGCAGGTGGGTTGGAGTCACCGCCTGGCGCAAGGCCAGGAAGTTGATGAAAATCAGCACCGCTCCCGCACTGAAGCACAGCAACATCAAAACAAAGGACGCGACCCCCCAGGCATTGACAGGTGCGAATGCCAATTGCAGCCAGCCGACACCGCATACCGCAAATCCCACCACCAGACAGGGGCCGGGTCCGATGTGGCTGGAGATGCGGTTTCCAAGGGTACTGGCAATCACCGTTCCGACACCCAGCGCCACATAGCACAAACCCACCTGGTGCTCGCTCAGCCCCAGTTCCCGGGTGGCAAACAGAATCTGCACCACCATGGCGCTGTGGTGGCACATTTGCCACAGACCCACGACGCTTGCCAGTGACAGCAGCAGGCGGTGCTGCGCTACAAATGACAGGCCTTCTTTGAGATCGCGCCAAAAGTGGGTGTCTTCCCGGGGCTTGAGCTGCTCCACCACGCGCAAGCCACGCAAAATTGACACACTGATCATCAGCAGGACTGCATCACCCAGCAGCGCCAACGGCGCACCCACCAGCTTGATCAAGGCACCCGCCAGGCCGGGCCCGGCCACTTCCGCGCCCGAAGAGGCGAGCGCGTTCTTGGCATGGGCCTCGACCAGGCGCTCGCGCGGGACCACCTGGGTCAGCACAATTTGCGCTGCAGTCCCTGCCGTTACAAACACACACCCGATCGTGAAAGCGACGCCGTACATGAATGGCATGGTTAGCAAATCCAGCGCCCAGCACAGCGGCACACTGGCCAAGACCAAGGCCACGATGCCTTCGCCAACGACATATACCGGGAGCTTGCGCACCCGGTCGAGCCACACTCCGGCCGGCAGCGACAACAGAACAAATGGCAACAACTCCATCGAAGTGAGCAGACCCATCTGTGTCGGGGTGGCCTGCAGCAGCACGGCGGCGGTCAGCGGCAGCGCGAGCATGGTGACCTGGGCCCCAAAGGAGCTGATCAGAATGGACAGCCACAGTCGTCGGTAAATCGGGTCGCGTAGCAAATCATCGGGGCCTAGCGCGAACCAGCCTGGCGGCAAAGGGAATTTGCGCGTTCGTTTGGGTTGTGGCATGGAGCTGGTGCAGTCGGGCAAGCGTAAGAGTCCGAAGACAGGGATTCCATTTTGCCAGCGGGCACGCACGGCCGCCCGTAGCTATTACGTTCAATGCATTCGGATCGGAATACGTTTGCGGCCAAAGTTACCGCATTGGGCATCAAACCGGCCTGCGATTGGCTTGCTACAGTCCGGGCAAGTGCCAGTCTCGGATATCCGATACTGCCGGATCTGGTACCAGTCCCGCACGACGAGGCTGGCCTGGCAATGCGGGCAAACCGTGGTGCCGCCCTCTGCGTGGTGCACATTGCCGGTGTAGACAAAATGCAGGCCTTCCTGTAGCCCAATCGTGCGCGCCCGCACCAGCGTAGCCTGGGGCGTCGCGGGAATGTCAGGCATCTTGTGGTCGGGATGGAAGGCGGAAAAGTGCAGCGGCACGTCCGGCCCGAGCGCCTGCCGAACCCAACGACACAGCGCAGTGATCTCCGTGTCAGAGTCGTTGTGCCCAGGAATCAACAGGGTGGTGATCTCCAGCCACACCTGGGTTTCATGCTTGAGATAAACCAGGGTATCGAGCACTGGTTGCAGATGTGAGCCGGTGAGCTTGAAGTAAAAGTCGTCGGTAAACGCCTTCAGGTCGACGTTGGCGGCGTCGATTTTGGCGTAGAAGTCGCGCCGGGCGGCGGCGTGCATGTAGCCCGCCGTGACGGCGACCGTCTGCACCCCTTGGGCGTGGCAGGCGTCGGCGACATCCATGGCGTATTCGGCAAAAATGACCGGGTCGTTGTAGGTAAAGGCCACGCTCTTGCAGCCATATTTAAGGGCTTCGAGCGCAATCGTCTCGGGCGCTGCACGTTCCATCAGGCGGTCCATGTCACGCGACTTGCTGATGTCCCAGTTCTGGCAGAACTTGCAGGTCAGATTGCATCCGGCCGTGCCAAATGACAGCACACTGCTGCCCGGGTAAAAATGGTTCAGGGGCTTTTTTTCGATCGGGTCGATACAAAAGCCCGAGGACCGTCCGTAGGTGGTCAGAATCATCTGATTGCCCTGGCGCGCCCGCACAAAGCAGGCGCCGCGCTGGCCGTCGTGCAGTTTGCAGTCGCGTGGGCACAGGTCGCACTGTATTCGACCGTCGGGGTTGGCGTGCCAGTAGCGCGCGGGGTAGCTTGATTCCTGCGTCATGGTCCCTCCTGTTCCTTCCATTTGCGCACCGTGTAGCGGTGGAGTCGAACATCGGCGTGCCAAAAGTCGGGCGACAAGCCGGCCTTGCGTTTGAGGTGGGCCATGAAGTGGACGGCGGCAGGCAATTGTTCCCAGACCTGGGGCAAAAAGGTACTGCGATGGCGCCCATATTCAAAAATCACGCCGTCGATGCCGGGGCGAAGCTGCGCCAGCGCATGGGCTTCCGACTCAAACTGCATGGCTTGGGTGGCGGACAGCAAGGACACCTCAATGTCGGTGGTCTCGAGTTCGGCAGCCGTCAAGGGCGTAAAGCGGGGGTCTTGCAGGGCGGCTGCCACGGCGTTGGATTTCACATCATGCAGCCAAGTACGGCGCGCCTCCAGTGAGCCGATGCAACCGCGCAGTTGTCCTTGTTGGGTCAAGGTGACGAAACAGGCACCCCGGTCCTGCAACCACGGCGCGCTTTCAGGCGCAGCCGTCTGGCGACCCAGGGCGGTCGAGATGGCAGCGCGGGCAATCGGCAGCAGGAGCTGGCCGTCTTCTGCGTCTGATGGGGTGTCCGCTCGACGCACTGCGCAGGTCACAAAGGCAAAGGAGGCATATCCGACAACCCGCTGCTTGTCGCCCGCTGTGTCGCCAGAGTTGCACAGGCCTAGTAACTCAGCTTGCAGGCCGTGCTGCCTGGCGGCCAGCAAGAGCCCGTTGACGGGCGTGCCACCACAGGCCTGGTGGTGCGTAATCGTGGGTTTAAGTTCGGCAATGGTCTGAACCGTTTGCTGGTCCTGTGCCTGGGCAGCAGCGTAGGGCAAATAGTGCGACAGGTCTGAGCTGATGACGACCAGCGTCTCATTGCCGCCCCATAAGGTCTCAAGCACCTGTGCGACCTCGGACGGTGTGGCGTCACCGACCACCAGCGGCACCAGCTTGAAGTCTCTTAACGCGGTTTGCAAAAAGGGCAACTGGACTTCGAGCGAGTGCTCCTGGGCGTGGACCGCAGGACTGACGACGACCTGGGGCAGCGTGGCAATTTTGGCGACTGCATCACGGTCAATCTCGACCGTGCCCAGCGGAGTGGCAAAGTAATCTGCCCCGGCAAGCGCCAGCCCCCGCACGGCCACCCGGTGCGCCGGACCGAGCAAGACGACCCGTCGGATGGTGGCTTGTACCGGCAACAGCCGCCGATAGGCCAAGGCTGCCGTGGTGCCCGAATAGATATAGCCCGCATGCGGCACAATCAGTGCCTTGGGAACGGCGGCGGCCGTCTGGCCCACGGTGGTTGAAGCCAGCATCGACTTCACCTGTTGCGACAGGGCGTGTGCCTGCCCGGTATAAAACGTGCCTGCGACGGCAGGCTGGCGGATGGTGTGCATAAAGTCCTCCGAGGGCCGCGAAGTAGTGTAATCCGCACTATATGGCGTTGGCCGCTTGCTGCGCAAGGCCACGCCTTAGAATCCCTTCATGTCATACCTTGTGCTCGCCCGCAAATACCGTCCGCGCAACTTCACCGAAATGGTGGGGCAGGACCATGTGGTGCAGGCGCTCACCAATGCGCTGACCACACAGCGCCTTCACCACGCGTATTTGTTTACCGGCACGCGCGGGGTCGGCAAGACGACGGTATCACGCATTTTGGCCAAATCCCTGAATTGCCAGGGAACGGACGGGCAGGGTGGAATCACCGCCCACCCGTGTGGCGTCTGTGCCGCTTGCACGGATATTGACAGCGGCCGCTTTGTTGACTACACCGAGCTTGACGCCGCCTCGAATCGCGGGGTCGACGAAGTCCAGTCGCTGCTGGAGCAGGCGGTCTACAAGCCGGTGCAAGGACGCTTCAAGGTGTTCATGATTGACGAAGTGCACATGCTCACGACGACGGCGTTTAATGCCATGTTGAAGACGCTCGAAGAGCCGCCCGAGTATCTCAAGTTCGTATTGGCCACGACCGATCCGCAGAAGGTGCCGGTTACGGTGCTTTCGCGCTGCCTGCAATTCAACCTTCGCCCGATGGCCCCCGAGACCATTCGTGAGCACTTGACCCAGGTGCTGGCGGTGGAGCAGGTAAGCGCCGAGGTGCAAGCCCTGCGGTTGCTGGCGCGCGCAGCCCGGGGGTCGATGCGCGATGCCCTGAGCCTGACTGACCAGGCCATTGCCTTCGGGTCAGGCCTATTACAGGAGGCGAGCGTGCGCCAGATGCTGGGCAGCGTCGACCGATCCTATGTATTTCGTCTGATTGAGGCCTTGGCGACGGGTGATGGCAAAACCGTGGTCGAGACCTCTGAGGCGCTGCGTCTGAACGGTCTGAGCGCGGCATCGACCCTGGAAGAAATGTCGACGGTGCTGCAACGCATGGCGGTGCTGCAGACGCTCGCGCGATCCGCCGGCGGCATGGCCGGCGCGACCGATGACGACAGCGACCCCGAAGCCGCCGACACAGCGCGCTTGGCCACCCTGATGCCTGCAGACGAGACACAGTTGCTGTACAGCATCTGCCTGCATGGTCGCGGCGACCTGGGGCTGGCACCGGACGAATATGCGGCGCTCACCATGGTGCTGTTGCGCTTGCTGGCTTTCAAACCCCCTGCCGAAACGGCACTGGCGGAAAAAAAAACTCCAGGCTTTCCAGCGACTGAGCGGCCATTGACACGGCCGGCGAGTGCCACGGGCAGCCCGACTGCCGCAGTGGTAGGGCTGCCCCCGTTGGGCGAACGGCCGACCGATGCGGCGCCTGTGGCCCCAGCTGTGCGTGCGAAATTGGCTGTAATCGAGTCAGAGGCTGTGCACCCTCAACTGCCTGACATCGTGGCCGCAGCCCAACCCAGTGCTGTTGTGCCCAGGGAAGATGCGCCGAGTGTCCTGACGGTTTCGCCCGCCGGGTTGCCACCTGCGCCACTACCTCAGCACGTACCGGCAGCGGCGCTTGCCCAAGCGGAGTCGATGCAACGGTCTGCAGTTCCTATGGGTGTGAGCGTGCCTGTGCGCAATCTGGGTCGCAAACCAGAGGCTGATAATTTGGAGACGGTGGACGCTTTGGAGCAGGTCGAGCCACTGCGGGTTGCCACCCGTTTGGTGTCGGTTCCTGTGCGTCAGTTGCCACAAACCCAATCCGAGCCCGCCTCGTCAGCAACTTCGCCGGGTTTGATCCCGAGCGAAGAGGGCGATTTTTGGCACGCCTTGGTGCAACAATTGATTCAGGCTGAAGCCATCAACGCGATGGTGCGTGAGCTGGCGCTACAGTCGCAACTGGTGGCACGTGACACCGACCAATGGATTTTGCGGGTGGAGCGTGAGTCGCTGAACCAAAGTGGCAGTCGAGACCGACTCACGAATGCGCTCCACGCCGCTGGCTATGTGGTGAAACTGGTGGTGGAGGTTGGCCGCGTCACCGATTGCCCGGCGCGCCGAAACAGTGCAGCCTCCGCTGAAAAACAACTGGCCGCTGAAAAGATAATTTACGGTGATCCGTTCGTGCAGGCCATGGTGCGTGACTTTGGCGCGAAAATCGTGCCTGGATCCATTCGACCACTCTGACGGTGGCTGACCGTCTGTTGCGAATGGCTGTGACTTGTTTTTGAAATTTTGAAGGAAACCCATGTTCAACAAAGGACAACTGGCCGGACTGATGAAGCAGGCCCAGGCCATGCAGGACAACATGAAGAAAGCCCAGGATGAACTCGGCAATATTGAGGTCACGGGCGAGTCTGGTGCGGGATTGGTAAGGGTCACCATGACCTGCAAGCATGATGTCAAGCGCGTCACCATTGACCCCAGTCTCCTGGCGGACGACAAGGACATGCTCGAAGACCTGGTGGCCGCCGCGTTCAATGCAGCGGTACGAAAGGCCGAAGAGATGTCCACTGAAAAGATGGGCAAGATCACTGCCGGCATGCCAGGCTTGCCAGGAGGAATGAAATTCCCGTTTTAGGTGGGTATCTTCCGGTAGATAGCAGCGTGCGCCGGCACTTGGTGCGACCGCAACCATTCCTGTCGCAGTGACGCCTTAATCTGTGTCTTCTACCCCTGCGCTGGAGGTCCTGATTCAGACATTGCGCCGCTTGCCGGGCGTCGGCATCAAGTCGGCCCAGCGCATGGCGTTTCATCTGTTGCAGCACGACCGCGCGGGTGCTGTGGCGCTGTCAAGAGCCTTGCAGGAGGCGGCCAGCAATGTGCGGCATTGTGAGCGTTGTCACACGTTTAGCGAGGCCTGCATGTGCGCCACCTGTCTTGACCATCGTCGCGACCCGAGCAAGCTGTGCGTGGTCGAGACCCCGGCGGACCAAGCTGCACTGGAGCGCACCGGGGCGTACCGGGGCCTTTATTTTGTATTGATGGGCAAACTCAGTCCACTCGATGGCATAGGGCCGCATGACATTGGTCTCAAGAAACTATTTGATCGGGCGTTGGACGGTACGGTCACCGAAGTCATATTGGCAACCAATTTCACCGCCGAAGGCGAGGCCACCGCGCATGTCATCAGCGAAGGCTTACGTGCACGCGGTCTCACAATCACCCGCCTGGCGCGCGGGGTGCCTGCGGGGAGTGAACTCGAATACGTGGACCTGGGCACCATCGCCCATGCGCTGGTCGATCGACGCTAACAGAACTATCTCACTGAACAACCTATCAGATTATCTGTTAGCGCTTAGCCAGTTTGGTCGTCGGTCGGATCGGTGTTTTTGGCGGAGGATTCTTGGCGGCGGCCTGTGGTGGCAAAAACAACACGACCTGCTGCCCCTGTCTGAAACTTGCGGTGGAAGACACATTGTTCCATTGCGCAACTTGACCAGGGTTGACACGGTATCTTGCTGCCAGGCTTGTCACGTTGTCTTTGCGGCCGGCCTTGACCACGGTTCGTTTCAGCACCACTTCGGGTGCAAAAGACATCTGGCCGTGGTCCGCCACTCGGCTTACCACATCTTCGATGATGCTGGCACCGCGTGGCACCAGCAGCGTGGAGCCCGCCCGTATCACCATGCGCTGGGGTATGCCGTTGATGTTGCGCAACTCCGCCTCTGACATCCCGACGCGCTTGGCCACGTCTGCCGGACGCATGGTGCTTGGTGCCACCCAGACCGTCCAACTCGCAAGACGGCTACCGCCGTAGGCCTCGAGGTTTCCCTGGAACACTTCTGCGTTATCCCAGGGGAGCAATATTTGTGGCGTGCCGGCTGCAAGAATGACCGGGCGATTGATCGAAGGATTGAGCGCTTTGAAGTCATCCTCCGAGATTTCGGCCAGACGTGCCGCCAGACTCACATCAATATCGCGCTGGATCGTGACAGTCTGGAAATACGGATGGTTATCGATCTGAGGCAGTGTTGACTTAAACGCATCTGGGCGCGCAATGATGTTCTTGATGGCCTGGAGTTTGGGTACATAAAACCGTGTTTCCATCGGCATACTCAGGTTGACATAGGCCGTTGGCAGGCCCGCCCGCTGGTTCTTGGCGATGGCACGCCCGACGCTGCCTTCGCCCCAGTTGTAGGCCGCAAGTGCAAGATGCCAGTCACCGAACATGGCATACAGTTTTTGCAGGTAATCGAGGGCCGCGCGGGTGGACGCCAGCACATCGCGGCGGTCGTCTCGAAAGGCGTTTTGCTTAAGCTCGAAATATTTCCCCGTGGCCGGCATGAACTGCCACATGCCGGCGGCCTTGGCGACCGACACTGCCTGTGGATTGAAGGCGCTCTCTACGAACGGCAGCAAGGCCAATTCGGTTGGCATGTTGCGCATTTCGAGTTCTTCCACAATATGGAATAAATATTTTTTTGATCGCTCCGTCATGCGATAGATGTAGTCGGATCGGCCAGCGTACCACTGCTCACGGTCGCGGACCAGATCGCTGTCCAGGTCGGGCATGGCGTAGCCGCGCCGGATTCGGTCCCATAAATCTGCTGGGGGTGCAGTCGCCGCAACGGCACGGGAGCGCGTGGTTTGCGCCTCGATCGGCGCCAGATTTCCAGCATGGGTCCAGGCCTCACCAAAGCGCAGCTTACGTGGGGGATTGATATTTGGGCTGGGTCGCAAGCTCAGCGTCTCGCCGCCCGCCAGCAGGGCCGCGGCGAGATCGTCCGAGGCATTGACGCTGGCTCCAGGCGGGGCGGCGCAGCCGACCAACCACAGTGCGGCGAGCACAACAGCGCATTTGAAAAAATTCATCGGTATATGTTCTTCCATTCACGCAAGCTGGCAAATACGCCATGAAGTTCCACAGCAGACGCGTCGTACCGCAAGACCGACGCGATGACCGATGGCGTATGGGTGCGCAAAAACGGGTTGATCGTACGCTCTTGTCCCACTGTGGAAGGAAGAGTGGGGAGGGCTTTGGACCGCAGTCCCTGGCAATAGTGCTGGTAGTCGCGCAGCGCCTGGTTGTCAGGCTCCACTTCGCGGGCAAACTTGAGGTTGGCCAGCGTGTACTCGTGCGTGCAACAGACTTGGGTATCGTTGGGAAGTTCAGACAGCGTGGTTAAAGATGCCAGCATTTGCTCGGGAGTACCCTCAAACAGGCGTCCGCATCCGCCGCTAAACAGGGTGTCACCGCAAAATAGCAGGGGCTGCAGGTTCACCGCAGGGCAGTAGTACGCAATGTGGCCGGCGGTATGGCCTGGCACATCGATCACATGAAATGCCAGATCAAGGACAGTTACAGCGTCACCACCCGACCGCTTTACCAGCGGCGCCGGTATCGATTCTCTGGCTGGGCCGTACACTGTAGCCCCGGTAGCTTGCCGAATTGCGTCAATGCCCCCAGTGTGGTCGGCGTGGTGGTGCGTGACTAAAATGGCCTCAAGCTGTACTTGTTCCCGGACCAGTGCATCCAGCACGGGCTGGCTTGCGCCGGGATCCACCACCACGGCGTGGTGCCCATTGTGCAGCAACCAAATGTAATTGTCAGAAAAAGCGGGCAGCGGTATTAGCTTCATGAGTGGTCAAATTATAGATTTGCATGCGTGGTTTCAAACCCCCGCAGGGCGTTACCTGCTGGATTGGCATCAGGCCCAGGTCGATGCCGCGGTTGCTGATATTTTTGGCTACCATGCCGTGCAACTCGGTGTACCTCAGCTGCTTGGACTGCGCGCCAACCGCATGCCCCACCAATGGCAAGCCTGCAGCGGCCTGACGGAGCACTCCAACTCTGGCAAGGCGAAAGTCGATTTCATCACCGACTTTACCGCATTGCCCTTTCCCGCAGCCAGTCTGGACCTGGTGGTGCTTCCCCATACGCTGGAACTTAGCACAGACCCCCATGCCACCTTGCGTGAAGTGGAGCGTGTGCTGGTGCCGGAGGGGCGCGTCGTCATCTGTGGTCTCAATCCCATCAGCCTGTGGGCGCTGCGCCAAAAACGGGAGCAGCTCTACCGTAAATTGGGATTGCGACGTTTTGTTGAACACTTGTTCTTGCCTCAATGCGGGGAGTTTATTGGGTATTGGCGCCTGCGGGACTGGTTGCGATTGCTCAGCTTCGAGGTCGAGCGGGGTCAGTTTGGTTGTTACCGCCCGGCTGTCGACAGCGAGCGCTGGCTCGGGCGTTTCCAGTGCCTGGACTATGTGGGTACGCGCTGGTGGCCGATTTTTGGTGCCGGTTACTTTCTGGTGGCGGTCAAGCGGGTGCGTGGAATGCGGCTGTTGGAGCCGGCCTGGAAGACCGCTACGCCTCGCCCGGCGACCTCTGTTCCGGTGGCCAATCGCAGTACCGACCGTGTCAGTCTTGCATCAGAGTTAAATGTCGGCCGAGGAGTTTAACTTGAACCACGTTGTGATTTATACCGATGGCGCTTGCAAGGGTAATCCTGGGCCTGGCGGTTGGGGTGCGTTGTTGCGGGCATCTGATGGCTCTGAAAAAGAACTATTCGGGGGCGAGCGGGAAACGACCAACAACCGCATGGAGATGTTGGCGGTGATCCGTGCGCTTGAAGCGTTGCAGCGACCGTGCAAGATCGTCTTGCATGTGGATAGTCAATACGTGCTAAAAGGCATGACCGAATGGCTCGCCGGCTGGAAAGCCCGCAATTGGCAGACGGCCGCCAGGCAGGCGGTAAAAAATGTCGATTTGTGGCAGCACTTGGATCGGCTGGTGCACCACAGCGGACACCACGTCGAGTGGTGTTGGGTACGCGGCCATACTGGTGATCCTGGCAACGAGCGGGCCGACACCTTGGCCAATCGCGGTGTATCGCGCGCACTTGCTTAGTTACACGAAGAACAGGTTTGAGATGGCATCCAGAACGATCTATTCAGTTACCGCAGTTGTGGGCGTGGCGTTGCTCAGTGCCGCAGCCTGGTGGTACCAGACAAGGCCCATGGCACCCAAGGAAGCGACCGGGTCCTCGGCAAAGTCCGTGCCGGTTGCTGGTAGCGCAGCCCCCCGCTTGGCCGGTGTCGAGGTCGCCCGGGTTGAGCAAATGCGGCTGCGCGACGACGCCCAGTCGGTCGGCACCCTGAGATCGCGCCAAAGCGTCATGCTGCGCCCGGAAATTGCCGGCCGCGTGCGCGAGATCGGCTTTTCGGATGGTGCCCGGGTGCAAAAGGGCCAATTGCTGGTGCAGCTCGACGACACCCTGCAGCGCGCTGAAATTCAGCAAGCCAAAGCACAGGTGTCGATTGCCCAGTCCAATTACCAGCGCAACCAGGAGCTGGTGGCGCAAAACTTTGTGGCGCAGCGTGTGCTTGAGGAAAGTTCCGCCAACCTGCAGGTAGCGCA
>JAIPCE010000115.1 GCA_021738345.1 Rhodoferax sp. | reverse complement strand
CCTACGGCCTGACGCGCTGCGCTTGCCAAACAGCCTTTTGAGACTAACAGCTAAACTCCCAGTTTTAACCCGATCAACCCACCCAGCTCAAACGCCCAAACCGTTGCCGTTCAGGCTCATACCTGAATTGGAAAAGACTACACCATGTAGGCATTCTATAAACCTTTTTTTGCCGAACGAATGTATGGCATCTCAGACCACAACGTATTCGAGCATAGTGCCCAGGACTGATCCCGAGGTAATGCGGCATTTGGCGACTGTTTTCTCAAATGTGCTCAAGAACGACAAGTGAATCTTAGACCTCCAAGTGATGCTGGGACGCTGAGCAAAACAGGGGACTCTGAAATTTCCGCCGGGTTGGGCGTGGAACCCCAAAAACCGAATTTCCTGGTCACTGACTCCAACAGACACCAAGGTAATCGCTACGACCAACAGTTCATTGGCTTCGCAGATCAAAAGATCGGCATGCCTGAAGCCTACATTGGTGGCTGTCGGGTCGCGCACAGAAGCCGTTCAGCTGATTAGTTGTTCAACTGAAAACCCGTGATTTACTTCCGCGTCACTGTCTTGTTGAAGCGCTTCAAAATGAGGCTCAACGCTGAGACAATTTCGGCGCTATTTAGGGTTCAATTCGAGTTCCGAGACATTCCAGCTCGGGCATCTAGATCCATAATAGACGTAGCTACGTCCAACTGTCATCTGCTGTGATCGTGATAGCGTTTTTTTCATTTGCACTGAATTTGAGCCGGAAAAGGCTTCGAATGCGAGCACGACCGGTTTAAAATGCAGGCCACTACAGCTACTCTTTAGATGCTTTAGGTAATGGTTCCAGGCCAAAAGCTGCTCTGTCACTATCCCTTATGAGGCAAGACTGAAATTCCGGACTCGCGATGATTTCCGACCGACTCTTTGTAATGTATGCGCCGATGATTGCATTTCGCCTGGATTCGTATTTTCTTTCAACTTTCTCCAAGCGGGATCGCTCGAGTGCTTCTATTTGAGTCAGTCGGGTTTTCCTTTGCTCGACTAACTTTTTTGCCGCCTCAAAGGCCAAAACTGCTTTTTGTTTCGGTGTGAGTTTTTTCTCCACGTTTTCTGGAGTAGCTGCTGCTTCTGTTATTATAGGTTCCTGTTCCATTTTGGGCCAAATTGTTGCTGGTAGTGACATTCTATGGATGGAACCATTTGAATGCAAATCCGTATGGGGCGGCTTCCCTTCCCTTCCGTTCCGCCTGTCTGTCTGTTGAGGCGTAAGCCCAGACAAGAAGGGCGCACTTAGAGTAATCTATCCGGTAAACCGGCCAGATTACGTGCGGCCTGCCGGCGGCTAGGGTTCATTTGCAAAGTGATATTCTTTCTGCCATTATTCACACATGGCGATTTATCACTTTTCAGCGAAGGAAATTTCACGCAGTGCAGGACGTAGCTCTGTGGCTTCTGCTGCTTATAGGTCTGGTGAGTGCCTGACGGATGATCGTACTGGTGTAACTTACGACTATACGAGAAAGCGTGGCGTGATATTTGGCCAAGTGATACTGCCTGGTGGCGGTACGATTTCCCGTCAGGTACTCTGGGACAGAGTGGAGGCAAAGCACAAGCGCGGTGATGCCATGGTTGCCAGAGAATTAGAAGTCGCTTTACCCCACGAATTGACACGTCAGCAGAACATCTTTTTGACACAAAGGTTTTGCAGGTATATAGCCGACAAATACAAAGTCGGAGTTGATTTCAACTTGCATGAACCAGTGCATGGCCATGAACATGATCATGCGCCTGACCATCGTGATGGAAGCGATCCTCGGAACATTCATGCGCATTGCCAAATCACGGCTTGCTACTGTGACGAATTCGGAGTGATGGGGAAAAAGGCTGTCGAACTGGATCCAATTCATTGCAAACGGAATGGATTGCCAAACTTCTGCGATGTCGAGCGCGAGGTATGGGAATCCATGTGCAATGCCGCCTTGCAGGAAGCCGGCCTTTCAGAACGTATTGACCACAGAACTCTTGAAGCCCAAGGAATTGATCGAATTCCCACAGTTCACCTCGGCCCAGTTGCGACCGACATTGAGCGCAAAGGTGGGATTTCAGAGATCAGTCAGCGAGTGCAGGATGAGCAGTTCATGAAGTCCAAATACTTCATTGCACGACTTGAACGCGATGCTGCTCTTGAGCTGGCTGCGGCAGAAGCAGAGATGGACAAGGCCAGAGAGATCTTGGATGCCATCGTGGCTAATGAAGAACGGCTTGCTGCTTTGGCAGCGGAGAAAAAAGCCAAGGAAGAAGCAGAGAGGTTTGCAAAGCAAGAGGCTGAACGAAAAGCGGCAGAAGCGGAAGCCGCAGAGTTGGCCAGGATTGAGGGTGAGCGTGCGAGAGTCAAGTCTGAATTAAATGATTTGACCAGGGAGCAGGTCGCTTATGAGCGTGAGTACAAAAAATTAGTTTCTTCACTCGATGACGCTTGGCCAAGGTCAACGGTAGAAAGAGCAAAACAAAAGGTTATTTTTCTAGAGAGGAGGAAGGCAAATTCAGTTTCTATTCTTGAAGGTATCCAGAGTGAGCTTGTTACGTTGCCGTTTTGGAGATTTCTGCGTCGCCGAGATTTGATCGTTGACATTGCAAAACAGACGTTATTTGTTCAAAAGAGAGAAGCGCAGATCAAAGAAGAGCGGATCCAGGCCGACGCACTAGTGAGTGAAAATGTCAAACGATCTTTGAATGAGCTGATCAGCAAGAAGCCAGAGCTCGATGCGCGGGCGATCATACTTAGGGCTGAATCGGCTATGTACAACCCTGAGGCTCAGAAACCGGCAGTTGTAAAAGTTGATCAGGATGCCATTGATGTTGTTCTCTCCGTGGCGCCAGTAGGTAGGCCAATGCCTAAGAACATACCGACTATGGCGCCAAATACCAGGCCGGATGGTCATTACGAGAGAGACATCTAGTTGTCAAAATGTCTATACCTTGTCATGGGCATCATCTGCGCGTGGTCGGCAGTGACGATCAGGCAACAAGGCACGCTGTTCTATCTCATTGCTGCCGGAGTCTTCGTCGCAGGTTGCGGGCGCCTGCTGTCGATGAGCAAAGTCGGTCTACCTGAGCTTGCGGCGCTGTGGCTGGGCTATCTGACTCCTGAACTATTGTTGCCTTGGGTGCTGGCCGCTGCGCACTTCTATCGGCCGCAATCCTAGGGGATGGAGCGGCCTAATCCATCGCTGGCTCCCGTAAAAGAAAAAAGTGGAACAAATTTCCAGCCAGTCTTCCCAATGAGGGTCTGCAATTTGTGCCAACTTTATGGACAAACTTTGCAAAATAAATTTGGCAATATGCATCTATTCCAAATAAAAGTGGCAATTCACATTTAGTTTCGGCTGAATGCTCGTAAAGACGTTGATTGATGAAGGATTTTTCTCAAAGATACAGTGTTCCTGTCTCCCAGACACGTCCCAAAGGTGCGCGACTTCTGGAAGGCTATAGGGCTGCCAATCTGGCTGAAATGGTCAAGCATCTGTACACACGTGATTCATAAGTAGATTTTGCATTGACGGGATTCAGACGCTTTCCCCAACACTATTGCGACAATGCGCTCTGCAATTTTTTGTCCCCCACTACTCGATGGCTCAATCGGAGACTTTACAGAGTAATCGGATGCTTCGGTACATAGGCCACGTAGATCCAGAACTGGAACCCCTAGACGGGAGCATTCACGCAATATGACATCGTTAAAGAGGCTCAGCGCCGCTCGTAACTCTTGCGCAAGGCCTGGGACTTGATCATAGATCGTGCAACACAGTAAGGGAATTTTCGACACCAGGGTCATCTTGAGGATCTCGACATATACCGTGCGCGGGCACAAACTGAGGTTTTGTGTCAGCGTATGAACATTGGATAAGTGCGCCATGCTTTTGACCGACATGTCACTGGACGGCATCAGGTCCTTCCTAGAATTCACTCTGCCTCTTTGGCCAAGCGCAGGATGGACAGCTCGATTGCCAAATCGATCCACTTCTCCATCAAGAGCTTCATGCGCTGGTAGTTCTTGAGCTGCTTGCGCACCTCTGGCAAATCCTCCTTTTTAACAAATTTGGTGCTGCTCTTGCCCTTTCGGGTGTAGCTGACCTGGTAGTAGGGCCCATGCTTTACAGGCGGGATGGCCTTGCAGCGGCACCCCGGCGAGCCACACACGTTGTACTGCGTTGAGAGACGGCTCGCAGCCATACTGGACTTTACATTCAACCTTGGGGCGGTACGTTTTCAGATTTCGACGCTACGGCGGCGGATCAACCAACGGGGCTGGTCAGCTACAGCGCAAAAAATATGGAGCCGGAAAAGCACTCCCGGGCTTTGTAGCCAGACGCGAAGCGGAGACAGCACTCGTGGCAGCTGGAAACTCGGGACTGATCATCGCCAAGACCCCACGTCCTTCGCAGGAAGGAAATGTTGCCGTTGATCGGGGTAATCTCGGTTTAGGTGCAAATCGTATCGGTAAGGCATAAGGGTTAACCCTTGGTTTCATTGGCGACAACGGACTATGGTACGGTTACGCTTGCCCTGCTGCCTTGCCTGATGTCATAGTCGGCGTTGCACGCAGAGACCTATGACCTCGGAGACAGAATTTGCCAAGTTGCCGCCTTCGGTTTGTCGGTCAGACAAGCCTGCCCAAATCCATTTCACAAATCGAGATTGACGAAGACTTCAGCCTCAGCGACGCTGATGTTGAGGAAATCCGGTCGAACTTCCGTGGCATTGGCCGACTTGGTGCTGCCATTCTGTTGGTAAGTCTGCGTGCCACCGTCCGATCTCTTGATTCATTCACCGGCCTTCCTCGGCTGCTTTTGCAGTCGCTGTCCAAGAGGATTGGAGCCAACGCTACAACGCTACAAATTGCGTCGCTCAAAACGCTTTATTCCCGGCCAACCACACGGTTTGAACACCAGCGTTGGGCGCGCAACTACGCTGGCTATAAGGCACTGGGTCAAGAAGATCAACATAAAGTCACCGACGTCTTGCCCCATCTCTCCAACTCAGCAGTATCGATACACGATTTGGTGAAGTCGGCGGAGGTGTGGCTGTACGAAAACCAATATGTGTTGCTTGGTGACCGCACCTTGCGGGACCAAGCACGGCAGGCGTTTGCCGCCCAAGAAGATGCCGCCATTGCAACGGTGGGCCAAAGTGTGCCACGTCGCAATTTAGACATCGTTATGTCCAGGATGTTTTCGAAGCGCAGGGGGCCAACTGGCGCGTCAGTGTTGGAATGGCTGAGAACCGCCCCCGCCAAGCATGGCCCAAGGACGCTGGATGAAACTATCCAAAAGGTGGCATACCTCAAAACGCTGCAAGTCGCAGGCGATGCTTGCCGAAATGCCACTCAACGAATTACGGCAAGCCCGTGGCCTGTCCCAAAAGATGCTGGCCGAGGTGTTGCACGTCCAGCAGCCATCTATCGCCAAAATGGAAAAGCGCGCGGACATGTATCTATCAACCCTGCGCGGTCACATTGAAGCGATGGGTGGGCAGTTGGACGTGATTGCGCGCTTTCCGGATGGCGCGGTCAAAATAAGCAACTTTGGTGACCTTGGGTCCGCTGCGGTATCGTGACTAGCTAGTCCGGGCGAGTGGAGCCAAAGGGCCCCTCTCTATCGCAGGTATTGCCAGTGTCGTAAGCCGATCTAACCCGGACACCCCTGACAGGACACCTTGATGTCGCTTGGCCCTAACTGACTTTAGTTTTTTGGGGCATGGGCAAAAATTGCCTAGTTCACCTCATTCAAAGCGACATCAAAATCTTGAAAATCACGGTCAAGAAAAGAGAGCAAGGGTTAACCCTTGTGCCTTACCGATACGATTTGCACCTAAACCGAGATTACCCCTACCGCGATTTGCCTCCAGAGTCCCACTCGACCGTGTCCAACTGCCAAATTCAGGCTGAACCAAGTTGGGTTCATCGTTATCATTGTCGCCATGGCTGAACTGGCAAAGATCGGCGCGAATAGCGGAGTTCTTAGAGTGCGACTGGTGAGCTGTCGCTGCGCTTATGGGCACAGTCGAGGCGGGCATGCGCGGGATCTTTGCAGAACTTTTTCGTGAAAGATCAAAGTCACCGTGGTGAAAGCAACCAAAATAGGTTCTAATGAATTTTTCTTTTGTTCAAAACTTTAATCAAGGAAATAGTGTATGAATAAAAAACTGGAGAGCAAGCTTGTTGCAGTGACCCTCGGCACCTTGGGCTTGCTTGCCACGAGCGCGCATGCGCAGGAGCGGACACTGTACATCGGCATGAACGGCGGCACGATGGAAAAGATCTATGTCGAAAAAGTCTTTCCCGATTTCGAAAAAGCCAATAATGCCAAGGTTGTGGTGGTGCCGGGCGGATCGGCAGATATTCTGGCCAAGGCGCAGGCCAGCAAGGACAATCCTCAGATGCACGTGATGTTTCTAGACGACCTGTACATGATACGCGCCGTTAAGATGGGGCTGTGCGAAAAAATGAAGGCTCCCGAAATTGCCGAACTCTTTCCCAATACACGCTTCAAGGACGACATGGCCGCTGGTCTGAATACGGGCTTTGTGGGTATCGGCTACAACAAGAAAATGTTTGATGCCAACAAATGGGCGGCACCCACTTCGTGGCATGATTTTGCCGACCCGAAATACAAGGGTAAGGTAGTCTTTCAATCGCCGCCGGCGTCTTCATTCGGTCTCTACGGGTTTCTGATGATCAATCGCATTCAAGGCGGCAACGAAAGCAACTTTGACCCCGGCTTCAAAGTTTGGGGTGAAAAATTCGGCGGCAACGTGCTGGAGTATGTTCCCAGTTCGGCGAAAATCTCGGAGATGGTGCAGACCGGCGAAGCTGCGATATTCCCACTGACTCCGACCGGAGTAGCCGCGCAGAAGAGCAAAGGTATTCCCGTAGAATACGCCAATCCCAAGGAAGGTTCGGCGCTGCTATTAACCGCCGAATGCGTCATTGCCAATAACAAGCAACCCGAGCTTGCGCAAAAACTCGCCGCCTACCTGATCTCGGCAAAGGCCCAGGAAGCTGCACTGAAGTTCGGCGACATGTTTCCCACGAATTCAAAGACCAAATCAGACGGGACGGCCGCCGACGTTATTACCAATGTCAACGGCTGGATGAAGTCTGCGATTACTGTAGATTGGGATTTGGTCAATGCCAATCGTTCAACGCTTAATGAGCGCTGGAACAAGCAGGTAGAACGTAAGTAGCCAGTAGTTGCCAATGTCGCAGCAACCGCATAGGCCATAGATGCGGTCGCTGGCGAATTCTCTCGAAAAATCGCATTCAATGATGAATATTGCCCTTTAAACATGCCGCACCTTGAATTGATCGATGTTTCCAAGGCATTCAACGGTGTATATGCCGTAACTTCGATGAACCTAAAGGTAAATGAAGGTGAGTTCGTTTGCCTACTGGGTCCTTCTGGTTGTGGCAAGACGACCACATTGCACATGATTGCGGGCTTCGAAGCGCCAACCGCCGGAAAAGTGCTGCTCGCCGGAAAGGATGTCACCAACTTCAGGCCGAATCAACGCGGACTCGGTATCGTTTTTCAGACCTATGCGCTTTTTCCCCATATGACGGTCGCCCAAAACGTGTCGTTCGGCCTGGAAATGCGTAGGGTTGCAAACGCCGAGCGCGAGCGGCGAGTCAAAAAGGCCTTGGACATTGTTCATCTGACTGAATACAAGGAGCGTTATCCCCGCGAACTATCCGGTGGTCAAAAGCAAAGAGTGGCACTGGCGCGCGCCTTGGTCATCGAACCCCCGGTGCTGCTCTTGGACGAGCCACTGTCCAATCTCGATGCAAAATTGCGCGAAGTCATGCAAATTGAGCTTCGCCGCATACAGCAACAGGTGGGTATTACCACCGTCATGGTTACCCATGATCAGGCCGAGGCACTCTCGATAAGCGACCGGGTGATGGTAATGGAAAAGGGTAAAGCGACCCAATACGATACGCCGCTCAAGGTTTATGAGAACCCGCAATCGCCTTTCATTTCCACTTTCGTCGGCAAGGCCAACATGCTCCGGGGAGCAGTGCTGATTGAAGGCGGAAAGTATTTCGCCTGCATAGCAGGCATGAAGCTGGCCCTGGACATTGATCGGTATGAGGGGCAGCGTCCTGGTCCCGGCCAGGAAGTGATCCTGAGTTTGCGACCAGAAAAATTGTGCTTTGCCGAGCCCGGCCTGGGTATTTTTGATGCCCAAGTCAAAGAAAAATTCTTTTTCGGCTCACAGTGGCACTATACGGTGACATCGCCATTGGGGACGCTGACAGTCTTGCAACCCAACGACGGTCGCCAGCCAAATGATGTCGGCGACAACATCAGCATCGGTTGGGGGGAATCTAGTTTGAGAATTGTTCCGAACCCAGAAAATCTGGATGTTGTTGCGGCGACCTGAATCTTGGCAAACTACAAGAAGAATATCACTCCCTGGGCTTTGAGCCTGCCCGGCCTAGTGTTGTTCGTCAGCTTATTGCTAATACCCATGTTGATGACGGTTATTCTGTCATTCAATGTTTATGACTCGGACATGGGTGCAATCCCGGACAAATACACGATTGCTCATTACCTGAAAGTTTTGGGCGATGAGTATTATTACGAGATATTTTTCCGAACCTACTGGATCTCGTTTTGCGTGGCGCTGATCTGCATGGTTATTGGTGTGCCCGAGGCCTACATCATTAGCAAGATGCAAAGCCCGTGGCGATCCATTATGCTGCTGGTGGTACTGGCACCGCTCCTGGTTTCGGTGGTGGTGCGCGCTTTTGGCTGGAGCCTCCTGCTCAACAGTAACGGCTTGGTCAATGGTGTATTTACCTTGATCGGCATCGGGCCGGTACGCATGATGTACACCGAAACTGCGGTCATTATCGCTCTGGTGCATGTGATGCTGCCTTTCATGGTGATTCCGGTCTGGACATCTCTGCAAAAGCTGGATCCGGACGTGGAAAACGCTGCCTTATCCCTCAATGCATCGTATTTCACCACGCTCACTCGCGTGGTCTTTCCGCAGGTTATGCCAGGAATCTTGTCGGGAACCATTATTGTCTTTGGCTTGACGGCCTCGGCTTTCGCGATTCCAGGACTGTTGGGCGGTCGGCGTATCAAGATGGCCGCCACACTGGTCTTTGACCTGTATAAAAATGATTTGAACTGGCCGCTGGGTGCGACCATCGCCATCATTATGCTGGTCGTGAACCTGGGGATCATTCTCAGCTATAACCGAGTCTTTGAGTCGCGCTACAAGAAAATTCTAGGATAAGCAATGCAGCGTAGTAACGGTAACTTTGCCCTCGCATTTCACTGCTTGGTGATCGGTTTTATTCTGTCGCCACTGTTCATCATTATTCTGGTAGCTTTTACTCCGGAAAACACCCTTTCGATTCCCACGAGCGATTTTTCGCTGCGGTGGTTTAAAGCCTTTTTCGCACATTCAGACTTGCCGACCTCGTTTTTTAACAGCGTCAAGCTCGCTTCGGCAGCGGCGGTCTTGGCGACCTGCATTGCCGTTCCTGCAGCAATTGCAATTTCCCGTTACGAATTTCCCGGACGCAACTTTGTTAATGGCCTGTTTCTATCGCCGATCATCATTCCCTCGTTGGTGCTGGGCATCGCGCTATTGCGCCTTTTTAGCGCCGTAGGTGGTACTGGAAATTTTGGCTGGCTCATTCTCGCTCATACCATCGTCGCCACACCCTACACGCTACGGTTAATCTTGGCAGCCATGGTCGGTTATGACAAGAGCATTGAAAATGCCGCGTATTCGCTGGGTGCCAATTCATGGACTGTCTTTCGGCGCATCATCCTGCCGATTATTTTACCGGGCATCGCCGGTGGATTTTTGCTGGCTTTCATCAATAGTTTCGACGAGGTCACTATGACGATTTTCGTCACCTCACCGTCGACAGTAACTTTGCCGGTTCGGATGTACATGTACGCCACGGATTCGATTGACCCTTTGATGGCGGCGGTGGCCACCCTCAATATTGCGTTTACCGCCGTCGTCATGGGGTTGATCGACCGGATTTACGGCATGGAAAAACTACTGGTAGGCAAAGGGTAAGTCGCTAGGTTTTTGGAGTTTCCCCGGCTGATGCCGGGATTGTTAGGGACAGTAACGATGAGCAAGAAAATACTGTGGTTGCGTAAAGAGGAAAAGCCGGGGGAGTGGCGGGTTGCCTTAACTCCGGAAGGTGTTTCGGGATTGGTGCGAGCGGGAATTGAGGTGATGGTCGAGAAATTCGATCATCGTATTTTTTCCGACCTGGAGTATGAGCGGGCGGGTGCCCGCCTGACGGAGGAATCCTGGCCTCAGGCACCAAAAGAGGCGATCATCCTGGGATTGAAGGAACTTAACCAGGACCAGTTCCCCATCGGCCACCGCATGATCTATTTTTCGCACACATTCAAGGGACAGCACGGTGCCAGCAATGTCCTGGAACGTTATGCAAAAGGTGGAGGGAAAATCTTCGACCTGGAGTTCCTCACCAATGAACGCGGGACGCGGGTTGCCGCGTTCGGGTATTGGGCGGGCTATGTCGGAGCAGCTCTGGCCTTAATGGGCTATGCCCACTTCAAACGTCACACAATCCCCTTCCCTGCGCTTGATCATTTCGGAGACAAAGAGGCATTGATCGGCCTCCTTCGCAGTCAAATTGAAGGTGCACCACCCAAAACCATGGTGATGGGCGCGTTAGGGCGTTGCGGGCGCGGCGCAATTGATCTGCTGAAAGCAGTTTGCGCCGATCTACCCATAAGCGCCTGGGATAAACCCGAATACGATGCGAGCGACAAACCGATTTCCGCAATCATTGACCACGATATCTTCATCAATGCCGTCTATCTTCGCGAGAAAATTCCTCCCATGATAGACCACGGGTTGTTATCGCTAAACCAGCGGCTATCTATCATTAGCGATGTCAGTTGCGACCCCAACAGCGATAACAACCCAATTCGCGTCTATGATCGGGTCACGTCTCTGAACTCACCCTTCATCAAGGTGTCCCGATCTGGCAAGGATGTCTACTTGCAGGCTATAGACCATTTACCAACCATACTGCCCAAAGAAGCGTCGGAAGAATTTGGCCGTGATCTCTATCCGCATCTTCTGGCCTTGCTGACGAATGATAGTCTGCCACCAGTCTGGCAGAAAGGACTCGATTGCTACACCAAAGCCCTGGCCGGATATGGTTTGCCCACCTTGGCTTGAGGGTTCGGTAAATGCGAGTGCAGCCGACAGCGAGCAAGTCCTGCCTATGCTCACCTGTTTACGGTCACGCTGCTCTGTCTGCTCGATTTGATGCCCGACGTGGTGGAGAGCGATCCAAACCGTGGGAGGCCAAATCAAGCGGCCTGCCGTAAGCGCGACGAGTTCGCGCACGCCATCTTGGTCAATTCGGCAAGTCCCTCCACGGAAAACTCGCCGTTGAGAACAGCCACTCTGACTTGCACCAAGCAGTGCGCGCCTTCATCGGTCCACCGCATTTGTTGCTTCTTGGCCATGCGATGGCTGACAACCAGGTTCACTGCAGATTCGGCAATGCTGCTACTGATTGGCAGCCCCTTGTGGTAGCGAGCGCCATAGTTCACCAGCGTACCGTTGTTGTTGTGGATATAGCAGGACAGGCGGCGCAAATTCCACCACAAGGTCGAGAACTCATAACCCTTGCTCGCCATCAGCAAGGCATCAAGCGCTTTGATCCGGGCTACCGATTTTCCTACGTTACCGTGCCAAACCAGCCACTTGGCGTGCTCGATCTCAGTTGTTACAGAGTCTCGCTGCAAAGGTTCGATCACCGCGCTGCCAAAAACAGAGTTCTCAGCGGCCTTGAACTTCATGGCAATGTGAAACCAGTCAAGGATGCGCCCTCTGGCGAGCCCGCTGTTCTGAACCGCCTTGCCAAACTCGCCAGCGTCGTCGCTAATCACTGTGACTCGCTCGTTTGGCCCCACTCCGCTGGTGTGGAGAAATTGATCCAGCCGCGCAGCCGCCGATGGCACTTGTTTGTGGACGTACGCATACAGGTGGGGGGTACGATCAGTAAATGTCGCGCGGCCTGCGACGATATTGACGTGCCGCTCCTGGGTTATTTTCTTAGTCCAGGGTGACTTCAGTTCCGCTAAGTCGCGCGCGGCTTTGCGGTTCTTGGGAGTGCTACTGAAGCTCAGCCAAGCCGAGTCGACGCTCACACAGCCGACCCTGGTTGATTCGCGAACGTGATCGCCTTGTTCGGGTTTTGGACTGGAGACAATATTGCGCTCAATCTGCGCGTCCAGCGCGTGACCAACGGCGAGGATACGCCGGCGAGTGCTTCCGAAGGAAATCCCTTGGTCCAGCGGAAGGACCTCTTGAAGCAGCTTCGTGGCCTGCTGATAGGGCAGATGGGCGGCCCACTTGGCCTGAAGATACTCCAGCTCGGGAGTGACGCGTTGGGGAAGCACCTTGCTAAGTGGGCTCACTGAGCGCCGCGGTTCTCCTTGCTTCGCACCGCAGCTACACGCCCACAGTCTCGGACTTTGCATCTCAACCTTACCAAACACAGTGCGCATTACGATAGATCGGCTGTCCTTGTGGGCCAGCACGGAGCCACAGCAGCAACAAGTCAGTTGGTCCGCCATCCAGCCTGCGGCCTGATGCGACACTAGCACCGATTGAACCTCGGCGAGCAGGGCGCGGCCTTCGGCAAGCGTGAGCCCCAAATCGGCAACGCTGCGATCCTGCCGTTCCACCACGGCAATGGTGGTTGCTGCTTCAGTTGCCGCAGAACTTGCTTGGTCACCCTCTACGCGGGCTTCGATGATCAGTCGCATGGCACCTCCGATTGGTTATTGAGATGACCAGCTTAGCTGAAGCCTACCTGCTGAGGAACAAGCGTCGCCGGTGCTGACTTCAGTTTGGGGTTTTGCCCTCCCACGGTTTTGATCGCTCTCGTTCGAAGACAATTGAAACTGGAGTCAAATGATGTACCAAGCTAGGGAAGAAGATGGTTTCACCATAGTGGAGATACTGATCGTCGTCGCAGTTATTGCCGTGCTTGGTGCCATTGCGATGATCGGATATCAGCAATACACCGCTAGGGCGCGGGCCGCAGACATATTGGTGAAATACGACGCGATTCGAACTGCCGCAGGTATCCGATTGTCGGGAGGTGGCATAGACGATTGCGACAAATTGGCAAAGGGACTCGGCACCGCCAATCTTGCAGACGACTATGCCAACTTGTCCTACAGCTTTGAATCGGTAGCGGGTGGGGGCTATCGCCCAGTGCTCAATGTGTGTGCGACGGCGGACTCTGGCTCGATGGGCGTGAGTGTGGCAAAGGGAGCGTACGACACCATGCTAAAGGTCGCTACGGTTGAGAAGAATCCCGTACTGACAGATGCCGTAGTAAGTTTCTCCCTGCCATTGAGTGCGACGGACAAGGCTTTCTGCAAAAATTTCGTTGCCCCCGCGACACTCAGTTGCAATGCTTCACAGGCGAAGATGTCTTCGCCTTCAACGGCTAATCCGCAACCACCAGCGGTTACGGCCGCAGCGTCTGCACCCGTTGCGGCAACGGTTTCCGCGCCCGCGGCCGCAGCATCCCCAATGGCGCCACAGGTACAAGCTGCGCTAGCGCGACCCGGCACTACCAAGGACGATTTGGCGAATTTGTTCCGTACGGCGGCGTCTACGTTACCGGATACTGCCAAAACCGTTGGCATTCCAGTTACTTCTGCAGATGCTAAGGCCCTCTTAAGCAGTTGCCCGGTGGATACATCGAAGAATGCAGACGAGTACTTGGGTGTCTGCAAAGAAGATTTCCCAGGGATGTGTACGGAGTGCTTTGTTGCAGCGGTTTGTCAGAAAAGCTGCGGACTGGTTGATGGAATAACGGCTCTTCTAAAATCCTAGTGGGTAGAAATTCGCCAATTTGTTGTTGAAGTAGAGGTTTTTTATGTCTAAAGAGCTATTTGCGCTGGCTTTGGGAATCAGTGATCCATGGTTTGTTGGCTCGGTTGATTTTGATGCGAA
>JAIPCE010000114.1 GCA_021738345.1 Rhodoferax sp. | reverse complement strand
CACCAGCAGCGCTGTCGATGGCGGTCAACTGCTAGATACCAACGATGACGGTCGCATTGACCGCATCGTACTGACCATCACCGACAACGGCATCGGTGACTTTGACCCCAAGGTGGGTGTCATTGTGGACCCGGTGTTTCTGGCCACTCCCAATACTCCGCCAACCATTTTGGGCGTGCCCACTGCGGTGCAAGACGTAACCACCACAGTGCCTGCCGCGCTGAGTGACTTTACGGTGGCCGATGCCGAACAGGGTGCTACCAGTCTGAGTGTGACCCTGAGTCCCAAGAATGGGGCAATACTTGGCTTGACCGATGCAGACTCCAAGCTCGCAGGCATACAACTTGTAGGCACTGCGCAGGCGATCAATGCGGCCCTGGCAGGCGCGACCTTTAGCGCAAGCGTGCCGGGTGCGGCCAGCATCGAGATCAGCGTCAGCGATGGGGAAATGGCGACCCCGGTGACGGCAAGCTACAAGTTGCTGGCCACTGCGGCCGATCCTGATACCGACGGCATAGATAGCAGCCAGGAAGACGCTATTGCGGGGCTGTCCACTACGGCAGGCGCAGCAGCACTGCAAGGCGATGGCAATGCAGACGGTGTGCGCGATAGCCAACAGGCCCATGTCACCTCTAGCGCCTTCCTCAAAACCCCGACCGCACAAAGCCAGCCTGGCAATGCCACACCCACCTTCATTACCCTGGTGGCTGATAGCAAGGATGGTAAGACCGATACCAGCGACAACAACACGGCCAGCCTGAGCAATGTCAAGCAGCTTGATGCACCTGCCAACCTGCCCTCTTCCCTCAAAATGCCGCTGGGGTTGATCAGCTTTAGTGCCAATGTGGGCATCAGTGGCACGTCCAGTGGGGGTATTACCGAGACCTTCAGTCTGTATGTCGACTCCAGTCTGGGGGTCAATGGCTATTGGAAGCAAGACAGCGCTGGTTTCTGGACCAATCTGGCTGGGCAGGCGTTTGGCGGGCAAGTCGTGCAAGAAGGGGACAAGACCCGGCTGGACTTCAAGCTCACTGATGGCGGCGCGTTTGATGCGGACCATGCCGTCAACGGGGTGATTGTCGATCCGGGGGCAGCAGGCTTTATGCCGCTGAGCATGGTGGGCTATGTACAAGACCCCTGGATCAGTCTGGTGGGCTACGCACCCGAGCTGCCGCCTTCGGGTTATTGGTTCTGATGGTTTCGGTTCAGTTCAACCTAGTTCAATTCAATTCAATTTAAAGAGCACCCTATGAAAACACTTTTGCGTTTGAGCGTCATCGCCTTGTCAGTCGGCGTGGCAGTCAGTTTGGCCGCTTGCAGTGGCTCCTCGGTGTCGGAACCCACTCCCACACCGACTCCAACCCCCACACCAGCGCTTTCCACCAGTGCGCTGCAGGGTATCTGGCGCAGTCCTGCCGGTTCGGCCAGCACTGTGTCGGCGGTGGTGCTGCCCGATGGCAAGGTCTGGGCCTTGATGAGCAATGCCAGCAGTACCCGGGTGCTCAAGGGTGCGTTTGAGGTGCAGGGTACTAACTTTGCTGGCACGGCCAAGAGTTTTACCCTGGGTACCTCAACAACTACCACCACGCAACTAACTGCCAGCGTGGTCCAGAAGACGTCCCTCGCTGGCACGGTCGTCAGTGCGGGCCTGAGTGAGCCCATCGGTCTGGCGTATCAGACCCGCTATGACACGGCGGCGACCCTGGCCGACTTTGCGGGCGCATGGACCGCCACCCTGGGGCCGGGGACGGTGCGCTGGACCCTTAGTGCCACGGGGGCCATCACCGGCACCCGCACCACAGGCTGCACCTATAGCGGACAGCTCAGTGTGCGACCTGAGCAAAAGGCGGTGGTGATGGCTGCAGTAACCGAGACCTGTGCGGGAGCCACAACGCAACTCAGCGGCGTGGCTGCCAAGACCGAAGACAAGCTGGGGATTACGATGCTGCTGACCAATGGAGATGAGAGTGCTGCGGTGGCGATTAGTCTGGTGCAGGGGGGTTAGGCTGGTGCAGGGAGCTTGGGTTGCTGCGGATGCCAACTTGCATGATCTGCGGACGCTGCCTCACATGCCCCAGACGCTGATGGTCCGCTGGCCCTGGGTGTGCTCTTCGCGGTAGATCTTGTCATCCCAACTCACGCCTGGGTCGCGGTCAAAAATCAGCAGATGGGCGCTGTCGGCCCCGCACTGGTCGGCGTAGCGGGCGGTTTGATCTAGCCCTGCCGCCAAAGTAGCGGCTTTACCCTTGTGCTGTATTTTTAGCTCCAGTACCACTTGCTGCATAGTCCCCAGGTAGCCTTTTGCACTGAGCGGCCACTGCAGAAACAGGTCGGTGCGGCCCCGGCCCAGGCCATATTCCCGGGCAATGCGGCCACCGCCGTTGACCACACGCTGCAAAAAGGCCTGCAGCAGCAATTGCGGTCCGGCCTCCTGGTAGGCGTAGCGCTGTAGCCAGCTCTCAGAGTGTTCGCGAAAGAACTGCTGAAACGCTGACAGCAGCTTGTCCATGTCCATGTGCCCGCCGGGTGCGACATACCAGGGCTGCTCTTGCACCATGGTTTCCTGGGTACTCCAGGTGAGCTGGCGCGGGATGATTTCGCGGTAGATGCGGTTGGCAATGCTTAAGGGGCGTCCTAAGCCGATAAGACCCAGATCGCGGCAATATTGGATGTCGTCGTCGGGCAAATCCTCTGACCCAGCTGCACCTGCCAGCAGCGGTTCGACGACGCGGCGCACGCGTGGCTCGCGCAGCTTGTCGGCCAATTGGTCCAAATGCGTGTCGCGCCGCAGAATCAGACTCTCGCGCGCCTGGCGCATCTGCTCTACTGTCACCGGCTGGGTTCGGTCGCGCTGATCGGGTTTGCGAAAGCAGGCCTCATACGCCAGCGCGTTGACCAGCCAGGGTTGGCCTTGGGTGTCTTCCCAGATTTCTTCCAGCACGCCGGGCTCGAAGATCTGACCGGTGGCATCGGTGTGCTGTTGTAGCAGGGCTTTGACATCGTTTTGCGTGAAGTCATCCAGGCGGATGGATTCGCTCTTGATGTTGAAAGCGCTGCCACCGGTGATGATTTCGCCATCACTGCGGTGGATGCGGTAATCGCGCACATCGCGCACGCCACACAAAACCATGCTTTGCGGGAAGGCTTCGGGGCGCTGGGCGTAGCCGGCACGAATCTGGCGTAGCAACGAGATCAGCGTGTCGCCTACCAGTGCATCCACTTCGTCGAAGAAGATGATGAGTGGCTTGTCAGAGGCGCCACTCCAGGTCTGCAAAACCCGGCGAACCCAGTCGCCGTGTCCCGGCTCGCCCAAAATTGTCAAGGCCGACTTTCTGGCTTGCTCATCGTGCCAGTAGAGACCAGCACAACTGGCCATCACCTGCACAATGGAGCGCATTGCCTCGGCCACATCATTGCGCGCCGCCTGCGCCGCCTCAATATTCACATACAGCGCACGGTAATGCCCTTGCCCATTGATAAAGTGCATCAGGTTGATCAGCAGACTGGTCTTGCCGGTCTGGCGCGGGGCGTGCAGGATGAAATACTTGCGTGCCGCAATCAGCCCTGAGAGCTCGGGCCAGTTCACCCGGTCCTTTGGGGCAAGGGTGTAATGAATGTCAGGTTGATTCGGGCCGGCAGTGTTGAAGAATTTGTCCATAGCGGGATGGTAACTCCCGCTCGGAATCTAGGTTAAGTGCAGCCATGCTGCCGCGTGTGGAGTTCCGCGGCAGATACCCGTGAATTTACCGCGCCGTGACGCCCATCAACTGCAGGGTCGCCAGCGCCATGACCTTGGCCGAATCTACCAAGGCTGAGATTTCTACGTATTCATCGGGCTGGTGCGCCAGATCGAGAATGCCGGGGCCGTAGGCGATGCAGTCGCGCAATTTGGCGGTGCGCACAATGTGCTTTTGGTCGTAGGTGCCGGGGCTGGCGATAAAGCTGGGTTCACGGCCCAGCACCCGGGCAATGGCCCGGGCGGTTGCCACCACCACCGGAGCGTCTTTGGGGGTTGCGGTGGGGATAAAGCTCATGATGTCGCGAATGCTGTAGTCAAAGCCCTTGCGGCTCTGCTTGAGCTCGTCAAGCATGGCGATGATTTCGGCCTTGACCTGCTCCAGCGACTCTTCGGCGATAAAACGCCGGTCCAGCACCGCCCGGCATCGGTGCGCCACCACTGGCGACGGCAGATCGCCCGTGGGGCGCTGCAGGGCATCCATGGCGTAGCGTTGCTCCACCTGTCCGCCATGGATGCTGTTGATGTTGAGCGTGGACACCCGGGCACCGGGCGGCTCCACCGGCTCGGCTGTGTGGCGTGACTGCAGGCGAGGCTGCAGGTCGCGCTCCAGCAGGTGCAAGAAAGCACCCATGTGGTTGATGGCGCTGTCGCCCAGGAACGGCATCGAGCCGTGGGCCATACGGCCACGCGTTTCCACCTCGGCCCACCAGACACCACGGTGACCCAGACACACCCGGTCCACTCCGAGCGGTTCGGGGATGATGACATGGTGCACCTTGGGCGGCGTGAAATAACCCCGTTCGCACAAGTAGCCCACACCGGCAAAACCACCGGACTCTTCGTCCACCGTGCCACTGATTTCCAATGCGCCGGGCAAGGCCATGCCGGATTCGATCAGGGCCTCGCAGGCGATCACGCTCGCGGCCAGCCCACCTTTCATGTCGCAGGTGCCGCGCCCGTAGACCCGGTCGCCCCGCACGATGCCCGCAAACGGCTCCATGCTCCAGCCGGGTCCGGCCTCCACCACGTCAATATGGCTGTTGAAATGCACACAGTCCGCGCCCGCGCTGCCCTCATAGCGCGCCACCACATTGGTGCGCGGGTAGCTGCTGCTGTCACCCGGCGCACCCTCGGCCCGTACATATTCCACCGCAAAGCCGCGTTTGGCCAAGCGCTCGCCAAGAAACCGCGCGCAGGCCTCGTAGGCATCACCGGGCGGATTGACGGTGGGAATGCGCACCAGCTCCTGGGTCAGCGCAGTGACCTCCTCACGCTTGGCAGCAATACGCTCTAGAAGTGCGTCAGTGTTCACGGCTGATGCGACTTCATTGCCACTGCAAGGCACTCAGGTCATTGGCAAAAATGGGTGAGCTGGCCCACATGCCCTTGAGCCCCTTCTTGCCGACTGCCACTTGCGCGGTATTGAAGATAAAGGCGTTGACTGAGTCCTTGGTGATCTGGCGCTGCATGTCGCCAAACAGCTTGGTGCGGTCCTTGGGGTTGGTGCTGGCCGCATGTTTGGCCGCCAGGTCACGGAAGGTCTTGCTGTCGTAGCCAAAGTAGTACTCGGGATTGGCATAGGCCATGTAGTCCAGCGGCTCGACGTGGTTGATGATGGTGAGGTCAAAATTCCCCTTGAAAGTGCCGCTGAGCCACTGCGCCCACTCGACGTTCTCGATCTTGGCGACCACACCGACCTTGGCCAGTTGTGCTGCCACCACTTCACCACCCTTGCGGGCGTAGGGCGGCGGCGGCAAGGTAAGCGTGACGTTCAAGGGAATGGTCACGCCCGCTTCCTTGAGCAAGGCCTTGGCTTTTTCCGGGTTGTAGGGGTACTCGCCGGTCAAGTCGACATAGCCGGCATCGGTCGGTGCCATGTGGCTACCGATGGGCTTGGCAAGGCCTTCGAGGACGCCATCAATAAAAGCCTTGCGGTCGATCGCGTGCATCAGCGCGCGGCGCACCCGCACGTCGTCAAACGGTTTGCGTTTGTTGTTGATCGTCATGATGCCCTTGCCGGCGGTGCTACCCGTTTCGACCGTAAAGCGCTTGTCGGATTCAAACTGTTTGAGGTTCTGGAACGCGCCAAAGCGCGGCATGCCGTCAATGTCACCGGCCAACAAGGCCGCCACCTGGGCCGCAGAGTCATTGATAAAGCGGAACGTGACTTTGTTCACTTTGACGGCGGCCGGATTGCGAAAACCGTCCCATTTGGACAGGGTTACCGAGGTGCCCTTGGCCCAGGCATCGAGCTTGTAGGGGCCAGTACCTACGGGTTTGGTGGCCGCCCCAGCCGCGCTGTTGGGGTGCAGGATGACGGCGGTGTTTTCGCCCATGCGGAACAGAAAATTGCCGTCCGGGTTGTTCAGCACCAAAATCACTGTGTGGGCATCTGGTGCCTCGATGCGCGAAATGTTGTCAAACACGGCCTTCTTGGCCTTGTTGGTGCTCTTTTCATCTTTGGCCCGCTCAAAGCTGAACTTGACCGCCGCCGAATCCATCGCGCTGCCGTCATGGAACTTGACGCCCTTGCGCAGCTTGAACGAGTACAGCTTGCCATCGGGGTCCATGGTCCAGCTCTCGGCCAGCAAGGGTGTCACTGACCCATCGACATTGATTTTGGTCAACCCCTCAAAAATGTTGTAGTGCACGATCTCGCCAATCGCTGCAGCCGGTGCAATCGTGGGATCAAGGCCCTGCGGCTCCAAAATCATGCCCAGCACCGCGCTGGCTTTCTTGCCCTGGGCCAAGGCAGTGGTGGGCAAAGCCAAAGTGCCTGCGCTCAAACAGACCAGTGTGGCGCACACACCGTTGGTAAGGGTACGACGATTCAATTGCATGATGTGTCCTGTCTAAGTGAAAAAGCCAAGGGTTGAAACTAAAACTGGCCAGGGCCGGGAACCGCTGCCAGAAGCGTTTGAGTATAAGAGTGCTTTGGTGCGCTGAAGATCGTTTTGGCCGGGCCTTGCTCGACCACCTTGCCAGTTTGCATGACGATGACTTCATCGGCAATCAGATCAACCACTGCGAGGTCGTGGCTGATGAACAGATAACTCAAACCATAGCGCTCCTGCAGGTCTTGCATCAGGTTGAGCACCTGGGCCTGCACGGAAACATCTAGCGCGCTGACCGGCTCGTCGGCCACGATCAGGGCCGGGCGCGTGATGAGGGCGCGGGCAATGGCAATGCGCTGGCGCTGGCCCCCCGAAAATTCGTGCGGGTATTTTTGCAGGTCGGTGGCGCGTAAGCCAACTTCGGCGAGTGCCTCGGCTGCGCGCTCGGCACGCTCAGGACGCGACACTTTGGGGTCGACTTCTAGCGGCTCGGTGACGATGCGCAACACGGTCTGGCGCGGATCGAGCGAGCCAAACGGATCCTGAAACACCATCTGAAACCCCTGGCGTGCCTTGCGCAGCGCGGTCGGGCTTAAGGCATGCAGGTCTTGGCCACGAAACAGTATCTGCCCTGACGAGGGATGGTCCAAGGCCATGGCCAGCCTCGCCAGGGTCGACTTGCCCGAACCCGATTCGCCCACAATGCCCAGGTTTTTGCCCGGATACAGGCAAAAACTCACGTCGCAGACAGCTTGCAGCTCACCCGGGCGGCGAAACAAGCTGGGCCGCGGCAGGCGGTAGGTTTTGAATACATGCCGCGCTTCGAGCAGCGGTGGCTGCTGGCTCATGGCAGCTCCCAGCGGGGGCAACGCACCTGGTGTCCGGGGTTGATGGGCACCCACTGCGGTGGCTCGGTACGGCAGGCATCGGTCACCAGCGCACAGCGGTCCGCAAAGGCACAGCCTTCGGGCAGGTCAAACAACTCGGGCACCCGTCCGGCGATTGTTTCCAGGCGCGTGCCACGCGGCAGCCCCAGGCGCGGCCGCGCCGCCAGCAGACCACGCGTATACGGGTGGGCGCGGCGCGAAAAAACCTCGCGCGTTGGCGCATTTTCGACCACTGAGCCGCCGTACATCACCATCACGCGCTCGGTCTGGTCGTGCATCAGCCCCAGGTCGTGCGAAATCAGCAGCAGGCCCATGCCGTCCTCGCGTACCAGCTGGGCAATCAGGCCCAGCACTTCTTTTTGTACCGTCACATCCAGCGCCGTGGTGGGTTCATCGGCAATCAGCAAATCAGGGCTACAGGCCAGGGCCATGGCAATCATGACGCGCTGGCGTTGCCCCCCCGAGAGCTGGTGCGGATAGGCATCGAGCCGCTCGCGAGCCCGTGGCAGTTGCACCCGCTCCAGCAAGGCCAGGGCGCGCCGGCGGGCCTGGCTGGCGCTGACACCCTGGTGCAGGCGCATGGGCTCGGCGATCTGGCGCGCTATCGGGTGCAAGGGGTTGAGCGCGGTCATGGGTTCCTGAAAAATCATGGCCATGCGCGCACCGCGCAACGCCGCCCACTGGGCATCGCTGGAACCTATCATCTCTTGACCGTCGAAGCGGATGGACCCAGTGACATGGGCCGCCTCGGGCAACAGCCCCATGATGGCCATGGCGGTGAGCGACTTGCCACACCCGCTCTCACCAATCAACCCCAGCGTCTGACCCCGCGCCAAATCCAGGCTCAGACCGCGCAAGGCCTTGGCGGGTCCGCGCGGCGTGTGCAGGCTCACCTCCAACTCGCGCAATTGCAGCAAGGGTGGCGCAGTTGTCGGGGGGCTGGGTTCTAGGGCTGCGGACATTTAATTTAGCGCTTGCGGGCGAGTCGGGGGTCGAGCAAATCGCGCAGGCCATCGCCCATCAGGTTCAGGCCCAGCACCGACAAGGCAATGGCCACCCCCGGATAGACCGCCAGCATGGGTGCCTGAAACAGCTGCGCCTGGGCCTCGTTGAGCATGCGGCCCCAGCTGGGCTGCGGCGGCTGCGTCCCCAGCCCCAGGTACGACAGTGCGGCCTCGGCCAATATGGCAATCGCAAACTGGGTGGTGGCTTGCACGATCAACACGCTGGCGATATTGGGCAGCACATGGTGCAAGGTAATCAGCAACCGCCCCTTGCCACAGGCCCGCGCGGCAGTGACAAATTCGCGCGACCAGACGGCCGCCGCCGCGCCCCGCGTGATGCGCGCAAAGACCGGAATATTAAAGATGCCTATGGCCACAATGCTGACCACCAGACCCGGACCATAAATGGCCGTCAGCATGATGGCCATCAGCAGCGCCGGAAAGGCAAACGTGAAGTCTGCGGCGCGCATCAGCACTTCGTCGACCCAACCACGCTGCGCCGCCGCCAGCAAGCCCAGAAAAACGCCAAACAGCAGCCCGATGCCGACTGCCACCACGCCCACCACAATCGAGTTTTGGCTACCCACCCACAGCTGCGAGGCAATGTCGCGCCCCAGGCTATCGGTGCCAAACCAATGCGCCGCACTGGGCGCGGCCAGCTTGTTGGGAATATCGATTTCAGACGGCGGCCAGGGCGTCCAGACCAGTGACATGCTGGCGCTCAACAACAAGACCAACACCAAGATTGCGCCAATGCCAAAACTGGCATGGTGCCGCGCACGCTGCATCAAATCACGCATCGGCCACCTTCAGACGCGGATCGACCAGTACATAAAGCACGTCAACCAACAGGTTGATCACGATCACGCTGGCGGCCAGCAGCAGCACCACGTCGCGCACCAGCACCAGATCTCGATTGGCAATCGCCTGGAACACGAGCCGACCAATGCCAGGCAGCACAAACACGTTTTCCACCACGATGGCACCGGTAATCAGGTTGCCAAACTGCAGGCCCATGACCGTCAGCACCGGAATCATGGCGTTGCGCAGCACATGCTGCCACAGTACCGCGCGGCGTGACAGGCCCTTGGCACGTGCGGTGCGCACAAAGTCTTCGCGCATCACGTCGAGCACGGCCGAGCGCGTCACGCGCGCCAAAATAGCGGCCTGCACGGCTGCCAGCGCCACCGCAGGCAGCAGCAGCGCCTTGATACCCTCCCAGACACCCCCGCCGTCGTCTTCGCTCCAACCCGGAAAACCGCCGGCACTGACCCACTGCAGTTGCACTGCAAATACCAGAATCAACAAAATCGCCAGCCAAAAATTGGGGATTGCCACACCCACCTGGCTGGCGGCCATCACGCCCACGTCGCCGAACCGGTTATGGCGCGACGCGGCGAACACGCCCAGGCTCAGCGCCAGCGCCACCGTAAGCAGCATGGCCATCATGCTCAGCGGCAAACTCACCGCCATACGTTCTACGATCAGGTCCCAGGTGGGGGTGTCGTACGAGGTGCTGAGCGCCGTCTGCCCGCGCAGCAAACCGCCCACCCAATCCAGATAGCGGGTCAGCGGAGGGCGGTCCAGGCCCAGCTTTTGCTGCAGCGCGGCCACGGCCTCGGGGGTGGCGGTGTCGCCCAGAATCACCTCGGCGGCATTCCCCGGCAGCAGTTCCAGCACCGCGAACACGACCGCCGACGCCAGCACCAGCGTCAAGGCAAAACTCAGGGCGCGCCGCAGAAGATAAAGACCCATAACAACCTGGACAGGTACGCTTTGCTAGAAATGAAAGGTATTTACTCAGCTCTACAACCCGTTCGGGCTGAGCTTGTCGAAGCCTTGCCAATGTTCAACAAGCACTTCGACAAGCTCAGTGCGAACGGAATCATAGAGTTTTACCAGGACCTGAGTAGTTACGATGAAAGATGGACAAACTATGATGCGGTGCCACGCACCACGAGAAACTGAAAAGTAATGAGCACCATATATTCTGGCGCACTGACCGATGTCACTGGCCTGCTGGTTGGGCATTTTACGCACGCACGGCGGCCCACCGGCTGCACGGTGGTGCTGGCACCCGAAGGTGCGGTGGGTGCGGTCGATGTGCGTGGCGCAGCGCCCGGTACGCGTGAGACCGATTTGCTCGACGCCTCCAACCTGGTCGACAAGGTACATGCGATTGTGCTGTCCGGCGGCAGCGCGTTTGGGCTTGACGCCGCAACCGGAGTGATGCGCTGGCTCGACGAACACCAGATCGGCTTTGAGACCGGCCACGGCTGTGTGCCGATTGTTCCGGCGGCAGTACTGTTTGATTTGCCGGTGGTGGGCCCGGACGACGACGCAAGGGTGCGACCCGATGCCGAGTCCGGCTATGCCGCTGCGCAAGCCGCCAACAATCAGCCTGCGCTTGAGGGCAATGTGGGTGCAGGTGCCGGGGCAAGTGTGGGCAAATTGTTTGGTCTGGATCGCAGCATGAAGGGCGGCATAGGCCAGTACAGCCTGAGCGTGGGACCCTGGACGGTGGCGGCCCTGATTGCCTGCAATGCGGTGGGCGATGTGGTCGACCCTGACACGGGCACCGTCATTGCCGGTGCCCGCAGCGTCGACGGCGTTGGCCTGCTCAACACCCAGCGCGCTTTGGTGGCCGGTGAAAAACTGCAGGCACCGATTCCCGGCACCAACACCACCATCGGTGTCATAGCCACCAATGCCCGCCTGACCAAGGCCCAGGCCAAGCGCCTGGCCATGAGTGCCCACGACGGCCTGGCGCGCAGTGTGCGCCCGGCGCACACTCCGTTTGACGGCGACACGCTGTTTGCGCTGGCGACTGGACGCCACACGGCCGAGCCCGACATGTTGCTGCTGACGACATTGGCCGCCGAGGTGTGTGCCCGGGCCACGGTACGCGCTGCGACCCAGGCGCATGGCATAGAGACTATTCGAGGCTTTTTGCCGGCCTCCTGCGATCTGGGCGGTGCCGGAAACAGCGCTAACACCCCCCCATGAAGTCTGCTTTATCAAGCCGCCTTTTGACACCCCAGCATTTGCTGTGGGCATCCATTGGCGTGGCGGTGACCACCATCACGCTCAAGACCCTGGCCTGGTATGTCACCGGCTCGGTGGGCTTGCTGTCGGATGCGATGGAGTCGTTTGTGAATCTGGCCAGCGCTGTGTTTGCCCTGGTCATGGTGACGATTGCCAAACGCCCCGCCGACAACGACCACCCGTATGGCCACCACAAAGCGGAATATTTTTCCTCGGGTTTCGAGGGGATTTTGATCATGGGCGTGGCCATGGGCATCATCTGGACTGCCGTGGTCCGGCTGCTCAACCCCCAACCGCTGGAAGAACTGGGCTGGGGACTCGCCCTGTCGGTACTGAGTTCGGCGCTTAACGGTTTGCTCGCCTGGGTGATGTTTAGCACAGCACGGGTGCACCGCTCGATTGCGCTGGAGGCCGATGCCCGGCATCTGGTGACCGATGTCTGGACCTCAGCAGGCGTCCTGGTTGGCCTGGTGGGGGTGGCGCTGACCGGTTGGTTGTGGCTCGATGCCTTGGCCGCGATTGGGGTTGCGCTCAACATCATGTGGGAAGGCGGCCACCTGCTGTGGCGCTCGTCCCAGGGCCTGATGGATGAGGCGGTAGAACCCGACGTGCTGCAACAAATTCAAAAGACCCTGGCCGAATTCGACCACAAAACCATCCGCTTTGACCATGTTATGACCCGCCGCTCGGGCCAACGGCGCTTTGTCGACCTGCACATGCACATGCCAGCCCACTGGACCCTGGGCCGCGCCGCCGCCGTGCGCACCAGTGTCGAGCAGGCCCTGATGAGCGCCGTACCCGGGCTACGCGCCACCATCCAACTGCTACCCAGCGACGTCGAAACCCATTTCGATGACCCGCTGGACATGAAGTAGTGCCGTTGGGGTCAGCTTCCATTTCAACAGGAAGTCAAAGAGCTCTTTTTCCAGAGGGGCTGGGTCTGTTTGAGAGCCAGCCAGATATCCACGATAGATGACCCGCTCCCAAGCTTGCCCTACGATGACGCCATGGCGTGGGTAGAGCGCCTGCTACAAGAAAAGCGCATAGCGCATGGTTCGATTCAAGTGGGCGCACCGCGGCTCACGTTCTTGGTCTGTCTCACAAAGTCGGACATCCGACATTCGACAAAATGTTGGGGACAGAGCAAAGTTCACTGCGTGTAACTCTTGGTCTGTCCCACCAGGACATCCACAATCAGTTGGGGACAGAGCAAAGTTCGCTGCGCGTAACTCTTGGTCTGTCCCACCAGGACATCCACAATCAGTTGGGGACAGAGCAAAGTTCACTGCGTGTAACTCTTGGTCTGTCCCACCAGGACATCCACAATCAGTTGGGGACAGAGCAAAGTTCACTGCGTGTAACTTTGGTCTTTCCCACCAGGACATCCACAATCAGTTGGGGACAGAGCAAAGTTCGCTGCGCGTAACTTTGGTCTTTCCCTCAAGTCCTCAGAAGTGCTCATGCCCCGCCAGATACCGCCATTGGCCTAGGGGGAGGTTGCCTAGCATGACTTTGCCGATGCGCACACGTTTGAGGCCTACCACTTTGAGGCCTACGAGTTCGCACATGCGGCGGATTTGGCGTTTTTTGCCCTCGAAGAGGACGACACGCAACTGTTCGGGGTTCTGCCAACTGACCTTGGCCGGCTTGAGGGGTTTGCCGTCCAAACTCAGGCCGTGGCGCAACAGGCTCAGCTTCTCTTCGGGGAACACGGACTGCACGTCGGTGCTGACCGGGTCGTCGTCGTCGATACGGCTCAGTTGCGTGGGTACGGGCGGGCGGGCTGAGTAGGTGGCCGCAGCAGACGTGGCAGCGGCCGCATTGAGGACCCCGGTGTACACCACGCGCACCAGATATTCCTTCTCGATCACCGCGTCGTCGCCGATGAGTTGACGCGCCACGCGCCCGTCCTGGGTCAGTACCAGCAAGCCGGTGGAGTCAATGTCCAGACGACCGGCGGGTACCAGGCTTTTGAGCTGGCTGGGATGAAAGAAAAAGCGCGCGTTATCCTCAGACCAGCGGTTCTGGGCTTGCACCAGGGTAATGGCAGGTTGGTGTCCGTCTTCGGCCTGGCCGCTGACCAGACCCAGCGGTTTATTGATCAGCACCGTAACCTGATTGGCTTGTTGACCCTGGGCCTGCCGGTTGACCTCAATGCGCGCCTGCGGACCTACCTGCATGCCCATCTCGGCCACCCGGCCATCGACTTTGACCCAGCCCTTGCCAATCCAGTCGTCGGCTTCGCGCCGTGATGCCATGCCCAACTCAGCCATGCGTTTATTGAGCCGCATGGTGCCGTTGGGTCCGACCGCTGCCGTATTGGTTTGCCCTGCGGGAATCGGGCGCTTGTCCGTTGGTGGCGCGGCGCGGCGGAAGGTGGGGGCAGGAGGGGGAGTCGTCATGTGCTATATCTTTGGTAGCGAGTGACGCGCATTTTACGAAATGCCCACAGCCAGCGCACTAGCTAAGGAGTCGAGCAACAATAACTTGAACAGTCTGGACGTTCTGGCGGGCGCACTGCGTCGTTGCAAACCGCTTGTGCAGCCAAGCTGCACGGCGCGCTTTGCGCCTCGCATTGCATCCCTCCAGTACGCCCATCTTT
>JAIPCE010000113.1 GCA_021738345.1 Rhodoferax sp. | reverse complement strand
GTGAGTTTTTTCAGTATCGTGTCCATCATTCCAAACGACGGTAAAAAGCCCTCCAGCGGCATGACCAGGGTCTGACTGGCCAGCAATTGCGGCTGCTGCCCCTCCGTGGTGGCAGGCTGCAAGGAGCCAAATTCCAGGCGAATCAGGTTTCCGGTTACGGTGATATTGGTCAGCCGGTCAGCAAAAATAGGTGCGGATTGGGTCATGGCGATAGTCGCTCCAGGTCAGGTGGGTTCAGTTTCAAATGTTTAAAGGCATTACACAGCCCTGCCCCGGATTATCGCGCGGAACAAGGTGTCTACAAACAGCCAGGTGGCTCGCCTTAGGGCTACACTTTGGCTTTGGGGGCGAAAACATTTCAACTTGTTCGAGGTGACATATGGCCATCCGGTGGAAAGACAGCTACAAAATTGGGGACGCGGACATTGACGAGCAGCACATCTTGCTGTTTGCCAACATCAATCTGTTTCTGGAGGCTCGCGACAAGGCATCACAAACCCTCTGCGCCATGGGTCTGTACCAATACGCCCGCGAGCACTTTGCCCACGAAGAAACGCTGATGCGCGCGCTACAGTACCCTGCCCTCAAAGTGCATATTGAACAGCACACTGCGCTGTTGACGCGGCTCAATGCGGTGTCGGCAGCCATTGCCGGCGACACCCTGAACAAAGCTGAGCTTGAGAGTTTTCTGGTGGAATGGACCCTCAGCCATATTCGCACCTTTGACACCAAACTGGCGTCGTTCATCCGGGCCCGATCCTGCGGCCCCAAACCAGATACCGAAAGCACACCATGACTGATTCCGTGCCATTGTTGCCGCCCAATGACGTGAGTGGCCTGGTCTCTGCCATCAGCCGCAACAGCGGCGAGTCGGGCCTGGGCCGCTTTCTGGAGGGCTACCGCTGGCGTGTGCTGGCGGGCTTCGTTCGGCCCCGTTTGCTACAGCGTGGCCACCTGCTGATTGCCCAGGGCGACCGGGATCGCACCCTTTATTTTTTGGAGTCGGGCAGCCTCAAAGTTGATATTCGCACCGAAGGCGGCCTGTTGCAGTTGGCGCTGCTAGGCCCAGGCGGAGTGGTGGGCGAAGGCAGCTTTTTTTCAAAGCTGGCGCGCACCGCTTCGGTTTCAGCCTACAGCGACTGCAAGGTCTGGGAAATGACACCTCAAGATTTTGACAAGCTCACCCATCACCACCCTACCGTCGCGCTGGCCCTGTCCATGGCGCTGGGCGCGGTGATGGCCAGCCGCATGCTCGACCTGAGCAACCGCATTGCGGTCACCTGAACGTTACCCGACCCACTTGCGCGCGTTGTGCCAGAGTTGCATCCAGGGGCTGTGATCTGCTTGCTTGCGGTCGGTCCAACTCATCTGGATATTGCGAAACACCCGCTCCGGGTGCGGCATCAGGGCGGTAAAGCGGCCGTCGGCGGTGGTGACTGCGGTCAAGCCACCGGGACTTCCATTGGGGTTGTAGGGATAGGCCTCTGTCGCCGCGCCAATCGAGTCGACAAAACGCATCGCTGCCAGCACTGACCCGGCATTGCCCCGATGCCTGAAGTTGGCAAAACCCTCACCATGAGCCACCGCAATCGGCAGGCGCGCACCGGCCATACCGACAAAGAAAAGCGACGGTGAATCGAGCACCTCAACCATCGAAAAACGCGCCTCGAAACGCTCGCTCTGGTTGGTGGTGAAACGGGGCCAGTCATGCGCCCCCGGAATGATGTCAGCCAGCTCGGCAAACATCTGGCAGCCGTTGCACACCCCCAGACCAAACGTATCGGTGCGGGCAAAAAAGGCGCCGAATTGCTCGGCTAGCCGCGGATTGAACGTGATCGAGCGCGCCCAGCCAATGCCAGCGCCCAAGGTGTCACCGTAACTGAAGCCACCACAAGCCACCACGCCCTGAAAGTCGCCGAGACTGGCGCGGCCGCTTTGCAGGTCGGTCATGTGCACATCGAAGGCGTCAAAACCTGCCTCGGTAAATGCATACGCCATTTCGACATGGGAGTTCACGCCCTGTTCACGCAAAACGGCGACCTTGGGACGGCTGAGCAGCAGCGCCGCCGACGCGGGTCGCAGGTCAAGCGCTGCGGCAGGAAGGTAGTAATGCAGACCAGGGTCGCCCGCCGTGCCGACCGCTGTATGTTCGGCGTCAGCACAGTCCGGGTTGTCACGCCGTTGGCAAATCTTCCAGGAGAACGTATCCCAGACCTGATGCAGGTCGCTGAGTTTGGCGGTAAAGATGTTTTTGGCGTCGCGCCAAATCTGCAATTCGCCCTTACCGTTGGCCACGGCGCTGGCCTCTGGTCGAGTTTTGCCAATGCAATGGCTGCAAGACGACAGGCCATGCTCACGCAGGGTTTGCATCACTTCGGCCCTGTCAGAGCTGCGTATTTGCAGCACCACGCCCAGCTCTTCGTTGAACAGCGCCTGTAACGTACGCTCGTTGCGACGGGCTCCCACCTGTCCGGCCCAATTTTTACTGTCGCCCACATCCATGCGGCTGTCGGCGATGCCGTCGCCCTCGGTCACCAGCAGGTCGACATTGATCGACACACCCACGTGCCCGGCAAACGCCATTTCGGCCACCGTGGCGAGCAAACCACCGTCACTGCGGTCGTGGTAAGCCAAAATTTTTCCCCGTTGGCGTAATGCGTTGACCGCACCGACCAAATTCACCAGATCGGCCGGGTGGTCCAGGTCGGGCACGTCATTGCCGGTCTGATCGAGCGTCTGGGCCAAAATGCCCATTCCCATGCGGTGCTGACCGCGGCCCAGATCGACCAGTATCAGCGTCGTATCAAGGGTACGCTCAAGCTGGGGGGTGAGCGTGCCGCGTACATCCGCCAGTGTGGCAAATGCGCTCACGATCAAGGACACCGGCGAAGTTACCTTTTTGTCGACCGGCTGCACCCCGGCGGCGGGTTCTGATGCGTCCTTCCATTGGGTTCGCATCGATAGCGAATCCTTACCCACGGGTATCGAGATACCCAAGGCGGGGCACAGCTCCAGCCCCACCGCCTTGACCGTGGCATACAGCGCGGCGTCCTCACCCGGCTCGCCACAGGCGGCCATCCAGTTGGCCGACAGCTTGACGCGCGGCAAATCTATGGGAGCCGCCAATAAATTGGTGATCGCCTCGGCCACTGCCATTCGGCCGCTGGCGGGCGCATCGAGTGCTGCCACGGGGGTGCGCTCGCCCATGGCCATCGCTTCGCCGGCAAAACCCACGAAGTCAGCCAGGGTGACCGCACAATCTGCGACCGGCACCTGCCAGGGTCCAACCATTTGGTCGCGGTGGGTCAAGCCGCCCACGGTACGGTCGCCAATCGTGATGAGAAATCGCTTGGACGCAACAGTCGGATGCGACAGCACGTCAATGACGGCCTTTTGCAAGTCGACACTGGTCAGATTCAAGGGTCGGAAGCTCCGAGCCACGGATTTGACCTCGCGTCGCATCTTGGGTGGCTTGCCCAGCAAGACGTTCATGGGCATATCGACGGCAGCGTCCGCCATTGACGCTGCGGGCGGGCGTGCCTGCATTGCCGCAGTGGGCAGCAATCGGTCCAATACGTCCTGCGGCGTACCTACCACCTGCAGTTGGCGCGCGTCGGTGGCAACACCGACCACCGCAAACGGACAGCGCTCGCGCTCACACAGGGCAGAAAACAGCGCCAGTGACTCGGGTGCAATCGCCAGCACATAGCGCTCCTGGCTCTCGTTGCACCAGATCTCCTTGGGTGCCATGCCACTTTCCTCCAAGGGCACGGCGCGCAAGTCAAAGCGGGCACCGCGCCCGGCGTCGTTGGTCAACTCTGGAAAGGCGTTGCTCAGGCCACCTGCGCCCACGTCGTGGATGGCCAAAATCGGGTTGCCGGGTTTGGACGGTTCGCCGTCTGAGCCCGCCGCGCCCTCGCCCAGCATCCAGCACTGATTAATCACCTCCTGTGCGCGACGCTCCATTTCAGGGTTGCCACGCTGTACCGAGTCAAAGTCGAGGGCTGCGGCGTTGGCACCGGTCGCCATCGAGCTGGCGGCGCTGCCACCCATGCCAATGCGCATGCCCGGACCGCCGAGCTGTATCAGCAAACTGCCGGCTGGAAACGCAATTTTTCTAATCTGCGAGGCGTCAATTGCCCCCAGACCGCCCGCAATCATGATCGGCTTGTGGTAACCCCTCTGCACCGCATCCACATCACTCGCCACCCGCTGCTCAAACTCTCGAAAATACCCCAGCAAATTGGGCCGCCCAAATTCATTGTTAAAGGCCGCCCCACCCAACGGCCCTTCCAGCATGATCTGCAAGGGGCTCGCAATATGGTCTGGTTTGCCGTAGTTAATTGGGGTCAAGTTAATTGGGGTCAGATTCCAATTGTTTTTGTTTTCAGCGTTCGAGGAATTAATTGGAATCTGACCCCAATTTATTCTTGACACGCTGAATCCAGTCAGGCTGGCTTTGGGGCGGGAACCGCGGCCTGTGGCACCTTCGTCGCGAATTTCGCCGCCGGCGCCGGTAGCGGCGCCCGGAAACGGGGAAATGGCGGTTGGGTGGTTGTGGGTTTCCACCTTCATCAGGATATGGTGTGTGGCGGACTGCCTGCCATAGGGTGCAGCGCGAAGCCCCTCTGCACGGTGTGCTGCGACCGCAGCGAAGCGTTCGATCGGTGTCCCTTCCATGACCGAGGCGTTGTCGGAATACGCCACCAGCATGTGTTGCGGAGCGTGCTGATGGGTGTGGCGAATCATGCCAAATAGGCTATGGGCCTGTGCCACGCCGTCGATCGTAAACTGGGCGTTGAAAATCTTGTGCCGGCAGTGCTCGCTATTGGCCTGCGCAAACATCATCAGTTCGACATCGGTGGGGTTGCGCCTCAGACCAAGGAAGGCCTGGACCAAGTAATCTATTTCATCGGCTGCCAGGGCTAGGCCAAATCGGGTATTTGCGGCACGCAGCGCGGCCTCGCCGCCGCCCAACACGTCAATATGCTCCATTGCGGCCGGTTGCAGTAGCTGGAACAGATCAAACGCCTGGCTGCGCTCGAACATTGTGCTTTCGGTCATGCGGTCATGCAGCAGCTCTGCCACGGCCTGCATTTGCGGATCGGAGAGGCTTGTCCTGGATAACAGGCCATGCTTGAGGTTGATGCGGTATTCCACCAGACGCTCGATGCGCCTTATTGCAAAACCGCAGTTATGGGCAATATCGGTGGCCTTGGAAGCCCAGGACGACACCGTCCCAAAGCGGGGACTGACCACAATCGTCGGTCCGTCCAGCGGCCCGGCATACGGTTCACCGTAATCCAGCAGCCGCGCAAGCTGCATTTGCAGCGCGTCTGGCAGCGGCGAATCCGATGCCACCAGGTGCACAAAGCGGGCAGCAAGCCCCGAAACCTTGTCGTGGATGCCCTGCAAGGTGGGCAAAAGCTGCTGAACGCGAAACTGGCTCAGGGCGTTGCCGCCCTCGAATGGGATGATGTGCAGTGTCACTGAAGGGGACCTGAAAGGCTGGGCTGGAAGGTGTTCGATTTTACCTGCCCATCTGCGCGCCTAGCCCTCCCTTGGCATGAAGAGTGCTGCCTAGCCGGTGGCATTGCCGGATTGCGGGCCACAGGGGCTTGCCATTGAAAAGACAAGCCATCGAACGCTCGGGGATAATTGTTGCATGACAATCACCTACAAAGATGCCCAAGACATCGCCGGCATGCGTATAGCCGGCCGCCTGACCGCCGAAGTGCTTGATTACCTGACGCCCTTTGTCAAACCCGGGGTCACGACCAATACACTCGACAAGCTCGTACATGATTACATCGTCGATGTGCAACAGGCGATTCCGGCCCCGCTCAACTACAAAGGTGGCGGCAATACGCCCTACCCCAAGTCGATCTGCACTTCGATCAATCACCAGGTTTGCCACGGCATCCCTAATGACAAGCCGCTGAAATTGGGCGACATCGTCAACATTGACGTCACCGTCATCAAGGACGGTTGGCACGGTGACTCGAGTCGCATGTACATCGTGGGCGAGGCCTCAATTGCTGCCCGACGGCTGTGCAACATCACGTTTGAGGCCATGTGGAAAGGCATTGTGTTGGTCAGGCCCGGCGCCTATCTTGGGGACATCGGTCACGCGATTCAAAAATTTGCCGAAGGGCATGGGTTTAGCGTGGTAAGGGAGTTTTGCGGCCACGGCATTGGTCGCGGCTTCCATGAAGAGCCCCAGGTTCTGCATTACGGCAGTCCCGGCACCTTGGAGAAACTGGTGGAGGGCATGACATTTACCATCGAACCCATGATCAATGCGGGCAAAAGGGACATCAAGGACGGCCCTGAAAAAGACGGCTGGACCATTGTCACGAGAGACCGTTCGCTGTCGGCACAATGGGAGCACACGGTGTTGGTCACGCCGACGGGCTATGAAGTGCTCACAGTTTCGGCTGGCATGCCACCGCCTCCCGCCTTTGTGCCGACGCCCAACGCCACCCAAATACCATGAATTTCATTGATCCCCAGACGCTTAACATTGCAGCCCTGCGTACACAATATCGTGAACAAAGGGAGTTGCTAATGCAAGGCATCAACCTACCGCGTACCAGCACGCGCAGTGTGCGCAAGGCGGTGCACCGCTTGTCTGGCATGGCCGATGCACTTCTGCGCCAGTTGTGGGAGCACGCGGGTTTGGCCTCGCCGCTGGCACTGCTCGCGGTGGGCGGATTTGGCCGCGAGGAATTGTTTCCGTTTTCGGATGTTGACGTGCTGGTGCTCACGCCTGACGACTCGACCCCTGAAGATCACCCCGACATCAAGGAGCGCATCGAATCATTTATCGGCAGTTGCTGGGATGCCGGACTGGAGATCGGGTCTAGCGTTCGCAGTCTGTCAAGCTGTCTTGCCCAGGCCCAAAAGGATGTCACGATTCAAACGGCGCTGCTGGAATGCCGTTTGATCACCGGTGACAAGGCCTTGTTGCAGCAGTTTCAAACCTCCTTCTTTGCGGCCCTCGATGCCGGGGCATTTTTTGTCGCCAAGACGCTCGAAATGCGCCAGCGGCACACCAAGTATGAAAATACCCCCTATGCGCTAGAGCCCAATTGCAAGGAGTCCCCGGGCGGATTGCGCGATTTGCAGGTGATCTTGTGGGTCGCCAAGGCCGCGCACTACGGCAATGACTGGGATGCCCTGGCTGCCAGCGGTCTGGCGACTCCGTTTGAGGTGCAGCAGATCAAACGCAATGAGTCCCTGCTGTTTCTGATCCGCGCCCGCCTGCATGTGGTCGCCAAGCGGCGTGAGGACCGCCTCATTTTTGACTTGCAAAGCGCGATTGCCGAGTCTTTTGTGGAGGTGGCCTCCTCGCCCCCAGAAAAACGTAACCATGGTCAGGTCTTTGTGCGTGCGAGCGAGGCCTTGATGAAGCGCTATTACTGGGCGGCCAAGGCGGTGGCGCAGCTGAACCAGATTCTGATGCTAAATATCGAGGAGCGGCTCAATCCAAGTACCCATACGCCGCAACGCATCAATGCTCACTTCAACGAGAAGGCCGGCATGCTCGACGTGGTCAGCGACGACCTGTATCTGCGAGAACCCCATGCCATTCTGGAGACCTTCCTGGTTTACCAGCGCACGCTCAGTGTCAAGGATTTGTCGGCGCGCACCCTGCGTGCCCTCTACCATGCGCGCGATGTCATGGACACCGGGTTTCGCCACGATCCGGTCAACCGTGAAACCTTTCGGCAGATTTTCATGGAGCCTGACGGCATTACCCACGCGATGCGCCTGATGAATCAGACTTCGGTGCTGGGCCGCTATCTTTGGGTGTTTCGCAAGATCGTCGGGCAGATGCAGCACGATCTGTTCCACGTCTATACAGTTGATCAGCATGTACTGATGGTGTTGCGCAATGTGCGACGTTTTTTTATCGTCGAGCATGCGCACGAATACCCCTACTGCTCGCAGCTGGCGGGTGGCTGGGACAAGCCCTGGCTGCTCTACATCGCGGCCCTGTTTCACGACATTGCCAAGGGCCGCGGTGGAGATCATTCGGTGCTGGGAGGGCTGGAGGCCCGGCGCTTTTGCAAGCAACATGGCTTTGCCGGCGAAGACGCGGCACTGATCGAGTTTTTGGTGCGCGAGCACCTGAGTATGAGCCGCATTGCCCAGAAGTCCGATTTGAGTGACCCGCAGGTCATTGCCGACTTCGCCACCCGGGTGGGGAGCGAGCGCAACCTGACCGCGCTGTATCTTCTGACCGTGGCCGATATCCGGGGCACCTCGCCCAAAGTCTGGAATGCCTGGAAAGGCAAGCTACTCGAAGACTTATACCGCTACACGGCACGGGCGTTGGGCGGACACGCGCCCGACCATGATGCCGAGGTTGAGGCCCGCAAGCGTGAGGCCCTGGTGATCCTGGCACTGCATTCGATGCCGTTTGAGGTGCACAAAAAATTGTGGGCCACACTTGACATCAGCTATTTCATGCGCCACGAAGCGGTGGACATTGCCTGGCACACCAAGCACTTGTCGCGCCATGTGCATACCACGCGCCCGATCGTGCGGGCTCGACGCTCACCGCCGGGCGGTGCCGGACTGCAGGTACTGGTCTACACGCACGACCAGCCCGATCTGTTTGCGCGCATTTGCGGTTATTTTGAGCATGGTGGCTTCAGCGTGCTCGATGCCCGCATTCACACGACGCAAGACGGCTATGCGCTCGACACCTTCCAGGTCGTGACGCCTGCCGAAGACATGGAGGACCACTACCGCGAGCTCACCAGCATGTTGGAAAATGGTCTGAGCCACGCCATTGCCGAAGCCGGCCCCTTGCCCACACCGCGCTTTGGCCGAGTCTCGCGCAGGGTACGTAGCTTCCCGGTGGCACCGCGTGTGACGCTACAACCCGACGAAAAGGCCCAGCACTGGCTGCTCAACATATCCGCCAGCGACCGCGTCGGCCTGCTCTACAGCGTGGCCCGGGTACTCGCGAAGCACAAGATCAACCTTCAACTCGCCAAGATTGCGACTTTAGGCGAGCGGGTAGAAGACACTTTTTTGATTGATGGCGCCGAACTGCAACACAACCGCAAGCAAATTGAAATCGAAACCGAGTTGCTGCAAGTGTTGGCGGCCTGAATTACCATTGAAATGGGCCATGACATTGGCACCAACAGATGATCAGTCGTCTCTGAGAGTCAATCGTTTTCATCGAAAGTGCAACACTGCCCCCGTCAACTGAGCCGTCAGCGTGAGGTGAAAACATGGGGTGAAAATGAAAATCATGAAATGAAAAAACCCGTCCTGAATTGATCGATACCAATTCCACCCAGAAACTCCGAGCTCAGCACTCCACAATCTAGCAGGAAAACCGGCGAGTTCTGTGGGGCATTCGGACGTGTGGCTCGGCTTCAGGAGGATAGTCTTGGAGGCGCTGCGAGGATATGGCGAGGTCTGGCGGTGAGTTGCAGGTTTCAGGTTGCAGGTTGCAGGTTGGAGGTCCGGTGGGTCGGGGGCGGCCCTTGGGCTTGGGGTTCGGCGTATCAGTGCTAGTGGTGACAGATCGTCGGCAAGATACGGGAGGCAACTTGCGATCACTTGGCAGTTGCAGCAGAACAGTTAAAGCGGCAGCAACGGCTATCGATTACCCGATTCGGCCATCTGCCCAAGGAATTCATCTACCTTTCGGATGCGGCTTTCGGTACTGAGTCGATGCAGTGCCAGCAACAGTTTGGCTACGTCATCCTCTTCGCAATACAGATACGGCAGTGGGGCTTCCAGTGCCTCAGCAATCAACCTTGCCGTTTGCACGGGTGGCTCATGGATGCCTAGCTCGTACCGGCTGATTCGGGCACGACTGCTCGATTCGTCAATGCCGATTGCCACACCGACACGCTCTTGGGACAACCCCAATTGCTCCCTGAGGTCACGCATCCTTCGTCCTACGAGGGAGCTGATGGAGACTGTAGAGGTTGACATGTCACGATTTTCATGACGTAGATCAAACTTGTCGTCACGAAATTCGTTACATTGATCGAAATGATGTTTATTAGGAAAGCATTTCCAGCAACTCGCTGGGTTCCTGCAGCGCATAAAATCAGGGATTGCCAAGGAAAACACTGCATGGGACGCACCTCGACTGATACGCACGCACGTACGCTGTACGACAAACTCTGGGACGACCACGTCGTTCACACCGAAGACGACGGTACCGCCGTCCTCTATATCGACCGCCACCTGGTTCATGAAGTGACCAGCCCACAGGCGTTTGAGGGCCTGCGGGTGGCGGGTCGCAAGGTCTGGCGTGTAAGCTCTATCGTGGCCACGGCAGACCACAATACCCCGACCACTGGCTGGGATCGCGGCTACGACGGCATCACCGACCCCACCAGCAAAGAGCAAGTCACCACACTGGACAGCAATATTCGCGAATTCGGTGCCGCTGCCTACTTTCCTTTTCTATCGAAACGCCAGGGCATCGTGCATGTCATTGGCCCGGAAAACGGTGCCACCTTGCCTGGCATGACCGTTGTCTGCGGGGATTCTCACACCTCCACGCACGGTGCGTTTGGTGCTCTGGCCCACGGCATAGGCACCAGCGAGGTCGAGCATGTGCTGGCGACCCAGACCTTGCTGGCCAAAAAGGCCAAAAACATGCTGATCAAGGTCGAGGGTACGCTGGCCAAGGGTGTCACCGGCAAAGACATGGTGCTAGCCATCATCGGCAAGATTGGTACGGCAGGTGGCACCGGTTACACCATTGAATTTGGTGGCTCGGCAGTTCGGGCGCTCAGCATGGAAGGCCGCATGACCGTGTGCAATATGGCCATCGAGGCAGGTGCGCGCGCCGGTCTGGTTGCGGTCGACGAAAAAACCATTGCCTACGTGCGCGGCCGGCCCATGGCACCCGGCCAAGGCGGCACCGATGCTGCGGCGGTCGAATGGGACCAAGCGCTTTCCTATTGGAATACTCTGCATTCAGACGAAGGCGCGCACTTCGACACCGTGGTGGAGATGGATGCCGCGCAAATTGTCCCGCAGCTAACCTGGGGCACGTCACCCGAGATGGTGCTGGGCATAGACGGCCGGGTACCAGACCCCGAGAAAGAAAAGGACAGCAGCAAGCGCGGTGCCATCGAACGTGCGCTGGTCTATATGGGGCTAGAGCCCGGCAAGGCGCTCGACGACCTGTTTATCGACAAGGTGTTTATTGGCTCCTGCACCAATAGCCGCATCGAGGACATGCGCGAGGCGGCCACCATGGTCAAGAAACTGGGACAAAAAGTTGCCAAGAATGTGAAACTGGCCATGGTGGTACCCGGGTCAGGCTGGGTCAAGGCGCAAGCCGAAAGCGAAGGCCTGCACGAAATTTTCACGGCAGCCGGCTTTGAGTGGCGCGAGCCCGGTTGCTCGATGTGCTTGGCCATGAATGCCGACCGGCTAGAGCCCGGTGAGCGTTGTGCCTCGACCAGCAATCGCAATTTTGAAGGTCGCCAGGGGGCCGGCGGAAGAACCCACCTGGTAAGCCCGGCCATGGCCGCTGCGGCGGCCATACACGGACACTTTGTAGATATTCGAAAATTTAGCTGACCCCGGAGAACACCATGAAAACCAATCTGCTTGTAACTGTATTCATCCTGCTTGGACTGCTCGGTTGCAACACGGTAAAAGGTGTCGGCCAGGACTTGCAAAAAGCGGGCGAAAAGCTCGAAGACGCGGCGAAAAAGAAATGAACCCCTTTACCCTACACCAAGGCCTGGTCGCGCCAATGGACCGTGACAACGTCGACACTGACGCCATCATCCCCAAACAATTTCTAAAATCGATTCACCGCACCGGCTTTGGCCAGAACCTGTTCGATGCGTGGCGCTACCTCGACCCCGGCTTCCCGGGGCAAGACCCCGGTAGCCGTCGACCCAATCCAGACTTTGTGCTGAATCAGCCGCGCTACCTGGGTGCCTCGATCTTGTTGGCACGCAAAAACTTTGGCTGCGGCTCATCGCGCGAACACGCACCCTGGGCACTGGAACAGTATGGTTTCAGGGCCTTGATTGCACCAAGCTACGCCGACATTTTCTTCAACAACAGCTTCAAGAATGGAATTCTGCCGATTGTCCTGAGCGAAATGCAGGTGGACCAGTTGTTCAACGAGGCTCTAGCGTTTCCGGGATACTCCCTGACCATTGACCTGGAGCGGCAGGTCGTGGTCAAACCCGACGGAGTGGAGCTTACCTTTGAAGTGCAGGCCTTTCGCAAGTACTGCCTGCTCAACGGGTTTGACGACATTGGACTGACCCTGCGCCACGCAGACAAAATCAAGGCGTTTGAGGCCGAGCGCCTAAGTACCAAACCCTGGCTTGCCCGCAGTTTCGCAGGTTAAAGATTTGTCCACCATGCACCCCATTGCGCTGGATTCCCGCCTACGCGGGAATGACGACCGGGTGATGCAGTTTTTTACTATTCGTTTCAATCCGCGCCCCCGAAGGAGCGAATTTGGAAGAGGCTACCCTCTCCCAAATAAATTCTATCCCCCTGAAGGGGGTTTTCAAACCGGAATTAGTTTTTTATGAAAATCGCAGTTCTTCCCGGTGACGGCATCGGCATCGAAATCGTGGCCGAGGCCGTCAAGGTTCTCAACGCCCTGGACCTTCCCCTTCAGATGGAAACCGCCCTGGTGGGCGGCGCTGCCTACGAGGCCCATGGTCATCCACTGCCCGACTCTACTTTGCAACTCGCCAAAGCATCAGACGCCATTTTGTTTGGCGCGGTGGGTGACTGGAAGTACGACAAGCTGGACCGCCCGCTTCGGCCCGAGCAGGCGATTTTGGGTTTGCGCAAAAACCTGGGCTTGTTTGCCAACTTTCGGCCGGCCATTTGCTATGAACAGTTGGTCGATGCCTCCAGCCTGAAGCCCGAATTGGTTTCTGGCCTCGACATCCTGATCATCCGCGAACTCACTGGCGATATCTATTTTGGACAGCCCCGTGGTCGGCGCATTGCCACTGACGGCCACTTCCCCGGTGCCGAGGAAGCTTTTGACACCATGCGCTACAGCAAGCCAGAAATCGAACGTATTGCGCACGTCGCGTTTCAGGCCGCACGCAAGCGCAACAAGCGCGTGACCAGCGTCGACAAGGCCAATGTGCTGGAGACCTTCCAGTTGTGGAAAGATGTAATGACCGAAGTCGGCCTGCAATACCCGGACGTAGCGTTGGACCACATGTATGTCGACAACGCCGCTATGCAACTGGTCAAGGCCCCAAAACGTTTTGACGTCGTTGTGACCGGCAATATGTTTGGTGACATCCTGTCCGACGAGGCATCCATGCTCACGGGCTCGATTGGCATGCTGCCTTCGGCCAGCCTCAATGCGAGCAACCAGGGCCTGTACGAGCCCAGCCACGGCAGCGCGCCAGATATTGCCGGCAAAGGCATTGCCAACCCCCTGGCCACGATTTTGAGCGCCGCCATGATGTTACGTTTCAGCCTGAACCAGGAAGCCGCCGCCCTGCGCGTTGAGGCAGCGGTCAAAAAAGTGCTGGACCAGGGCTTACGAACCGGTGACATTTACAGTGCCGGGACCACCCGTGTGACGACCGTGGAAATGGGCAATGCGGTGGTCCGGGCACTGTAAACGCCCCACACCTCTGCAGTTTTGGCCGGATCGGGCAGACGCTCAAAAGAGCCGATGAACCGCTTAGGCACAATTTTTAAAAATATGGTTCTGAAAGGGCAAGTGTATGAAAGTTGGAAATCTGGTTGGCCTGGTGGGCTGGCGTGGCATGGTGGGCTCGGTTCTAATGGACCGCATGCAGGCCGAAGGTGACTTTGACCTCATTGAGCCGGTCTTCTTCTCGACCTCCAATCCCGGTGGCAAGGCCCCGTCCCAGGCAAAAAACGAAATCACCTTGCAGGACGCCTTCAATGTCGATGCCCTCAGGCGCTGCGACGTGATCATCAGTGCCCAGGGCGGTGACTACACGACAGAAGTTTTCCCCAAATTGCGCGCTGCGGGCTGGAATGGCCACTGGATTGATGCTGCCTCCACCTTGCGCATGAAAGACGACGCCATCATCATTCTCGATCCGGTCAACATGCCGGTCATCAAGAACGCGTTGTCCAAGGGTGGCAACAACTGGATTGGTGGCAATTGCACCGTCAGTTGCATGCTCATGGGTGTGGGC
>JAIPCE010000112.1 GCA_021738345.1 Rhodoferax sp. | reverse complement strand
GTATCCGCATGAGTTTTCGGGTGGCATGCGCCAGCGCGTGATGATTGCCATGGCCTTGCTATGTGAGCCCGAGCTGTTGATTGCCGACGAACCGACCACCGCACTCGATGTGACGGTGCAGGCCCAGATTCTGACCCTGCTGCGCGAACTGCAACGCGACTTTGGCACCGCCATTGTGCTGATCACGCACGACCTGGGCGTGGTGGCGGGCCTGTGCGACCAGGTGATGGTGCTGTATGGTGGGCGCGTGATGGAGCAGGGCAATGCCCAGCATATCTTCAAACATGCGTCGCATCCCTATACCCAGGGCTTGCTACGCGCGATTCCGCGCATGGACCGCGACAGCGAGACCTTGCTCGCTATTCCCGGCGCCCCACCCAACATGGCGAGGCTGCCCAAGGGCTGCCCGTTTAGCGAACGCTGCATCCACGCCACCCGCCAGTGCCGCGACGCAATCCCCGTGCTGCTACCCCTGGAACCTGGTAGCGCCGTGCTGCGCGCCTGCCACCTCGATGTGGCAGCGCTGGGGGCCGTGCCCACCGAAGGAGCCAAGGCATGAGCCCGGTCAACCCAGAGCGGCAGCCGATTGTGTCGGTGCGTGGACTCAAAATGCACTTCCACATCAAGAGTGACAAGGGCTGGCCCTGGACCCCCTCGCGCGCCCTCAAGGCGGTAGACGGCATCTCGTTTGATCTGTATGCGGGCGAGACCCTCGGTGTGGTGGGGGAGTCAGGGTGCGGCAAGTCGACCCTGGCGCGCGCCATCCTCAACCTGCACCCTGCCACGGCCGGCAGCATTGTCTGGATGGGACAAGAAATGGCAGGAGCGCCGCCTGCGCAATGGCTGAGCCTGCGCAAAGACATTCAAATGATTTTTCAGGACCCACTGGCCAGCCTGAATCCGCGAATGACCGTGGCCCAGATCATTGGCGAGCCGCTGCGCACCCACCACCCGGAGATGAACTCGGATACCGTGATGGAAAAGGTGCGCGCCATCATGCAGCGCGTGGGCCTTACGGAGCAGCAGATCAACCGCTATCCGCACGAGTTCTCGGGCGGCCAGTGCCAGCGCATCGGCATTGCGCGCGCGCTCGTCATGCAACCCAAACTCATTGTCTGCGACGAACCGGTGTCGGCGCTGGACGTGTCGATACAGGCGCAGATCATCAACCTGCTGATGGAGTTGCAGCACGAGTTTGGGCTGGCGCTGATCTTTATTGCCCACGACCTGGCCGTGGTGCGCCATATCAGCCACCGCATCATGGTGATGTACCTGGGCCACGCCATGGAGCTAGCGCACAAGACCGCCCTCTACACCGACCCGCGCCACCCCTATACCAAGGCGCTGCTGTCGGCCATACCCATCCCAGACCCGGATCTGGAGCGCAACAAGGTGGTGCAATTGCTGCAGGGCGACCTGCCCTCGCCCATGAGCCCGCCCTCAGGCTGCGTCTTTCGCACCCGCTGCCCGGTGGCCACCGAGCGCTGTGCGCAAGCGGTGCCCGAGCTGCGCGAGGTGTCGCCGCTGACCCGGATAGCCTGCGTGCTGGCGTGATTGATGCACCGCACGCAGCGCGAGTTCGCAGGGTCAAACTTGAAAACTACCTTCAAGCTCCGCGTGGTCTTCGGCAGAGAGCCCGAGATGCCGGGCCTTGCTCTGCCAGGTGGCGAGCACGGTCCGGAGCCGGGCTAGGTCCTCTTGGGCCTGCTGCTGCGTGACGCGATAGAGCTTAACTGTGGACAGAACAGTGGCCAGGTCGGGTTCGGTGCTCGCGTCGTCCAGGGCCAGGACGTGCGCGTCCTTCTTGATGGATGGGTTCATGTCGTAGGCCGGTGCCGGGCGCCAGCCAGCGGCTTCACGGATGAAGCCGTGGTTGCGCAGGTGGTCGTCACGGTTGGCGACAGTGACATTGAACAACACGCGCCGAAAGAGCTGACGCAGGTCCTCTTCAATATGCCCCTCCACGCCCTGCCTGGATGCTATGAACTCGGCTAGGTCAAGGTACGACGCATCTTCGCTGTCGCTGCGGCCGAGCACCGCCATCGCTGAGGTGAAGAAGCGCCGGCGGCCAGTCGCGCGGTCGAAGCGCTGCGTGACGAAGGTCAGACAACCTGATCTCAAGGATTTTGCGATGTTCCCACTTCGACGCTGACGCTCACTTTGACTGGGGTTTTAGTATTGCCCAATTCAAAAATCATGCGTAAGTCAGTTCTTGGAAACACCGTCTGGGTTTCATTGAGCTCGGCGCACAGCAAGGCTGCTGCATCATCTGATCGCTGCTGCGCCAGATGATGCAGACGCACCGTGAGAGTCTTGTTTTGGTAGTCCGGCACCAAGTCAGCCTCGGTCTTGTAGATCGAGCACAACAGCGTTCGTGCCTCATCAGGACGCGTGAGTGACTCACGTAAGAAGTTAGCCATTGCCGTCTCAGCCCGGTAGGCCACCATCTTGATCGCATCGACAAAGTGCTTGCTGTGCGTGCTGAGCTGCTTGAAACGCTGATCCTCGGGTAAATCCTTGATGGCAATATGCCTATCGGTCTCCTTTCGAGTCGCCTTTAGCGCCACCACCTGAGCCTGCAGGGCATCAATGTCCTCTTTGAGGGATGCCTTTTTTTGCGTGAACGCCTCCATCTGGGCGGGCTCTATTGTCTGCTCAATATTCAAAGCGCCAAATAGTGCCAAGGCACGGCTGAGTCGACCATTGGCACTGCGCACCTCCCCGTCGAGCTTTCGGTACAAGGGGTTTACCACCTCGATGGGATCAGTAATCTCCTGGGTGGCATAGCCCGCAAGCCTATCGAGGTTGTAGTGTTCCCTGGTGTATTTCAAATAATTTTCCTGAGACCATCTGGCAAACATGTGCACCGCCAGGGCGATCAAATCCATCATGTAGTTGGTACTCAGGATGGAAGTTTGATGCCCTTGTCGGCCCAGCTTTCTGACCTCGCGCAGCCACAGACCATTGCTCAAACGGGTGCCACGCTCTGCCAGGCGCATCGTAACGATCTGCCCATTGACCAGCGTGACTTGATGCTCGCTAAATTCGCTGTCGTCCCAGTCTTGTTTTGGAAACTTGTTGTAGCTCAAAATTGCCACGCGTTTGGCCTTGAGCCGACTCCAAAAGTCAGGGCTGTAGCCCTCTCGGTCAAACACCAGCATAAAGCGGTGCAGCAAGGGCTGTGCGTCGAGCTGCGCCTGACTGGGCTGATTGGGCACCTCTTTGAGCAAACGCGGCACGATGTCGTCTTCGATGACCTTGATCAGGCCCGGATCGACCGCTTTGTTGACCGCAAAGAAGGGTTGGCCATCCATGGCGTTGACCCAGAAGTCCACAGTGGCGCGTAAGCACAGCTTTTGCCGTGCAACGTAATGGTGTGGCAGTTGGGTCTGTGAGCCGTTGTACACACGGGTGTGACCATCGACGTAGAGCACACCGGCTTGCTCCGGGGTGTCGTGCATCCAGCCTTTGGACAAGTCCGCACTCCATTGGGCGGCTTTGCCGTTGGCACACAGTAGATCCATCTTCGCGCGCAGGGTGCGTACCTCGGGGATGCGGTCCAGGCCCAACAGCTTGCCCCATTCACCCGGTGCTTTGTAGCGCAGCGACTCGACGGACTGCATGCGAGCCAGCGCCATCAAGGCCAGAAGTAGCAAAATGCTGTCCAAGCCGTAGTAGCCTTTGGGCAGTGGGTTGAGCGACTCGTGTGCCGTATCGAGCAGGCCCAGTGCCAGCAGGGCCGGCAGTGCAAAGAGCACACCAGCGCAGGGCACATCGAGTGCATGCTGGAACTGAGGTGCCACAGCATTGGCTTGTCCCAGGCTGGCCGCTATGCGTTGCGTGACGTTGACGGCGCCTCGCCCCATGGGGGCGGTGCTGTCTTGCTCCGAGCGCTCACTCTTGCTGGTGGGTGCGCCCTGCTGCGTCAGATCAATCAGTTCGGTGACATCGCCCTGTGTGGGCGCTACTGCGGTTTGGGTGTTTTTTTTTTGAGGTACATGCAGTCGAGCGGCGCGTATGGCTTTGATAAGGGTGTCGGCCTTGATCTCCATCTGGGCCGCTACGTCACGGGGGCTCAGACCACAATCCAAGTGGCTTTGGGCTTGCGCTAGGACGGGCTCGGTCAGGACCGCTGCGCCCCGAGTGGTGCGTGGCTCAAAGAAACCGGCCGTGCCACTGGCGCGATAGAGCTTGACGGCTCGCTTGATGTTGATCTTGGGTATCCCAAACGCTCTGGCTATGTCGGCTTGCTTGGCCCCGCAGGTGACGTGAAGCAACGCACTGACAAATCGAAAAGACGCTCGCTCATCTTTGCTATGGGTATAGATGGGCATATCGTAGTGAAAGTAGGTGACAGTCTCATCGGTGCGGCTAAAACTCAAACCCGCTGAGATTTCTGTAGCGCCGCTGGGAAAAATTGGCAGGTGCAGTTGGGTCATGTTCGTTGTTGCTGTGGCTCGAATAGGCCCATGTTAGCGTCGCTGTGGATTAGACGAAATCGCAAGTTGGGATCTTTGCAGAATCCGAGCCGCTGACTCGGTCGGCGCCCAAATAATCAGGCATCAGGCCGGTTGGTATTGATTCATATGAATATTTTTACCAGCCAAAGGGTACTCGGGCTGGGTAGACCTCAGTTCGTCTGAAGGTGTGGTAGCCGTGCCCGATGCGCTCAAGCCGGGCCGGGGCCACGTTCAGTCCGAACTCTGCGGCGAGCTGATGCACGAGCATTTTCACAAGGCCCAGTCATGGTCGTCGGCGGCGCCGGGGAACTTGGCAATCCACAGATTCCCCTGGCCGTCCTGCAGGTTGGCCTTGGGGCGGTCCCCGCCAAGCGAGGCACCCGGAGCCTCCAGTACCTTGAGCCACTGCTGCAGCAAGTCAAGGTCGTCCACCTTCTTGCGTGTGAGCTCCAGAGCCACCGCCTGCAACTCACCCAGGTAGGTCAACGCCGGCGCAGCCAGCGCCTGATTCGCCAGCGCGCAGCCATCGGCAAACGCGGGCAGCGGTCCCTGCTTGAGTTGCTTGTCGCTTTGCAGCGCGGAAAAGCGCAGCGCCCCCATGCGGGTCACATCTTGGACGCCCAGAAAGAAGTCCCATGGCCCCAGCTCACTTCGGGCGCGTTCCTGTTGCTTGGCTTCGACCACCTCGCGACGCTTCATCAACGTCTGCCCCCAGCGGTCGGGGCAGATGTCCATGAAGATGCCGAAGTTCGAATCCTTCGGGTGGAAATTGCCGCTGGCCAGCGAAAGCTCAGGGTCCAGCGCAAAGGCCGTTACGTTCTTCAGCCATACCGGTGAGTACTCGAAGCGCACGGAGTCAGGTCTGGAGCGGTGCAGTCGCCCCAGGTGGGCCAGTGGTCCGAATGTCGGGTCGTCGAGCCAGACTTCCAGGCCGTGTGCTCACAAGAATCATGCCCAATGGGTTACGCACCTTGTCGTCGTAACTTTGCCAAGCCTCCTCAAGCCAGGTGCTTGCTTGCAATGGCGTCAGACATTGCGGCATCAGACCGGACAAGGCCTGGGCCGCAGTCATAGTCTTTTGAGGCGGCACGAGCTGGGCAATCGTGGTGTGATTACGCTCTATCTGTACGGTCTCGCCGTGGGTGGCAACTCTGTCAAGTATCTCGCGGGTGTTTCTGGTGAGCTATGTAGCGCGGTCACCCAAATGGTGATGTCCTTCAAAGCCAAAAAAGTGATTGTTCATATAGACTTAGTTGCCAAAGTAAGCGGTCAACAGGGGAAAGTAGGTTCAATATGCATCGTGCAAAAGATGCGACTTCTAGATGCTTCAGCTTGGACATTTGGCTACATGTGCCGACAACAATCCGTCTCTAGCGTCAAGTCCTGCAACATGGCGTTGCAATTTCGAAACGCGCTGTAAATTTATGTGTCAGCCATGTGAAAATGGCTTTACACAAAGCCATGGGTTCAGATAATGCTTGCTTTGTGAGCGCCGCGCAGGGCTTGGCGCTTTTTGATTTACGAGTTCAATTTCATCCAGAAAGGTTAAGCATGGCACATTTGAAGCGTAGCGCGATCAGCGCAGCAGTGGTGGCGGTTATAGGCGCCACAGCAATGTCAGCAAACGCACAGACATCGTTGGAGCGCGTGGAAATCACCGGTTCTAGCATCCGGCGTATTGCGGCTGAAGGTGCTTTGCCGGTGCAAATCATTACGGCAGCACAAATTGCCAAGTCCGGCGCGACCAGCGTGGCTGAGGTCATTCAGAAGCTTCCCGCCATGCAGGGCTTTCAGATTGCCGACACTGCGGTTGGCTCCAACTCCGGCGGTATCGCGACCGCATCGCTGCACGATATCGGTGCGTCCTACACGCTGGTGCTGCTCAACGGCCGCCGCGTTGCGCCCACGGGGTCGGGTAGCACCATCAACCTGAACTCCATTCCCATGAGCGCCATTGACCGTATCGAGGTGTTGACCGACGGTGCTTCGGCGCTGTATGGCTCGGATGCCATTGCCGGTGTGGTGAACTTTGTGCTCAAGCGCAACCAAAAAGGTGGTTCGATCTCCGCACGCGTTAATCATCCGACCGAAGGCGGCGGCCAATCTGCCAATGCCAGCGTGACCTATGGCGCAGGCGATCTTGAAGCAGATGGCTTCAGCTTTGTGGGTACCTACCGCAAGGACCGCAATACCCAGCTCAAGGCGACCGATCGATCTTTTGGTCAGACCGCCTATCTGCCCTTTGAAAAGGATGGCAAGTCCTACATTTACGATCGCACCAGCACTTTGGCGGTACCGGCCAACGCTTCGGTCGTGTTCAAGACCCTGCAGGGGGAAGCCGCATCGTCCAGGTTGCCAAGTTATACCTTTAACCCCTACCAAAAGGCAAATGGCAAGTGCGCTCCAATGAACGTGATGAGCCTGAACAACGCCAGCACAGCCACTTCTGTCACGCAAAACTGTGCCTTCGACTTTGTCAACACAATTGAAATTTACCCCGAAAACTACCGCGACTCCCTGTTCCTTACGGGTCAGTTCAAGATCAATGACAAGGTGCGGCTGTTTTCCGACCTGGCCTACTCGCGGCTCGATTTGACCGCGCGCATTGCGGCCAATCCGGTTCCGATTTCCATTCCGTTGACGTCCTCGCTGTATTCCACTTACGTATTGCCTTTCCTGACGGCCAACCAGGCTTCCCATGTCAATACCGTGACTGCCAATTACCGGGCGCAAGACTTTGGCACGCGTGACTCGCAGACGGTCACCGATGCCAAGCACTTCGTAGTGGGTGCGGAAGCAGATGTAGGTAACTGGAACCTCAATGGCGCATTTGTGTGGTCGCAAAACGCGATTGACGAGCGCTATGTGGGTGGCTACATGAAGAAAAACGAGTTTCTTTCGATGGTCTCCAACCAGCAGATTGATCCGTTTGTAACTGCAGGCAATGCCTCTGCTGCCACCAAACAGCTGATTTCCAATGCCATTTTCAACGGCACGATCCGCACCGCGGAAACCACACAAACCGGTCTGGATTTCAAGGCCTCTGGCGAATTGATGACTCTGCCCTCTGGTGCATTGAGCCTTGGTTTGGGCGGCGACCTGCGCAAAACCAGCTATCGGCAGACCCCTGATTCGCGTGCCGTTGCCGGAGACATCTACAACTATGCTGCGGTCCCGGCCTATGATCTCGCGCGCGACACCTATGGCGTATTTGCCGAGTTGCTGATACCGGTCACCAAGTCGCTGGAATTGACCGGCGCTGTGCGCTACGACAGTATTTCCTCGATCAAGGACAGCGTAAACAACACGACCGTGGGCGACACCATGAGTGCCCCCACCTACAAAATGTCGGCGCGGCTCCAGTTGTCACCGCAGGTTTTGCTGCGCGCATCCTATGGCACCGGCTTCAAGGCCCCTGCGATGCTCGACATTGCTCAACCGGAGGTTCCGGCGGGTGTGACTGCGGCCTCGTACGATTGCCCGTTCCCGGGAACCGAGGCTTGCAAGCCCGGCAAGCTGCAATACAGTGTTTTGAGCGGCGGTAACAACTTGCTCAAACCTGAGAAGTCCACCCAAAGTGTGATTGGAATCCGGTTTGAACCCAGCAATGACTTCGGTATGGGTGCCGACTATTGGCAGGTGAAGATTCGGGATGCAGTCAGCGCTGTTTCTGCCAACCAGGCATTCGGGGATCCCGCCAAGTACAGCACGCTATTCAAACTGTACCGCACCCCGGCCGAAACCCAGGACTATTGGGCCTTCCGTTCGGTTTCCACCAATATTGGTCAATCTATCAACAGTGGTATTGACTGGGACGTGGTGGCACGCTTCAAGACCGGCATGGGGCGCCTGACCACGGGAGTGTCTGGCACCTACCTGCTTGAGTCAAGTTACACCCGCCCCGGTACGGACAATGACTTCACTGACAGCATGAACAAATACGGCGAAAACGCTGCCGTGTCCTTCAAGAATGTGATTCGCGCCACTGCGACGCTCGATACCGACAACTGGTCGCATACCTTCACCTACAAGTACCGCAATGGTTACACCGACGTCAACCAGACCGTGCGGGATGTTGCCACCAATACCAACGTGAAAGTTTCACTCGATGTCCCGGCCTACGGCACCTTCGACTATCAGGGAACCTACAATTACAGCAAGTCCCTGGAAATTCAGGCCGGTGTCACGAATCTGTTCAACCTGGCACCGCCCTTGACCCTGCGTGACTCCTCTGGCCACCAGGTCGGGTACGACCCCCGCTACGCCGATCCTTTCCTGCGCACCATTTATGTGACTGGTACCCTGAAGTTCTGATCTCTGGCACCGACACACCGAGAAAAAGGCCCGCAAGGGCCTTTCTTTTTGGCCGCTTGATCCTGCTGGCTTTACTGTGGATTTACACCACGCATATGACACAAAAGGCTGCTTCGTTGCGGATTGGCAACGATTTGTGTGCCCAATACGCCTAGTAGTTACCCGCACTATCCGAATGTTGGGTTGAACATCGGCTGCCAATAAGCACAAGACAAGATGAACTTTACCTAATAAAACCAAGGACTTACAAAGCTTTAAAGCCTTCGATTGGTCTCCGAAACCCTTGTCAGATGCCCACATCAGCGTCTACGCCATCCGATAAATCGGTCGCGAAACGGAGAAAATGACTTTTCTTTCAAATCCCGTGGTCGGCACGGTCCCGATGCGCTGGCACGGAGTGTGCTGATTGCCCTGGGTGATTTGATTCCGTTTCGGTAATTCGGCTGGACGGTTCTTACTTTTTTGGAGAATTCATGAAACAAACGACTCCTCATTTCCGACGCAGCGCAGTGGCTCGCTCGGTGCTTGTGGCCATCGGAGCAGGCGCGCTTATGTCTGGTATTGCCCAGGCCCAATCGACCCTGGAGCGTGTGACCGTCACTGGATCTGCGATCAAACGGTCTATTTCTGACGAGTCATCCTTGCCCATCACCATTCTTGACACAAAGGAGCTCCGGGAGTCCGGTGTGACAAGTGTTGAAGAAGCGATGTCAATGCTCTCTTCCAACCAATCGAGCCGGGGCTCTAACCAAAGCATCGGCTCCGGAACCGGAGGAAAAGCGGTTGCTGATTTACGTGGACTGGGTTCAAACAAAACGCTGGTGCTGCTGAATGGCCGACGGCTTGCATCTTTTGCTTTTGACGCTGCGTCGGTTGACCTGAATGCCATCCCCCTGGCGGCCATTAGTCGTATTGAGATTTTGCGCGATGGTGCCTCCGCTATTTACGGCACGGACGCAATCGGTGGCGTAATCAACTTTATTACCAAACGTGACTTCCGAGGCGGTGAGGTCTCTGTTGAGGCGACAATTCCTAAAGCGTCAGGTGGCAGAGAAGGTCGCTTTTCGCTCGCAGGTGGAGTGGGTAATCTGGACGTGGATGGGTTCAATGTCTGGGCCGCCTTGGACCGCCGGACCCAGGCTGCAGTGGCTGCAACCGAGCGCGAATTTGCCAAAACTGGTGTGGACGCATCAAAGGGACTTAACCTGACCTCGGGCACCACATTTCCTGGTAATTTCACCCAAGGTTCGGTATCCGGAAACCCAACACGCGCAGCGGGATGCCTGCCACCCTTCTCATTGCCGCTGGCAAGTACAACCTGCCGCTTTGACTACACAGCGATGATCGACATCGTGGCACCCACCGAGACCACTACAGCTACTGGCCGTGCCAACTTCAAGCTGGGTAGCAATCTGGTGTCGCTGGAATTGTTGCATTCTGAGAACAAGAATACTGCCTATGTGGCACCAGACCCCGTGACTGGTATTACTTTACCGCCTACTTCGCCCTTCTATCCCAAGACTTATGTTGGTATTGATCCAACAAAAAATATCACCGCCGGATGGCGCACGCTACAAGCGGGTCGGCGAACCAATTTGGCCGAAACATCCGCAGATCGCTTTGTTGCAACGATCTCTGGCGCAATGGGTAACTGGGACTATGACGCAGGCACGTTCTGGACCCAGAGCAAAGCCACCGACGGCGGTATCGATGGTTATGTGAATGCTGCCAAGATCAAGGCCGGTGTCGCATCAGGCGCCTTGAATCCATTTGGTGAGCAGACAGCCGCTGGATTGGCTCTGATCAACGATGCCAAAATGATTGGCAATGCGGCGACTGGTAAAGGCACGACCACTGGCGTCGACTTCCACCTGAACGGCGAAGTATTCAGTCTGCCAGCAGGTAAGGTGTCCATGTCGTTCGGTGCTGAAGTGCGCAAGGAAACCTACGAAAACGATACCAATGACGCCTATGTTCTTGCTGTGCCGTCGATGGGTCGCGATGCCTACCACGCAGCGGGTGACCGCAACGTTATGGCCTTGACACTTGAGGCCTTGGTACCTGTTACCAAGCAACTTGAGTTGCAACTTGCAGCCCGCCGCGACCAGTACAGCGACTTTGGCAGCACGTTTAACCCCAAGATTGGTTTCCGCTACCAGCCCAATGCCATGGTCATGGTACGAGGTTCGGCCAATACGGGTTTCCGTGCTCCTACGTTAGATGATCTGTATGGCCCGCAAAGCGTCACCTTCACCGCAAACAGCTATGACGATCCCTTGCTATGCCCCAACGGAGTTGTCAATACCGCTGCAGGTGGCATTGCGCCGCGCGACTGCGGCCAACAGTTTCAGGCTAAGACAGGCGGCAACACCAAACTGCAGCCCGAAACCTCGGTGACCGGCAGCTTAGGTATCGTTTTGCAGCCAATGAAAGATCTGACCTTGTCAGTGGACTACTGGAAGATCAAGTTGAAAGATCAGATCGCCGCGTTCCCTGAAACAGCGGTGGTCGCCGACCCCGTCAAGTATGCCAACCGGATCATTCGCTGCAGCACGTTGTCAATCGCGGTGCAGGACACCCTGACTGCTTGCCAGGCAGGCTACAACAACGGCCCTGGCATTGGTTACATCGAGACCCTTTCGGACAACCTGGGTGCAGTCAACACCGACGGCTTTGACTTTGCAGCGCAGTATGGCTTCAAGGCTGGCGGTTTGGGCGGATTTACCCTGAGCTATAACGGAACTCTGGTGAATTCCTACCAGTACCAAAATAGCCCGACCGACCCATTCAAGGAAAACGTAGGCATTTACCAGGATGCTAGCCCCGTGTTCAAGTGGATGCATGTCCTTGGTCTCAACCACAAATTGGGAGCCTGGAGTACGCAGTTGACGGTCATGAACAAGTCGAGTTACAAGGACCAGGACGTGGGTCAAACCCCGATTGCAGACGTAGCTGCGTACACTCTGACCAACCTGAGCACGACTTACTCCGGTGTCAAGGGCCTCGCGTTGACAGTAGGCGTAAAGAACCTGTTTGATGTTGAGCCTCCGTTGTCTGTACAGGCTACCACCTTCCAGAAAGGTTACGATCCACGCTACACCGACGCGATTGGTCGCGCTTTGTTCCTGCGCGCGAACTACAAGTTCTAATCCAGTATGCTAGGGTGGGTAACCGCCGTTACGTTAAAAGCCCACCACATGGTGGGCTTTTTTCTTAACAAAACCATACATCCCCAATCTGGCAGTTATCCAGAAGCGCCGATGACATGACAACAATCAAGCGAATGGTTCTTGCATTTCTTTGATCGTAGCCAAAATCCGCGCATCAATTACGAGGTCGGGGTTCAGTGCCAGCATGGCTTGTGAGAACTGTTCCAGGCAACGGCGCCAGGCGGCCCCCCTAGAAGTTGTGGGTCGCCTTTTCCTTACCGCATGGGCTTTAGCAAATGGGCCAGCAAAGGGTGCGGTGAGGTGTTAAAGGGGTCAACGACGGTGACACCGCGCCAAGTAAAACCTTGGTTGAAGTCTTCGCTCAACAGCAGTCGACAGCGATTTTCGGCAGCGACAGCCAGTATCAAGGCCTCCCACATGGGCAGTTGGTGATCAGCCACCAGATCAAAGGCCGACTGGAAAGCCGGCCAAGTGGAGTCTGCAATCTCAAAACTATCTGCCCATCCGAGCACTGCATCGCGTGTGTCGGTGGGCGTGCGTTTGGCTTTTCCGATCAGCACGCTGGTGAGTTCACCCAGCGTTTGGGCTGGCAAGATCAATTCCTGGGTGGACAACAAGTCGATGAGTTGTACCGCCTTGCCGCAACGCAGCTCGTCGCCTTGTCCCTCAGCATAGACGAGGACGTTTGTGTCGAGTGCGATCCGCATGTCTTAAGTCTCGTACAGTTCATCACGCGTCCAGTTGCGCATACCCGATGGCTGTTGCTGGCGCAGCCGCGCCAGCAAGCTCTGCCTTGCCACTTGTCGCTGATCGCCTCCCAGGCGCACCGGCGACAGTGTCGCAACGGGCCGACCGCGCGACAACACGGTCACGATTTCCCCAGTTGCGACATCACGCAGCAAGCTGGAAAAGTGGCGATTGGCATCACCCGCAGAGATTGTTTTCATGATGGTCAGGTTTTTGTAGTTCACAACACTACATTATTCGACAAAAAATTGATGGAATCCTCTGTGCCTTTGAGGGTGCCTAGGACAGCTACGGCCTTAAAGGTCGGGGAATAAAGGGGACGATGATACGCATCGTATTATTGAAATCCTCACGATTAAGCCGCTGGCAACGCACCGGGGGTCGAAGACCCTCCTTGTAGGAAGTATCCAACAGCGTCGTCGCGCCTAACCGGACGCGCCGCCAGCAGCCCACTCGGGCGCGTCCAAGTGAGGAAAGTAGGTTGAATTTTTGTGATAGTTGCAACGCAGGAGTTACTGCACAGCTATGCCACTGAAGGCTGAAGGGGTTTCAGCAGCGATTGCGCAATTCGTTCTTGCCGAGGTGACACCAGCGAAGTACACCACGGCGCTCCTGAATCGTGTGACATCGTTGTGACGACCCCGTCGTAACCCTTACGTTATCCTGGGGTGCTCGCCACTTCATCAGCGGTTGCAGGCACGTTGGTCGAACCCTTGGTGGCAGCGGTATTGACCACATGGATCTGCAAGCAACCACTGACAGGCCAACAGTATTTGGGAGCAACATGACCTGTTGATTGGTCTCATGCGCGAGCCACCAAAGCCTGGCGACTCACGGCAGCAAATTTGGCGACAATGGCAATTCTTTAGTCGGAGATACAAATGGCCCACTACACCGCCGAAATCTCCTGGCGCCGCGATGGCCAGGACTTCCTGAGCAACCGCTACAGCAGAAAGCACCTGCTGCGCTTTGATGGCGGCATTGAGGTGCTGGGTTCGAGTTCTCCACATGTTGTTCCTCTGCCGTACTCTGAAGCCTCGGCAGTTGACCCAGAAGAGGCTTTCGTAGCTTCACTTTCAAGTTGCCACATGCTGTGGTTTTTATCGATTGCAGCCAAACGCAAGTTCTGCGTCGATGCCTATACCGACAATGCCGTAGGCGTCATGGACAAAAATGCCATTGGCAAGATGGCAATGACAATTGTCACGCTACGCCCGAAAGTCACCTTTTCAGGGGACAAGCTGCCCACGCAGGCTCAGGTCGAAGAACTTCACCATCAAGCCCACGACGAGTGTTTCATCGCAAATTCGGTCAAAACGGAAGTGCGTTGTGAGCCGGTCTTTGGTGGGATTGCCTGAACGTATCGCTACCTCAAAGCCACGGGTCCAAATCCACATGTTCGATGCATGGGGCACCACAACCGAGCCGCGATTTCAACGCCAATCTAATCGTCTGGCTTGGCACGGCCAAGATACGCGCTCGGCGAAATTACGTCAAACGTCACACGCGGGCAAGACCCCAAGCAAGATCACCGAGTACATCTACGCCAAGCAATACCACCCACACAACCCTGGCATCAAAGATGGGTTGAGTGGAATAATGTTCAGCAGCTAAGGGATTCGGAAACAGCCAATGTACCGTTACCGGCGGCACTGACGGGCGCATTGCGTCGTTACCCTTCGTTTATGTGGCAAGCCACACTGCACTCAGGGCGCCTCGCACTGAATCCCGCCAGCACCACCATAAACGGTACCTCAGCTATTTCCGCACTCCTAACCGCCCAGAAAAATAGGTTCAAGTACAAGAAAATTCACAAGGTACTGGGGTGAAGGCAATTT
>JAIPCE010000111.1 GCA_021738345.1 Rhodoferax sp. | reverse complement strand
ATGCTCCAGTCATAAAAACCCAGTTGCAGGGCGGACAGCAGGGGGTAAAGGCAGGCAACCGCCATCACCACCACAGCTGGTCCGAGATAAACCACAGGAACCCAGGAAGGCGTGCGCATGCAAACTCCAGTGCAAATTGAGCCGCTTACGCGCTAGGAATACGCGCAAGCGGCACTGTCTTGAATCGCGACCTAGGCTTTGAGGTAGCCCCCACGCTTCATGATTTCGGTAACTTTGGGCACCATGCCGTTGAGCGCATCTTGCGGTGTCTTCTTGCCGGTAAGTGCCTCGGACACGGCCACGCCCAGCGCCTGGATGTTGATTTCGTCCCACTCGGCAATGATGGGCCGCCAATCTGGATCGGAGTATTCCAATTGCTGGCGCAGCGTGATGTATTCGGGGTACTGCTTGACCATGTCGAGGTCCGTCAGCGTGGAGTTGCGTGTGGGTACGCCGCCAATGCGGGCTACGGCCTTGTCTTGCGCCTTGGAGGTCAACCACTGCAGCAGCAGGAAGGCGGCGTCGGGGTTCTTGGCGTTTTTCGGAATCGCCAGACCGAGGCCGCCAGATTGCGACGAGTAGCGCGTGCCCTTGGGGTGCACCACGTAGCTGACTTGCCCACCAATCTTGGACACCGCCGGGTTGTTCACCTGGCCAAAAATCAGCGATGAATCCAGATACATGGCAGACTGGCCTTGCAGGAATGAGGTAATCATCTCGCCTTGACCATAGCCTGGAATTCCGACCGGGCCGGTGTCGGAAATGAGTTTGAGCATCTTGAGCGCCTTGACCCCGACTTCGTCGTTAAACCGTGGATTCCACTTGTCGTCGAACACCTTGCCACCGAGAGGATTCAGGTGCAGCAACCAGGCATGTACGCACTGGTGGCCGGCTTGCCCGCGCGAGGTCATGGCACCCATGCCTGCCTTTTCTTTCAGCACAGGCAGCAGTTTTTCCAGGTCGGTGTAGGTCTCTGGGGCCTTGAGATTGAGCTTGTCAAAGACGTCGCGGCGGTAGGCCAGAATCGAAGTCTCGGCTCCATAAGGCAGACCGTAGAGTTTGGCACCGGGACCAGCCAGGTAACCCTTGGGGCCACCGACCAGGCCGATGTTTTCCACATACCGTGGCACCAGGTCCTTGAAGTCGTAGTCCGGGTCTGCCAGCGCAGCGTTCTTGAAGAAAGGATCGAGTTCACGGATCAGATTCTTCTTGACGTATTCGCCTTTCCACATCACCACATAGCACGCCAGATCGTAATCACCCGAGGGTTTGGCCATTTCAAGCAGTTGCTTGTCCTTCATGCGCGCCATGGCCAGTTTGTCGACTTCTACCTTGATGCCTGTCTGCTTGGTGAACTCGGGCAGCAGCTTGACCATGGCATCGTAATGAGGGTGCGCCGGAATGCTCAGTACCAAGGTTTGCCCTTTGTACTTGGCAAACCGGTCCTGTGCACGGCCTATCAGTGGCAAGCCGGCACCCAGCAGGCTCAGTGCGCCCATGCCGGTGGATTGAATGAGGGTTCTTCTTTTCATCTTTGACTCCAAAAGTTACAAAACATCACACGCGAACTCTTTGACCACTGGCCTTGTCAAACAGATGCAAAGCCGCTGGGTCCATGGCCAGATTCACGGTCTGGCGCAACAAATCGGCTCGTTGGCCCGGCACGACGGCCGTCACACGCCCCTCGGATGCACCGACCAGCTTGCCCACCAGCAGGGACTCCATGCCAAGGTACTCCACCACATCCACTTGCAGTTGCAGCATGCCGGGGCCGGATGCCAACTGCAGCGTCTGCGGCCGAACCCCGGCAATCAGGGGCTTGTCCCGTGCCACCGACTGGCCCAAGGGAAACGCAAAGCCCGGTCCCTTGAGCACCAGATTGCCGCCGTCAGACTGAACCACGCCGTCCAGCAAATTCATGCTGGGCATGCCAATAAAGCCGGCGACAAATAGATTGGCCGGCTGGTTGAACACCTCAGAGGGCGTGCCCACCTGTTGAATGCGCCCTTTGTCAAAAATGACAATGCGCGAGGCAAGCGTCATGGCTTCGACCTGGTCATGGGTGACGTAAATGGTGGTTTTACCCAGGCGCTCGTGCAGTATCGCAAGCTCAGTGCGCATGTGGGCGCGCAGCTTGGCGTCCAGATTCGACAGGGGTTCGTCAAACAAAAAGACCGAGGGCTCACGCACGATGCAGCGGCCAATGGCCACGCGCTGGCGCTGCCCACCCGAAAGCTCCTTGGGCTTGCGCTTGAGCAGGTGGCCAATATTCAGAATGGTCGCCGCATCAACGACCCGTTTGCTGATGTCCGCCGGGTTGACACCGGCCAGCTCCAGCGCAAAGCTCATGTTCTGTGCTACGTCCATGTGCGGGTACAGCGCGTAGTTCTGGAACACCATGGCAATGTCACGCGCCATGGGAGCGACCTGCGTCACATCCCGTCCCTTGATGAATATCTGACCCTCACTGACCTCGTCGAGCCCGGCAATCATGCGCAAGGTGGTGGACTTGCCACAGCCGGACTCGCCCAGCAACACGACAAATTCACCCTGCACAACCTCCAAATCCAAGTCTTGCACCACCCGAACCGATCCAAAGCTTTTGCCCACACCTTTGAGCTGCAGTCCAATTTCTTGTGATCTCATCGTGTCTCCAGTCTCGCGCCAGCCGCTATCTGCACCGTTAGGGTGCATCAAACCATCGTAACTACACAGCCCTGCGCACCGTTCGGGCTGAGCTTGTCGAAGCCTTGCCCATGTGCGACAGGCACTTCGACAAGCTCAGTGCGAACGGGATCATTGAATTTCACCAAGACCTGAGTAGTTACAAACCATCACAAACTTCCTACAGGAACGACGGGAACGGAAGGTCCGTTTCCTTGGTGAACACGTCGTCGAAGCCACGGTCGTAGTGGTATTCCATGTCGTCCTTGTTGTCGGGGAAGACAAACTTGCCGCCGACCTGCCAGATGTAGGGTTTGAAACGGTATTTGAGGCGGTCCTTCTTCATGTTCCACAGCATGGTGATCTCCATGGGGTCGGCCATGAAGTTGGACCAGATGTCGTGGTGGTAGGCGATGACCACCTTGCAGTTCAAAGACTCGGCCATGCGCAGAATGTCCGACGAGGTCATCTTGTCGGTCACGCCGCGTGGATTTTCCCCGAACGAACCCAGCGCCACATCTACCTTGTGCTCGTTGCCGTGCTTGGCGTAGCCGTTGGCGTAGTGCGAATCGCCGCTGTGGTAGATGCTGCCGCCCGGCGTCTTGACCAGGTAATTCACCGCCACATCGTCCATATCTACCGGCATCTTGCCCTTGGCCGTCTGGTCGGCTGGAATGGTGAGCGCCATGGTGCGGTCAAAGGCTTCGAGCACCACGATCTCGACATCGCCAACCTTGACCACGTCGCCGGGGCGCACCGTGGTGATGCGCTCGCGCGGCACGCCCCATTTCAGCCACACGTCGGTGCTGGACTGCGGGCCAATGAAGGGCACCGTGTTCGGGCAGTTCTTGAGTACTGCGGCGGCCACGTTGATGTCGATATGGTCGTTGTGCGTGTGGGTCGACAGCACGGCGTCTATCTGTTTAATGCCAAAAGGATCGATCACAAACGGCGACACCCGCAGGTTGCGTTGCAGCTTGACGCAGCCGGTCATGCGTGCCATCTGGTGGTGTGGGTCCATCAGCGGGTTCTTCATGCTGCGTTTACCGGTGCCGCACCACAGGTCGATGCAGATATTGGTGTTGCCCTCGGTCTTGACCCAGATGCCGGTGCAGGCCAGCCACCACATGGCAAAGGTCTTTGGCGCAACCACCTCACGCTCGATCTCCTCATTAAGCCAGGTACCCCACTGCGGGAAGGTGCTCAAAACCCACGATTCTTTGGTAACTTCATCGACTTTTGCCATGCTGTACTCCGCGTTGAAACGTTCAATTAGATCATTTATCTCGACTATTATGAATAATATGACCATTTTGACAAGAATGCAATATCAATTTGATACTTTTATCAAAACTTTCTGCTGTAGACGCGTTAACATTGAGGTCGGTCACTGGACTCGCCCGGTGCGCGGGTTCGTGCCCGGCAACATCCCACCCTCAGGAGACATGCAACATGGGAATACAAGCGATCATTTTTGATGTGGACGGCACGCTCGCGGATACCGAAGACGGCCACCGCCAGGCCTTTAACAAGGCCTTTGCGGAAATTGGTCTGAAGTGGCAGTGGGATCGGGACGTTTACGACCAGCTTCTGAGCGTCACCGGTGGCAAAGAGCGCATCAAATATTTCGTCAGCGACTTTCAGCGCGACTTCGTCCCGCCACCCGATTTCGAAACCTTCGTCAGGGATCTGCACGGCATCAAGACGCGGCACTACACGCAGATGGTGCGCGAGGGACAGATACCGCTGCGTCCCGGCATCCGGCAACTGATCTACGCGGCGCACCAGGCCGGTCTGCAATTGGCCATCGCGACCACCACGGCACCAGATAATGTGGCCGCGTTGCTGGAGACCGGTCTGGAGAAAGACTGGCAAAAGATGTTTGTGGCAGTTGGCTGCGGTGATATGGTGCCCAACAAGAAGCCAGCACCCGATGTCTATCTATGGGTCATGGAGCGCCTGGGCCGCACGCCCGCCGAATGCATCGCCCTGGAAGATTCCGAAAACGGCCTACGCTCCAGCCTGGCGGCAGGCATCAAGACCTTTATCACCCTCAACCATTTCACGCGGCGCCATGATTTTTCTGGTGCAGCGGCCGTGCTCGAAGATCTGAGCGATCTGCCACACTTTACCCAGTTGAGTGGTCTAACCTTGCCAGTAGGCGAGTCCTAAACCGGCGCCGAACCCGCGCGCTGCTGCAAAGCCCAGGCCACGTGCTCGCGCACCAGGGCGCTGGGGTGGCTGGACTGTGTGTTCAGGGCGTCGCCCACGGCCTGTCCGGACCGCAGTGCGTTGCCTAGCGCGACCGCTATATTGCGCAGCCAGCGCGCATGGCCAATGCGGCGGATCGGAGTGCCTTCGGTGCGCAGCAAAAATTCAGACTCGGTCCAGGCAAATAGCTGGGTCAACTGACCACCGCTCAGTCCTGCGCGCGCGTCAAAATCCGCCAACGGACTGCGTTGGGCGAACTTGTTCCAGGGGCAGACCAACTGGCAATCGTCGCAGCCATAGATGCGATTTCCCAGCAGCGGGCGCAGATCGGTCGGGATCGAACCCGGGTACTCAATCGTCAAATAGGAAATGCAGCGCCGGGCGTCCAGCCGGTAGGGGGCGACAATGGCCTGGGTGGGGCAGACATCGAGGCAGGCACTGCAGTTGCCGCAATGGCCGGGCGCGGCGCCACTGTGCGGCAGGGCGACATCAAGAAAGATTTCACCTAAAAAAAACATGGAACCCGCGCCGCGGTCGAGCAACAGGGTGTGCTTGCCACGCCACCCCAGGCCGCTACGGCTCGCCAGCTCGACCTCCAGCACCGGGGCCGAATCGGTAAAAACCCGGTAGCCCAGCGGCCCCATGGCATGCGTGATCCGTTCGCACAATCTCTGCAGACGTTGCCTCAGCACTTTGTGGTAGTCCCTGCCGCGCGCATACAGCGACACCACTGCTTCGCCCGGACGACACAGACGGTCCAGCTCGATGCGCCGCCATTCCTCGGTTGTGCTGTCTGGCAGGTAGTCCAGGCGAACCGACACCACGCTGACGGTACCGGGAACCAGTGCGGCGGGACGCGCCCGCATGAGGCCGTGGCCTTGCATGTAGTGCATGCCGCCATGAAATCCTTGTGCCAGCCAGGCCAGCAAACCCGGCTCTGCAGAAGACAAGTCCACACCCGACACGCCTAGCTGGGAAAAACCGAGCTCCCGAGCCCAAGCCCGCATCTGGGAAACCCATTGCTTGCCATCGAATTGGGCGTCATCAGGAATAGTCACCGCCGGATTGTAAAAAGACCCGACACACTGCGCGCTCAAACACGGCCCAGCCCTGCAAAGTGGCACTGGGAGGCAGGCTGAAACAAACCGAAACAAACCGATACCGGCCCGACACCCAGTCACACCGCGGCACAGGCACCATTGCGGTCATATTCAACCACCCTGACGGGACCAGAAAGACCACCATGAAAAATTTCCTTCAACGAAACCTCAAACGCGCCTTGTTCGGGGTTTGTGGAGCCGCCCTTGTGCTAGGGGGACTGACCGCCTGCGGGCATCGCCATACGCAAGCCGGAGAGCCTCTGAGCGCCGAGCAATATGCCCAGAAACGCGACAAATTGGTCGACCGGGTGGCGGGGCGGCTGGACCTCAGCGAAGACCAGAAAAAAAGGCTGGGCACGCTGGGTGACAAGCTCTACGAGCAGCGGACCGCCTTGATCGGGGCCAGCAAAGACCCACGTTCCGAGCTGAAGGGGCTGGTAGCTGGCGACAAATTTGACGCCACCCGCGCGCAGGCCCTTATCACCGAAAAGACGACGCTTCTGCAAACCCGCAGTCCCGAGGTGCTGGCCGCACTGGCTGACTTTTACAACAGCCTCAATCCCACGCAGCAGCAAAAGGTGCGCGACCATCTGGACGGCCGCCACGGCTGGTGGCATCGCGGGTGAGGCGCGGCTGAAGCGCGGTCCAGAGTGGGACAATGCCGGCCCATGCACCGCATTTTGTTGATTGACGACGACGCGCAATTGGGGCCCCCGCTGGCGCTCTACTTTGCTCGTTTCGATTTGGCCCTGGAGTACGCCCTGCGGCCCAGTGCGGGCCTCGCCCGGCTGCGCCAGGGCGAAATTGATGCCGTCATTCTCGACGTCATGCTGCCCGAAATGGACGGCTTTGCCGTCTGCCGTGCGATCCGCAAGGAGAGTGACACGCCGATACTGATGCTCACGGCGCGCGGAGAGGTGATGGATCGGGTGGTCGGGCTGGAACTTGGGGCAGATGACTATTTGCCCAAACCCTTTGAGCCGCGTGAATTGGTAGCCCACGTTCAGACCGTTCTGCGGCGCCGGGTGGCCGAGCGGCCCGCTGGCGCCGCGCCGGCTGCGGCGGCAAGGTTGTTGTTCGACGGATTGGAGATCGACACCCTGAAGCGCAGCGTGCACCGCCTGGGGGATGCACTGAAGCTGACAGGCACCGCATTCAAATGGGTCTTCGGGTCGAGGTCTGGCAGGACCGACCGCGCATGATCGGCTGGTTGACCCTTGGCGTGCTGCTGACACTCACCGCACTTGGCCTAAGCCCGGGTGCGCTATTTGCTGCTTCCAACGGTGGCGTTGGGCTAGGGTTATACCTGTGCCGGTTGGTTGCCCAGGCGCATGGTGGAAGCTTGACGCTGCGCAACGCTGCGCCCGGTCTGGAAGCCCTGGTGCATTTGCCGCAGGACCGCCCGTCGGTGCCGCATGCGACCGCTTGAACCTGATCACCGCCAATGGAACATGCGCATGCGAAAAATTGAAGCCTCCGAGCTGAACGGGCGATTGCAAGCAATTCCGAATTGGACACTCGAACCCACGGGCCGCGCCGTGCAACGCGACTTTGTATTGGCCGACTTCAGGCAGGCATTTGCTTTCATGACCCAAATCGCGCTTGCCGCGGAGCATCACAACCACCATCCAGAGTGGTCCAACGTCTACCACCGGGTGTCAATCACCTGGACTACGCACGATGTGGGCGGTCTGAGCACCCTGGACATTGCCATGGCCGAGCAGTGTGACCACGTCTACCTCCAATGCCTGCAGTCCGCTTTCTGAACACACCCATGCTGCAAATTCAACCGACTATCTCATGTCCGTGCAGTCTGTCGCAAACACGGTGCGTGACGGCGTTTGTGTGTCTACAGTTCGCTCCATCACTTCCCTGGAGCCCACCATGACCGCACTGATTTCGCCCCTCTCCAAAGTTGCCGCCTTGACCCTGAGCCTGGGGTTGACCTGGTCCACGCTAGGTTCAGTGGCCACCGGGTTCGCCGCTTCGCACCACCCGGCGACCCAGGCGCAAACCCATTTTGTGCAACTGCCGCTGGTGCTTGTGGTGGGACAGCGCGAAGCGACCGAGCAATCGGTGGCAACTGCCGCTAAGCTCTCACCCCAAACCACTGTTCGCAATCCCTCCGTGCTATGACCTCCGAACCCCATCCATCACCCTCCCGATCGGGTGCCTGGCTAAACTGGATCAGGCTAGGCAACAAGACTGTGGTGGGCTGGGCGGCATCCTTGAGCTGGACGCGTCTGTTTATCTTGTGTCTGGTGGTGCTGATTGCCTCGTCCTGGATTGCCGATACGCTTGATCTGCGCCACCGGCCTCGGGTGCGTATTGAAGTCACGAAAGAAACAACGGCGCGTGTCGATGTGCCACTGAACCCAGCGCTCGAATGCACGCAAGAGCCGGTACTGGTAGCCGACCAGAAATACGTACTGATTTGCGAACAAAAGCCCGATGCCGCAGTGGCACCTGAAGCGGGTGCCAGCGCACCGGCAGTTGTGCCGCCGAACAAAAAGACCAAGTCTTCCGTCGCTAAAAGTACACGCGACGGTGGCCCGCAGCCTACCCTGGGCGGCTATGTCGGGGATTTGGCATCTGCCGCCATGGTGGCATTTTTTGCCTATTTGATTGCTGCCAAAATCATTGTGCGCAAGACGGCGGAGTCCGAGGCCAAAGTACTTGCGGCCACCAGCCAGGCACAGCACGAGGCGTTGGAGCGGCAACTGGTGCAGGCACGCCTGAAACTGCTGCAAGCGCAAGTAGAGCCCCACTTTCTGTTCAACACCCTGGCCGCCGTCGATTACCTGATAGAAACCGACCCGCCGCGTGCATCGGTCATGCAAAAACAGCTCATCACCTACTTGCGGGGAGCTTTGCCGCAAATGCGCGAGGAATCTTCGACGCTGGGACGCGAGCTAAGCCAGGTGCGCGCCTATCTGGAACTGCTGAAAATGCGCATTGAGGACCGGCTGGAGTTTTCCATCGAGGTGCCAGAGGATTTGTCAGGTGCGGTGTTTCCGCCCATGGTGCTGCAAAGCATTGTGGAAAACGCCATCAAGCATGGCATTGAGCCCAAACCAGAGGGGGGAAGCATCCGCGTGGCGGCGCAAACGCGTGAGGGGCAACTGTGGGTAGACATTTCGGACACTGGTGTGGGTCTGCCGGATGGCGAAGTGTTTGGTGTATCGGCCAACGGTACCGGCCTGGGTCTGGAGAATATTCGCAAGCGCCTGGCCTTGTTGTACCCCGGTGCCAGCCGAATCGAGTTGCGCTCGGAATCCCATGGCGGCACCTTGGTGCGGCTGGTGATTCCGCACCAAACGAATGTGGCCCCAAGTCATGCCACATGATATTTCACCCCTGCGTGCCCTGATCGCTGACGATGAACGCCTGCTGCGCGAACAGTTGCGCAGCCGCTTGGCGCAGGTCTGGCCCGAGCTGGATATCTGCGGCCTTGCACGCGATGGGCTGGAAGCGGTGCGCTTGGCCGAAGAGCTGCGTCCCGACGTGGTTTTTCTGGACATTCGCATGCCCGGCTTGACCGGCTTGGAGGCGGCACGCGAGATCGTGGCAATCGAAGGCTGGGCAGGTCACCTTGTGTTTGCGACCGCCTACGACGAATATGCGATCCGTGCGTTTGAGCAAGGTGCTATCGACTATCTGCTTAAACCCGTGGAGGTGGCGCGCCTGGAGGTGACGAAGGCCCGCATTTTGGCGCGCCTGCAGTCTGGCAGGCCGTCTGCGACGATTGATGCCGGGCCAGCACCCACTGTTGATGCGCTGTTGCAGACCCTGCTGACAGTACAACGCCAGCTGCAATCGCAACAGTCTGCGCCCAAACTGCGCTGGTTGCAGTGCAGCGTGGGCCAGACCACGCGCATGGTCGATGTGGACGACATTCTGTTTTTTCGCTCTGACGAAAAATACACCCGGGTGCAAACCCGCGATCAAGAGTACCTGATTCGGACCCCCATTCGGGAGCTGATACTGCAGCTCGACGAGCAACGTTTTTGGCAAATTCACCGCTCCGCCATCGTCAATGTGGGTGAAATTGCTGCGGTGCACCGCGACGACACCGGTCGCTTGCGCGTGAGCCTCAAGCACCACCCCGAGCGGCTGGAGGTCAGTCGCAGCTTTGCGCACCTGTTTAGGCAGCAGTAGTCCCCTGGAAACCCATGATTTTGGCTGACCTGGGGACTTGCCTACAATTCGCAGCTTTCCACACTCTATTCTGGAACCCCTATGCTGCCTTCTTTCAAGTTCAGCGCGGGCGCCTTGTTGTGCGCCACCCTGATGGGTACCTGCTTTGCCGCTGAGATACCCGCCGGCGTGCAACTGCATGCTACCCAGACCCTAACCCGGAACAACGGCTCTGAGCCCGACACGCTGGACCCCATGCTGGCCGAGGGCGTGCCCGCCAACAACGTCACGCGCGAGCTGTTTGAAGGCCTGACCGCCACCGACGGCGCTGGCAGAGTGGTGCCCGGCGTGGCCGAGACCTGGAAGCAGACCAACCCGACCACCTGGGTGTTTAACTTGCGCAAGAATGCCAAATGGTCCAACGGCGACCCAGTAACGGCCGACGATTTTGTGTATGGCATGCGCCGCTTGGTCGATCCCAAGACGGCCTCGCAATACGCCGGAACCTTCGGGATGTTCATTGCCAACGGCAAGGAGATTACCTCGGGCAAAAAACCCACCTCCGAGTTTGGCGTGAAGGCGGTCGACAAATACACGGTAGAGATCAAGACGCCTTACCCGGTGGGCTTTATGCCTGAGCTGGTTTCCAACCTGCAGCTGGGGCCGGTGCACCGCTCAAGCCAGGAAAAGGCGGGCAAGGATTGGACCAAACCCGGCAACCTGGTCAGCAATGGTGCCTATACGCTGGCCGAGTGGAAGGTCAATAGCAAGATTGTGCTGAACAAGAACCCCCAGTACTGGGATGCCAACAATGTGCAGCTGACCAAGCTCACCTACCTGGCGGTGGAGGACATCAACGCCGACATCAAACTCTATGAGTCGGGTGAAAACGAGTGGGTACAGCAGCTGCCCCCCGGTGTGTTTGAAAAATACAAGGCGCAATACCCCAAAGAGATTCGCAACACGCCCATGATTGGGCTGCGCTACTACTCGTTTCTGAACTCCGACCCGCTACTGAAAGATGTGCGGGTACGCAAAGCCCTCTCGATGGTGATTGACCGCGACATTTTGGCGCAAAAGGTCACGGCTGACGGGCAGATTCCGGCTTACGGCGTGATTGTCAAAGGCACCAATGGCGCGGATGTCACCACCAGCGACTGGGCCAGCTGGCCCATGGCCAAGCGCGTAGAGGAAGCTAAGAAACTACTGGCCGAAGCTGGTGTCGCCCCAGGCACCAAGCTGAAGTTTGCCTACAACACCAGCGATTACCACAAGAAAATGGCGATTTTTTCGGCCTCGGAATGGAAGACCAAGCTCGGCATGGACCTCGAACTCGAAGCCATGGAGTTCAAGGTGCTAATCAAGAAGCGCAATGACAAGGACTTCCAGATAGCCCGCAACGGCTGGATCGCCGACTACAACGATGCCACGACCTTTCTGGCACTGATCCAGTGCGACAACGACCAGAACAACCACAATTACTGCAACAAAAAAGTCGATGCCTTGATTGACCAGGGCAACTTGCTGCAAGACGCCGCCAAACGCAAAGACCTGCTGACCCAAGCCGCCAAACTAGCCATGGAAGACTACCCCATGTTGCCGCTACTGCAATACACCGTACCGCGGCTGGTCAAACCCTATGTGGGCGGGTACACCAACACCAACCCCTTGGACCGTTATCGCGGCAAAGACCTGTACATCATTAAGCATTGAGCGACTTGGCTGTCTCCATAAACCCGCAATTATTGGGGTCAGAGTCCAAAAAGACCTACCCTTTGGGTATCCCTGCGGGCGCTGCGCGGTCTTATTGGAATCTGACCCCGATAACCGCTAGCCGCCACGACTTGCCTGGACCGCACTTTGAATACCACCTGCGCCTGGGTGCGATTCAAAGTGATGTGGCGATTCGGTTTTGCCCCCTCGCCTCAGCGGGGAGAGGGCTGGGGTGAGGGGCTGCCACAGGTTCCAGATTTCTGCCAATAATGCAAAATATCCACCCCTCACCCTCTCCCCGCTGGGGCGAGGGAATAAAAGACCACATCACTTTGAATAGCACCCCCTGCGCCTGTTCTTTCTGTTTGTCTGATTGTTTTCACTAGGAGCCACCTATGTGGTCGTATGCCTTGCGGCGCCTGATGGCGACGATTCCAACCCTGCTGATGGTCATTACCGTGTGCTATTTGCTGTTGCACCTTACACCGGGCGGGCCGTTTGATACCGAGAAAAAGGTGTCGGCAGCGGTGCTGGCCAATTTGCAGGAAAAGTACCACATGAATGAGCCCTTGTGGAAGCAGTACCTGCTGTATCTCAACAGCCTGTTGCATGGCGACCTGGGGGCGTCGTTTCGCTATGAAGACTGGAGCGTCAATGAGTTGGTGGCGACCGCCTTGCCGGTGTCGGCGGTGATTGGTGGCGGCTCGCTGCTGATATCGCTATTCATTGGTGTGGCGTTGGGGTCGCTTGCGGCTTTGCGACAAAACAGCGTGGTCGACTATGGGGTGATGCTGCTGGGCAGTGTGGGCAGCGTGTTTCCCTCGTTTGTCATCGGGCCGGTACTGGTGCTGGTGTTTGCGATCTGGTTGCAGCTGGTGCCCTCGGGCGGGTGGGACAACTTTGCGCCCCGGTACATGATTTTGCCGATGTCGCTGCTGGTGGTGCTCAACGTGGCCACCATCGCGCGGGTCATGCGTGGCAGCATGATCGAGGTCATGAGCAGCAACTTTATCCGCACTGCGCGTGCCAAGGGCTTGCCGCAGCGCACCGTGGTGCTGCGCCACGCCATGAAGCCGGCGCTGCTGCCCGTGGTGTCGCTAATCGGCCCGATGGCGATTTCGGCCATCACTTCGGCGGTGATTACCGAGACCATCTTTTCGCTGCCGGGTCTGGGCAAACTGATTGTGAGCGGTGCCAGCAACCGCGATTACACCCTGGTGCTGGGCCTGGTGGTGCTGGTGACGGTGATTACCGTGACGTTCAATTTGCTGGTGGATCTGGCCTACGCGCTGCTGGACCCCAAAATTCGCTATTAAAACCAACCATGATCCCGAAGAACAAAGACGACGCGCTGGTCGCGACACTGGGGGCGGCCCTGGAGCCGAACCTGCAAGGGCGTAGCCCCTGGCAGGCGGCGCGTGCCCGGTTCTTGCGCAATAAGGCGGCGGTATTCAGCCTCGCGCTGCTGTGCTGCATTACGCTGGCCTGCATCCTCGGCCCCTACCTGTTACCGCATGCGTTTGACAGCGCCGACTGGGAGGCCATGAGCCAGCCGCCCACGTTCAAAAACATGCATTGGTTTGGCACCGACGACTCGGGCCGCGACCTGCTGGTGCGCACCCTGATGGGTGGACGCATTTCGCTGATGGTGGGTCTGATGGCCACCATTGCCTCGGTAAGCATCGGTATTGCCTGGGGTGCCACGGCCGGTTTTGTTGGCGGCAAGGTGGACGCGGTGATGATGCGCATCGTCGACATCATGTATGCCGTGCCCTATTTGCTGATCGCCATTCTGATGGTCACCATGCTGGGGCGGGCGTTTTACCTGGTGGTGATCACCATTACCGTGTTTTCGTGGATGGATATGGCGCGGGTGGTCCGTGGCCAGACCTTGTCGCTGCGCAACAAGGAGTTTGTGGAAGCGGCACGCGCCATAGGGGTGCCGACCCATCGCATCATCTTTCAGCACATTGTTCCCAACCTGCTGGGCGTGGTCGTGGTCTACACCACGATTACCGTGCCGGGGGTGATCATCACCGAGTCGGTGCTGTCGTTCTTGGGCTTGGGGATTCAGGAGCCCATGACCAGTTGGGGTGTACTGATTCATGATGGCGCGCAGGTGATGGAGGTGTCGCCCTGGATTTTGCTGTTCCCTGGGGCCATGCTCTCGACCGCCCTCTATTGCTTTAACTACATCGGCGACGGTTTGCGTGACGCGCTCGACCCCAACGACCGCTAAGGCAGGCACTTACGATGACAATTTTGGACGTAAAAAACCTGGGGGTGCAGTTCAGCACCCACGATGGACTGGTGTATGCGGTCAATGGCCTGAGTTTTGCCCTGGGCAAGGGTCAGACCCTGGGCATTGTGGGCGAGAGCGGTTCGGGCAAAAGCCAGAGTGTGCTGGCGCTCATGGGCCTGCTGGCGCGCAATGGCAAGGCTACCGGGCAGGCGCTGTACCGGGGTGCCAATCTGCTGGATATGCCCGCAGCGCAGCTCAACCAGATCCGTGGCAACCGCATGGCCATGATTTTTCAGGACCCCATGACCTCGCTCAACCCCTACCTCACGGTGGAGCGGCAAATGACCGAGGTGCTAGAGTTCCACAAGGGGCAGGACCGCGCCACCGCCCGTGCTGCCTCGGTGCGCATGCTGGACGCGGTCAAGATTCCGGAAGCCGCGCGCCGGGTTTCCATGTATCCGCATGAGTTTTCGGGTGGCATGCGCCAGCGCGTGAT